>NZ_CP177130.1:0-311592 GCF_046736035.1 Salinicoccus sp. HZC-1 | reverse complement strand
GCACCGGGCAGGCGTCAGCCCCTATACTTCACCTTTCGGTTTGGCAGAGACCTGTGTTTTTGATAAACAGTCGCTTGGGCCTATTCACTGCGGCTCATATCTCTATGAGCACCCCTTCTCCCGAAGTTACGGGGTCATTTTGCCGAGTTCCTTAACGAGAGTTCGCTCGCTCACCTTAGAATTCTCTTCCCAACTACCTGTGTCGGTTTACGGTACGGGCGGTGATCATCCTCGCTAGCGGCTTTTCTTGGCAGTGTGAAATCAATGGCTTCGCCTACTATTTTCGGCTCCTCATCACAGCTCATGGTATCACAGGGCGGATTTGCCTGCCCTGACCACTCACTGCTTGAACGTGCTCTACCTTTCGCACGCTCCATCTATCCTACTGCGTCACCACAATCACTCAAACGGATATCACCGGTACAGGAATTTCTGCCTGTTGGCCATCGCCTACGCATCTCTGCCTCGGCTTAGGTCCCGACTAACCCAGAGCGGACGAGCCTTCCTCTGGAAACCTTAGTCATTCGGTGGACGGGATTCCCACCCGTCTTTCGCTACTCACACCGGCATTCTCACTTCCAATCGCTCCACATGTCCTCACGATCATGCTTCTCTGCCATTGGAACGCTCTCCTACCATTAATATACATTAATCCACAGTTTCGGTAATATGTTTAGCCCCGGTACATTTTCGGCGCAGCGTCACTTGACTAGTGAGCTATTACGCACTCTTTAAATGATGGCTGCTTCTAAGCCAACATCCTAGTTGTCTGTGCAACGCCACATCCTTTTCCACTTAACATATATTTTGGGACCTTAACTGGTGGTCTGGGCTGTTTCCCTCTCGACAACGGACCTTATCACCCGCTGTCTGACTCCCATGAATCGCATCGATGGCATTCGGAGTTTGTCTGAATTCGGTAACCCGGGATGGGCCCCTCGTCCAAACAGTGCTCTACCTCCACGATGCTGTCATGAGGCTATACCTAAATATATTTCGGAGAGAACCAGCTATCTCCAGGTTCGATTGGAATTTCTCCGCTACCCACACCTCATCCGGTCACTTTTCAACGTAAGTCGGTTCGGCCCTCCATCCAGTGTTACCTGGACTTCAGCCTGGACATGGGTAGATCACCTGGTTTCGGGTCTGCAATCACATACTCTGTCGCCCTCTTCAGACTCGCTTTCGCTGCGGCTCCGCATTCGCTGCTTAACCTTGCATGTAATCACAACTCGCCGGTTCATTCTACAAAAGGCACGCCATCACCCATTAACGGGCTCTGACTACTTGTAGGCACACGGTTTCAGGATCTATTTCACTCCCCTTCCGGGGTGCTTTTCACCTTTCCCTCACGGTACTGGTTCACTATCGGTCACTAAGGAGTATTTAGCCTTGGGAGATGGTCCTCCCGGATTCCGACGGAATTCCTCGTGTTCCGCCGTACTCAGGATCCACCGCTCGGTGGAATGTATGATGCCTACGGGACTGTTACCCCCTGCGGTCGGCCTTTCCAGACCATTCAGCTTTACATTCCACCGATTATCGGTGTCCTACAACCCCAGCCGAAGCTGGTTTGGGCTCTTCCCGTTTCGCTCGCCGCTACTCAGGGAATCGATTTTTCTTTCTCTTCCTCCGGGTAATGAGATGTTTCAGTTCCCCGGGTCTACCTCCGCGTCAGCTATGTATTCACTGACCGGTAACACATAAAAATGTGCTGGGTTCCCCCATTCGGAAATCTTCGGTTCAACGCCTACTTACAGCTCCCCGAAGCATATCGGTGTTGGTTCCGTCCTTCATCGGCTCTTAGTGCCAAGGCATCCACCGTGCGCCCTTCATTACTTAATCGCAATGAATTTGTGAGTGTATCGCTCCTACAGCGATACAACGCGTGTTTTTTGAACTCTTTTAAATCTTAGTTCTCGGTTTTCTACGCTTTGATTTTCGGTTAAAAATCATTTATTGCTTCTCTATCCGGTTTTCAATGTACATATTTTGCGAATGCTTCTGTAAATACAGAAAACATTCAAAACTGAATACAATATGTCAAACGTCAATTCCGCTCCGTAATATTCCTTAGAAAGGAGGTGATCCAGCCGCACCTTCCGATACGGCTACCTTGTTACGACTTCACCCCAATCATCGGTCCCACCTTCGACGGCTGCTTCCCAAAAGGGTTAGCCCACCGGCTTCAGGTGTTACTGACTTTCGTGGTGTGACGGGCGGTGTGTACAAGACCCGGGAACGTATTCACCGTGGCATTCTGATCCACGATTACTAGCGATTCCAGCTTCATGGAGTCGAGTTGCAGACTCCAATCCGAACTGAGAGCAGTTTTATGGGATTCGCTGAACCTCGCGGTCTCGCTGCCCTTTGTTCCTGCCCATTGTAGCACGTGTGTAGCCCAAATCATAAGGGGCATGATGATTTGACGTCATCCCCACCTT
Source organism: Salinicoccus sp. HZC-1 (assembly GCF_046736035.1). Lineage (GTDB taxonomy): Bacteria > Bacillota > Bacilli > Staphylococcales > Salinicoccaceae > Salinicoccus. Next base: position 309,148 of record NZ_CP177130.1, on the reverse strand, counting down.
CCTCCGGTTTGTCACCGGCAGTCTCACTAGAGTGCCCAACTGAATGCTGGCAACTAGTAATAAGGGTTGCGCTCGTTGCGGGACTTAACCCAACATCTCACGACACGAGCTGACGACAACCATGCACCACCTGTCACTCTGCCCCGAAGGGAAACCATGTCTCCATGGCTGTCAGAGGATGTCAAGATTTGGTAAGGTTCTTCGCGTTGCTTCGAATTAAACCACATGCTCCACCGCTTGTGCGGGTCCCCGTCAATTCCTTTGAGTTTCAACCTTGCGGCCGTACTCCCCAGGCGGAGTGCTTAATGCGTTAGCTGCAGCACTAAGGGGCGGAAACCCCCTAACACTTAGCACTCATCGTTTACGGCGTGGACTACCAGGGTATCTAATCCTGTTTGATCCCCACGCTTTCGCACATCAGCGTCAGTTACAGACCAGAGAGCCGCCTTCGCCACTGGTGTTCCTCCATATCTCTGCGCATTTCACCGCTACACATGGAATTCCACTCTCCTCTTCTGCACTCAAGTCTCCCAGTTTCCAATGACCCTCCCCGGTTGAGCCGGGGGCTTTCACATCAGACTTAAGAAACCGCCTACGCGCGCTTTACGCCCAATAATTCCGGATAACGCTTGCCACCTACGTATTACCGCGGCTGCTGGCACGTAGTTAGCCGTGGCTTTCTGGTTAAGTACCGTCACCCGGTGAGCAGTTACTCTCACCGGCGTTCTTCCTTAACAACAGAGTTTTACGAGCCGAAACCCTTCTTCACTCACGCGGCGTTGCTCCGTCAGACTTTCGTCCATTGCGGAAGATTCCCTACTGCTGCCTCCCGTAGGAGTCTGGGCCGTGTCTCAGTCCCAGTGTGGCCGATCACCCTCTCAGGTCGGCTACGCATCGTCGCCTTGGTAGGCCCTTACCCCACCAACTAGCTAATGCGCCGCAGGCCCATCCATCAGCGGCAGCCCGAAGACCGCCTTTCAACTTACCGCCATCGGCAGTAAGGGTTATCCGGTATTAGCTACGGTTTCCCGTAGTTATCCCCGGCTGATGGGCAGGTTGCCTACGTGTTACTCACCCGTCCGCCACTCGATCCCAAGGAGCAAGCTCCTCGGTTTCGCGTTCGACTTGCATGTATTAGGCACGCCGCCAGCGTTCATCCTGAGCCAGGATCAAACTCTCCATAATTGGAAAGCTCGTCTAGAGCTCTTCGCGATACTGCTGACAGTATCTGTTTGCGTTTTCTATTGTTCGCCTCAATGTCGGGAAGTTCAACTGTGTTGAACCTCATTAATTATCGGAATTAACGTTGACATATTGTCATTCAGTTTTCAATGTTCTCGTTTTTGTGTTGCTTTATTATCATAACACCCTGACTTCTCAATTGCAAGCACTTTTTTTGTTTTTTTGTTTTTCGTGTTGTTTGAGTACTTGTTGGTATTCGTCTGTGTTTTGTCCGCCTTGTTTCAGCGACAAGATATATCTTACCAAGTCAGCGGTTTTGTGTCAACGATTTGATTAATAATTAAATTGTAGTTTTATACTTTCAAAAAGAAAAGCAGCGCAAATGCGCTGCCTGTAAGGGTTTAGGGCTTATTTATTTTTCTCTTCCCTTGCCATTCTTGTCTTACTTTTGTATTTCATGTTCTTTCTTCTCTTAGTTTGCGACTCTTCTTTTTTCTTTTGTTCTGCTTCCTGCATTCTTAATTCTTCTCTCTTCTGTTCATTGATATCGCTCTTAGTCACTCTTCCGCGTTCTGCCTTCTCTTTTTCGGAGGCTTCTATATAACCCGGCAGTGTTAAAAGCTGAACTGCATTACATATAATAAGAGTAAACACCGATCTATAGATCCATGAAGTATCTTCTACACTTAAAAATGGAATGAGAGTAATGGAAGTCATGAATATCATATAGAAGAGAGCCGGTATGAAAATGTTCGCACCATCAGTTGCTCTGTTTTTCATTCTCGCGACAATAAAACCTGCTGCGACAACGAGGATTGGAATCCAGATAAAGCTCCAGACCTGACCTGCCTCTACCCCAAATCTATAAAATCTTAGATAGAAGAGATCAAATATCGCATACATCACAAGCAGGAGCTGGATATACGGCCATATCTTCCCGAATATCCCCATACCTAACGGATGGAGAAACAGGTATATGAAGAAAGCAACCTGGCTGACTGTCGCTATGAGCAGCCCATATCCTAAAAACCATACGAGCCCTGCCAGAAATTCACCAATCTGTCCTTCAAATAGATAATGGGTGACATTCTCATATTCAGTAATCAGGCTGATGATTGCAGTAATGATCATTCCGAGCAGGAGCGTTCTAAAATAAAATTTAACTAAGTATTTCGATGTCATGCTTTTCTTTCCTCCGCCTATTCACTCTCTTGGATTACATTTTGTGCAATCCTACGGTAAGCTTGTCCGATTTCATCATTTTCACTGTAGACTGATGGCGCGAAATCTGATTCATCCCAATCGGGCTGCCCCAGTGGGAGCTGGCCGAGAAGTGGCACCTGCAGTTCCTGTGCGAGTTTTTCGCCGCCGCCTTTACCAAAGATATATTCCTTTTCACCTGTGTTCTTACTTTCGAAGTAACTCATGTTCTCAATTACACCGAGTATTTCATGATCTGTATGCTGTGCCATCGCCCCTGCTCTCGCTGCTACAAACGCTGCAGTCGGGTGCGGTGTCGTTACGATAATCTCTTTACTGTGCGGTAACAACTGATGTACATCCAGTGCAACGTCTCCTGTACCCGGCGGCAAGTCCAGCAGCAGATAATCCAATTCTCCCCATTCTACCTCATCGAAGAAACTATTGACCATCTTACCGAGCATTGGACCTCTCCATATAACCGGAGTATTCTCCTCAACAAAGAATGCCATAGAAATCACTTTGACACCAAAACGTTCCACCGGAATCAATGTTTTATCCTCTATACCAGGTTTATCAGTGATTCCCATCATATCCGGTACACTGAAACCATATATATCCGCATCGATCAGTCCGACTCTCTTTCCTTTGTCGGCAAGAGCAACTGCAAGGTTCACTGCGACTGTTGATTTACCTACGCCGCCTTTACCGGATGCAATTGCGATAAATTCTGTATCACTATCCTGAAAACGATTTTCAACTTCGCTGCCTGCAGTACCGCGGTGACGTTCAATTGTTTCTTCATCGAGTTCATCGAATCTGAGTCCAACCGAATCAGCACCCGCTTCCTTAACAGCATTAACAATCTTCATCTGCAAATCGAGCTGTTCCTGGCCCCCAAGACGACCAATAGCCACTTTAACGCTGACGTGATTCTTTTCTTCTTTAATGCTAATCTCCTGAATACCTTCTGTTTCAGAAATTGGAACGTTCAGTACCGGATCATCTATATTACCAACAATTTCTTCTACTTGATCTCTCGTAATCATTAAAAATTCTCCTTTACGACTATGCTTAATATCTCCATGATAACACAACATCTTCCTTATATAATCAAAAAAAATCCAAACACTCTGTGTATAAAGTGTTTGGATTAAAACGTTTGTGATTAAGCTTTACTGTATATCATTACGGTCTTCCTTATTCACTTTGTTTTCAAACTTTCGGAGCTGCTTTTCAGCAAATGCTCTGTCGCCCATTCCAAAGCTGATAGCAAAGGCAACTGTTACAGCACCAAGGATAGAGAGGAATGCCAGATTGCCAATAGTCTTATTCATTATTTCAAAAAAACTGATGGTATTTCAATTTCCTCCGGTTAAAAATTTTTATATTGGATATATTAGAGTATTACCCTTGAAAGGAATTGGACATATATGAATTTAACCCTTATGCAGTATTTTGAATGGCACTCCCCCGACGACGGAGAGCACTGGAACCATTTATCGAAAGAAGCCGGCAGAATAAAAGAAATGGGATTCGATGGCGTCTGGCTGCCGCCGCCGACAAAGGCAGACCACCCTTCAAACCCAGGCTACGCCGTTTATGACGTTTATGACTTAGGTGAGTTCGATCAAAAAGGCAGTGTCAGAACTAAGTATGGTACGAAAGAACAGCTTCAGAAAGCGATTAAAGCGTGTAAAGATGCGGGTCTTCTCGTCTATCTCGATTTGGTGCTGAATCATAAAGCTGGCGGAGACGAGAAAGAAACGTTCCAGGTGATAGAAGTTAAAGAGGAGGATCGGGATGATGAGATTTCCGAGCCTTTTGATATAGAAGGATATACCCGTTTCACGTTCCCCGGACGGAATGGAAAATATAGTGATTTCAAATGGAATTTCAATCTTTTTACCGGTGTGGACTATGATGCCAAAGAAGACAGGAATGGAATATTCAAGATTATGGGAGAGGGCAAGGACTGGAGCGACAATGTCGACGGTGAGCACGGGAATTACGATTTCTTAATGTATTCCGATATTAACTATGCACATCCTGAAGTTCAGGAAGAAATAATCGGATGGGGAAAGTGGCTGACAGACGAACTGGATGCGGATGGATATCGACTGGATGCTGTAAAACATATCGACAGTAACTTTATAAAACGCTTCATTGAAGAAATTACCGAACATGCTTCACGGGATATATATTTCTTCGGGGAATACTGGAATCCGGAACTCGAGGCAAATGAGGACTTTCTGGAAGATGTTGAATTTGATATCGATCTGTTCGATGTTAAGCTGCACTATAACTTTTTCTCGGCTGGCGAGGAAAAAGAAAAATATGACCTCACAAAGATTTTCGAAGACTCCTTAATGAAAGAAAACCCGTGGAACGCAGTCACGTTTGTCGACAACCATGACACTCAGCCGGGGGAATCCCTGGAATCATTCGTCGCAGATTGGTTTAAGCAGTCTGCATATGCATTGATTCTCCTTAGAGAGGACGGATATCCCTGTGTATTTTACGGAGATTACTATGGTATCGATGGAGAATATGATATCGATGGAAAAAAAGAGGCCATCGACGTTTTACTGACCGCGCGACAACACCTGGCATATGGCGACCAGGAAGATTATTTCGATCACCGCAACACTATAGGCTGGGTCCGCTTCGGCAGTGAGGAAGCTGAAAACTCCGGGTGTGCAGTCGTGGTGTCGAACGGCCTTGAAGAAGGTTTTAAAAAAATGCATGTTGGCGATCATCGCAGCGGAGAAGTCTGGGTGGATTATACCGGCAACAGAGATGATGAAATCACGATTGATGAAGAGGGCAATGCTGAATTTCATGTAAACAGCCAGTCAGTCAGCGTATACGGCCAAAAATAGAACAGGATTCAAAAACAGGGCATCCTCCGAATGGGGACGCCCTGTTTTTTTATTTTGTATGATCATATTCCATTAAGGTATTCAAACGGTCACCGTCCGCCTCTTCAATACCCAGTTTGGAGAGCGTCACGCCCTGTTTGAAGTAATCTCTTCCGAGGAGTACACCAGTCAGAGTAATGACGGAATCCATTACCGGCGTTTCCACACCGATTTCATCCCCTATACTTGCCCAGAGAACGAGGCCGTTTGATACATCTTCTGTAACGTAGCGGTTTTCTAAATCCGTGGGGCCCAATATATCTTTCAGCACAGGTGATTGATTATATTGTTCCTGGAGCGAATCAGATTCTTCAAAATATCCGCTTCTCACACTGCGTTCTGATTTGGACAGTACTTCAAAGCCGAGCGTTTCACATATTTTCTGGCGCTCTTCATCAATTTTATGCACGATGTTCACTGTATGTTCAGTGATACCTTCTTTGTACAGATAAAATTCATCGCCGGCATAATCTATCCTTCCGGCATTAAGTATCGAGGGGCCGGGGTGGCTTTCAGGATTTCCATTGTTCAATGTTGTTTCTATAATATTCTTTGCCGGTTTTAAATGGTCATACATCCGGTTCAATACTTCCAGCATTTCCTCTGTGTACCGGGAAGGATAAGCCGCAAACAGATTGTGTTTATTATATGCGATTAACTTTGCCTCATTCGTTTCCGGGTTATATCTGGATGCGTATGTGAGTGACATCGTTTCACCGATTTTAATATCGACATCTCTTTTCATATTATTGAGCACACGTTTGAATCTAAGGCTGCTCATTGCACTTGCGCTGTTGATCAGTATATACTGGCCGTCTTCGAGATAAGGTGCAAGTTTCTCGGCGATGGGTTCCACTGCAAGGGCCGGAATCGTCAGCATAATTACATCTTTCTCCTGAACTGCTTCCTTCACATCTTTAGTGAACTGATGGATCCTGACAGGCTTGCCGTTAAAATTGATCACACCGGTTTCTTCGATCTTGCTTAAATCATTCTTTGAATTTGCAGACTGGTGCAGCGTGACTTCATGTCCGCGTTCCGTCATATCAGCTGCTGCAGTCACACCACCGTGCCCTGCTCCGAAAATACTTATTCTAAGCGCCATAATAATCCCCCCTACTCATTGGTTTGATACACTGTGTCACCACTGACTACCGTTTTTGTTACCCGGGCTTCTAATAAATCATCCGCATCCACCTGCATGACGTCCCTGTCAAATACAGCAAAGTCCGCATAGCAGCCGGGGTTTATCCTGCCTGCTTTGTGACCTTTGTAAACTATCTCTGCAGCATTCGCAGTATACATTTTGAAAGCTTCGAAGCGGGTCACCCGTTCATCCTCATTATACACCGTTGTCCCATCTTTACGTGTAACAAGCGTATGGATTCCAAGCATGGGATTGACGTCTTCAATTGGAGCGTCTGAAGAACCGCCGAGAATAAGCCCTTTATTCTGTAATGTATTAAAGGCGTACAGATATTTTGCACGGTCACTGCCTATATACGTTTCGATCCATGGCATATCGGATGTCAGGAAGGTCGGCTGGATATCACAGATGACATCCAGTTCCGCCATGCGGTCAATCAATGATGCATCCAGCAGGCTGCAATGGATCAACCTGTCGTGTTTGCCACGGGGCACCGGATATTTTTCAATTGCATCGAGTACCAGCTCACATGCTTTATCGCCAATCATATGGACAGCGATCGCATCATCATTATCCCGCGCCCGTTTAACCATCGCCTCCAGATTTTCCCGGGAATGGATTTGCAGGCCATGGTTCTCCGTGCCCGCATAGGGTTCTTTGAGAAGCGCGGTTTTTCCGCCGAAGGCACCGTCGATGAAAATTTTCTTTGCATCTTTTTCAACCCAGTCCTCTAAATAAGCCGGGGCGTCCTCGACCATCTGTGCATATACTTTTTCATTTCTCAGCAAATTGACCCTGAACTTTTTCTTATCTGGACCAAGTGTTGATAAATACGCTTTAAATGGCATTTCATAAGGTCCGTAATTCGACATGTCTTCAGTATGCGCACTTGCAATGCCGTATCTGTACATATGCTCAATGGCTGTATCCAGGTCTCCACTCAATGACTCGACATCGTCATCAACCGTCTGATCCCTGATTTGATCAAAGGCGGTATCGTATACCCAGCCTGTGAGTTCCCCGCTTCCATCTCTTTCAAAATAGCCGCCTTCAGGGTCTTCCACATTCTGATCTATATCCAGAAGCTCCAATGCTTTCGTATTTACAAAACCTGCATGATGGCACACCCGCGTAACAAGTGTCGGTTTATCCGTTAAGGCATCCAGTTCAGAACGGTCCATGCGATACTGGTCTTTTAAATTATTCTCATCATATCCGAGTATTAGATCCCATTTATGATCCGTACTGAATTCTTTCATCAGATGCTTCATTTCCTCAATATCATCCACATGGTGCAATGCCAGTGATTTAAGTTTCTTACCCAGCATTATTAAATGAATATGTGTATCTGTTAAGGCAGGCAGCATCGTCTGGCCTTCCAGATCAATCCTAATATCCGCTTCACGTTCAAGTTCATTTAATAATCCGGTTTTGAAAATCCTTCCTTTATCGATCAGAACCGCCTCCACCTTTTCGTGAGCGCGGTTCATTGTATAGATTGCCCCGTTATAATACAGAGTTTTCACAAGACCCCTCCTAGAAAAAAATACTTCATATACATTTTATATGAAGTATCATTATTACTACACTATTTTTTATTCGTCCTCGTCATCTTTACTTAATTCCTGGCTCCGGCTGGCAGCCGCATTAAGTGTTTTGGACAGGATTTCCTTAATACTGTCACCATCCAATGCGTCGAGTCCCGCTTCAGTCGTTCCGCGTTTAGATGTAATGTTTTTTCTAAGCTCGCTGAATGGCAGTTCTGAATCCTCCACCATTTTACCGGCCCCAATTACGAGATTCGTTGTAAGGAACAGCGCTTCTTCCTCAGTGAATCCAAGTTCCATCAGACTCTCTGCATATTTTTCATATATATAATAAAGAAATGCAGAACCGGAGCCTGTTGCCGCTGTAATGTTGTGCATTCCGCCCTCTTCGACTACAACAGTAGTACCAAAGCTTTCCATAAGTTCTACCAATTCATCCTTATCAGGGAAGTTCGTGGAATAAGTGATTCCGCTGACGGAATGTTGCACCATAGCATTCGTGTTAGGCATTATTCTTGCAATCGGATTCTCAGATTTCAATTCACGTCTGATTGTTTTGATCTGAGTTCCAGCCATGACCGATACTATTTTTGTCTTTTCTTCCAGGTGCGGCCTGATTCTCTTGGCAACATCAGGGAAACTCTGTGGCTTGCTGGCAAGGATTACATAGTCCGCTCCCTCGAGCAGTTCAACATCATCATAAGAGACATTAACACCAAGATTCTCTTTGAAGAACATAATTTTCTCCTGCTGGCTTCTGCTGGTAAGGTAGATCTGTTCCGGCTTAACGACGCGATTTTCAATCATGCCGATAAATATAGCACTCGCCATATTTCCCGCACCATAAAAGACGATTTTCATCGAATCAACTCCATTTAATTTTTTCGCAACAGTTCCTATCATAACAAACTGAATAAAAAAATCAAAAATCCATAATTACTCAGGCGTGAATGAAGAAAACAATACCGATGTAATGCATCACACTTCCAACTATGATGAAAAAGTGCCAGATCATATGAAAATACTTACGTGTCTTCTGGGCATAGAACCATGCTCCCACTGTATAGGCCACACCGCCCAGGGCGAGCATGAGCAAAAACATCCAATGTGTATTGGTGATGATGACCGGAAAGAAAATCACAGCCATCCAGCCCATGATCAGATAAAAAGCCAGGCTGACCTTTGCATTCACATTCGGACTGAACACCTTATATAATATCCCCAGTATTGCAGCCGCCCATTGTATGATGAGGGTGATGATCCCCCATTTGCCGCCGATGACGGAAAGTGCAACAGGTGTGTAAGTACCGGCAATCGCAATATAGATCAGACTATGGTCCAAAAGGCGCATGATATATTTATGGTGCGTGTTGTGTGCCATAGAATGATAAAGCGTCGATGTCAGGAACATCAGCAAAATACTGATGACAAATATAGATCCGCCTACCGCATGAAGCGCACCGCCTGTTCCATACATATATACAGAAGTAAACGGCAGGATGAATATAAACAACAATGCCGCGACACCATGACTTACACTGTTACCAACCTCTTCACCGAAAGACAGCGGAACAATATTTCTCAGGGATCCCTCTAACTTTTTCGCAGTTCTTTCCTCCGCCAAGCGAAGTCCCCCCTTTCTTCGTCTTTCAGCTGCGTCATATAATCCCTTCGTCTTTTAAATCATTATATGCCGTTTCAATACTGTCTTTGCCTGTTTTATTTTTTAACGGAGAGAACTCACCCTTGCGGTCTACCTGTAATGTCATATGTTTATCTGTATGGCGGAATGCATCAAAATAAAACTTCTCGAATTTTAATACTTCATCTTTAACAACCAGCAGTTTTTTATTTAAATGTTCAAGTTTCTTTAACGCCAGGTGATACGGCATTTTTTCTTCTGCCACTTTGTTCAGGTAATCCATACCGAACACATGGATGCCGATGTTGCCGTTCTTGAATTCCTCACCCGCCCCTTCAGGCAGCTCAGTGTATTCGACAACGCTCTTTTCACCATTCACCAGACTCAGACGTCCGACACTCTCGCCGGGTTTAGGAAGTATGGACTTTGAAGTCACTTCGTTATTTTCACTTACGTGTATACCGAGCAGCACCGGATCGAGCACCTTGACCACAGCGTTATCCACGTTATTCATGAACACGTGCCTGATGCCTCTGGATTCCATATCTTCAAGCATGCCGCTTGCTTTAAGTGCACTGAAAATTCCGCCGTTCCCGTTGGGAGTCAGCATGATGTCCTTGTCATCTGTCAATAACAGTTCACCGTCTTTGGATAATGTCGGGAAATGCTCCTGACGGAAGAAATGTATATTTCCCGGTTCAAACCCGAAATGCCCATGCCTGGAGAAGAACTCAAGCGTTTCTGTATGATTGATATCACTTGTCATGATATACCAGTGAACCGGCTGACCGGCCGCGGCTTCAGCTGCTTTGATCTGGTCAGCCTGCATTTCAAACAGAGATTTCCCTTCAAAAGAAAACGTGCCTTTCGGCCCGGGATGCTCGAGGCGTGTCCCCTGGCCGCCTGCCATCAGAAGGGCTGCAACTTCGCCATTCTTCATCGCTTCTTTTGCTGCATCCGAAACCTTATCTATATCCACTTCATCCCGGGTTACGAAAGGAACTTCTTCCACTTTCGCCATATCCACCGACTTCGGATTCACATATACCTGGTGATACGTTTCTTTGATTTCATCCAAAGGCAACGTTTTAAACTGCTCTTCTACTTTCCGCTGGTAACTCTCCTCCAGCAGTTCAAATTGAGGAATCCATTTAGTTGTCATTACTCTGCCTCCATACGTTTGTTAACTTCATTATAAACCAACTGTACCCCGCTGTAAAAATGAACCTCATAAAAAAACAGGCCCCGTTGATGCAGGGCCTGTGATAAAAACTTATTCAGTAATGACTTGTTTGATGAGTTCAATATCAACTGCATTACTGCCAATTTTATAATTGTCCAGTATTTTCCGTTTAACATCTTCCACATCTTCGCGGTTTGAGTGGATGACTGCGAGTACTTCGCCTTCATCTACGCGGTCCCCTACTTTCTTCTCAAGCATAAGACCTACCGCAAGATCAATTTCATCATCTTTTGTCTGACGTCCGGCACCCAGCATTGCTGATGCGACACCGATTTCTTCAGCTGCAATTTCTTCCACATAACCCGAAATTTCGGCTTTTACATCAATCTGGTATGCTGCCTGAGGAAGCTTGGATACATCATCCACTACAGATGCATCTCCGCCCTGGTTGGACAGGAATACTTTAAACTTCTCAAGCGCCTTGCCATTAGCAATGACTTCCTGAAGTTTTTCTTTTGCTTCATCAAGTGTTTCGGCTTTACCGCCAAGCACTGTCATCTGGGCACCGAGTTCCAGACAGAGTGCCGTCAAGTCTTCCGGCCCGTCGCCCCTCAATGTTTCAATCGCTTCTTTCACTTCAAGTGCATTGCCGATTGCATAACCAAGCGGTTCTGCCATGCTTGAAATGATTGCCATCGTGTTTCTGCCCACATTATTACCGATGGAGACCATCGCTTTGGCCAGGGCAACAGCGTCTTCCTCATTTTTCATGAACGCGCCGTCGCCTGTTTTAACGTCCAGGACGATCGCATCTGCGCCAGCCGCAATTTTCTTGCTCATGATCGAACTTGCAATCAGCGGAATGGAGTTTACTGTCGCTGTAACGTCACGCAATGCATAAAGCTTTTTATCAGCAGGCGTCAGGTTGCCGGACTGTCCGATAACGGCCACTTTGTCACGGTTGACGATATCCGCGAATTCCTGTTCTGTAATTTCAACATGGAATCCTTCCACCGCCTCGAGCTTATCAATCGTACCGCCGGTATGACCCAGGCCGCGTCCGCTCATTTTTGCCACAGGCACACCGAGTGCTGCAACGAGCGGCGCCAGAACAAGTGTCGTCGTATCTCCCACACCACCTGTGGAGTGCTTATCCACTTTCACGCCGTCAATCGATGAAAGATCAATCTCGTCGCCGGACTTGACCATTGCCATCGTCAATTCTGCTCTTTCCCCGTCAGTCATATCCTGAAAGAATATTGCCATCATTAAACTGGATACCTGATAGTCCGGAATATCTCCATTAGTATAACCATCGATGAAGAATTTAATCTCTTCTTTTGTCAAAGCGCCGCCGTCACGCTTTTTAGCGATTAAATCTACCATTCTCATCACATACACATCCTCTATTACATTTTATTGCCCACTGAATGCCTGTCTCTTGCATCCATATAAAAATCGATCAGCCGCTGAGACGTTTTATCCCAGTTGTATCCCATTGCTTCTTCCCGAGCGTTTCGCTTCATCTTATAAAGCTTCTCCCGGTCATCCAATACATCCACTGCCCTAAGCATGCTTTCCAGATTTTCATTTTCATAAAGCATACCGTTCACACCGTCGACTACCTGTTCGTTGGTCGGCCCGCTTTCCGCAGCAATGACCGGAAGTCCTGATGCCATGGACTCGAGTATTACAAGACCGAGAGTTTCAGAGACCGACGGAAATATGAATGCATCACCCGAAGCAAAAGCTTTGGAAAGTTCCTCCCCGTGAATGAATCCGGTGAAAATAGTGTTCGTCCCTTCGAACCGCTTTTCAATATCCGACCGGGCAGGACCATCTCCAATAATTGCAAGGCTGATATCGTCACGGGCTTCAAGAAGCGGGATAAGCTTATGGATTTCCTTCTCCACAGCGATCCTGCCGATAAACACCAATAGTTTGTTATCCGGTCTGCCATCGGTCAACCTGTTCCGCATCTCATCATCTTTGAAATCCGGATGGCGGTTGATCACGTCCACGCCTCTCGGGATAATGTCCAATCTCTTAATCCCCTGTGCATCCAGTTCATCTCTGATTGCTTTGGAGGTTACAAGGTTGAGGTCCGCATTTTTATGGTTGCGCTTGATATACCACCAGAGCAAAGGCTTGGCAGGTTTATAAATTGTGTAGTAATCCAAATACTTCGGCAGATGTGTGTGGTATGAAGATACGAGTGGGATATTTAATTTTTGGGCGGCCTGTACAGCACTCGTCGCAAGCAATACAGGGTTGACTGCATGTACAACATCCGGCTTAAAACCTTTTAATATATGATATACCTTACGGGATGGAAAGCCCCATTTGCGGTATCTATAAAAAGGGAAAGTGACCGGTTTAATACCGACCACTTTAGCTCCCTTATAGTCATGTACTCCTAAGTCAGGGGCAATGACCAGTACTTCATGGCCTTCCCGCATAAAGTAATCAATCGCTTTTGTCAGTCTGGTCACTATACCATCTGTCGATGGTAAAAATGTTTCTGTGACAATTGCTATCTTCATACCGTTACCTCTTTCTTTATTTCCATGTGACTTTCGGCAGAACATTATCCACGATGATGCGGTCTTTGTGCTCAAGCGCTTCATTCAGGATTTCTTTAAGAACGTCCTGAGTCAGAAGGTTCGGCTCGAGGCCCAGATCGATGAGATTTGTATTTACTGCATTGTAGTAATGATCTTCATTTTCAACACGTGGGTTTTCAATGTTAGAGACCTTCGCGTCAATGCCAAGATCTTTGGCAGCTTCTCTTGTCTTCTCAGCTAAATCCAGTACAGAGAAGGATTCAGTGAATTGGTTGAACACACGGAATTCTCCTTGATCAGCAGGGTTTTCAGCTGCGATTTCCACACAGCGCACTGTATCTTTAATATTCAGGAATGCGCGTGTCTGTCCGCCTGAGCCGTAAACAGTCATATCGTGTCCAATTGCCGCCTGGACAAGGAAGCGGTTCAGTGCTGTTCCAAACACACCATCATAATCCAGTCTGTTGGCAAGAACAGGATCTTTTTTCGTTTCTTCAGTATTCAAACCGTAAACAACACCCTGGTTCAGGTCTGTGGCACGGATACCCCAGATTTTGCAGGCGAACATAATATTATGTGTATCATGAACTTTTGTCAGGTGATAGAAGGATCCCGGCTGTTTAGGGAACGGCAGTGTATCTTTTCTGCCTTTATGTTCTATTTCAATGTAACCTTCTTCGATATCAATATTTGGCTGACCATACTCACCCATAGTACCGAGTTTAATCAAGTGACAGTCAGGTTCAAATTCTTTAATCGCATATAAAACGTTGAGGTTGCCCAATACGTTATTTTGCTGTGTATAAACCGCATGTTCGCGATCAATCATGGAATAAGGTGCTGAACGTTGCTCAGCAAAATGAACAAATGCCTCTGGGCGTTCATTTTTGAATACGAGACTTAAGAAGTCATAGTGATTAAGATCACCTTCATAGACTTTGATTTCTTTGCCGGTAAGTTCTTTCCATTTTGCCACACGATCCTGTAGAGAGGCGATCGGCGTAACTGAGTTAGAATGCAATTCATTGTCAATTTTACGTCGAACTAAATTATCCAGAATAGTTACCTCGTGACCTTTTTCAGAAAGATAGAGCGCAGTCGGCCACCCGCAGAAACCATCTCCTCCAGCTACAATAATTCTCATTTGAACATCCTCCGATTCAAGTGTTATTTATATTAATACAGAGTATACCGCAAGTATACATATATCATTATAAAGATGTTTGTTAAATGTCACAAACCATTTATGATTTTTAACATAGGAATTGTGGCAAAAAGGTAAAGGAGAAACGGTTTTATCATATTAAAAAGGACCCGGAATCCTCTCCGGGTGCCCTCTACTGTTAATTCCTGTTAACTCTATGCTGTTTGCGGTGTTTGTTTTCTTTTTTTATATAATTGGAAAACTACCAGTAAAATGAACAGACCGAATGCGATTGAATCTGTGAATAAATCGCTTTGTATGAAGAGCAATGCAGTAACAGCGGCTGCAATCCTTTCAATAATACTGTATTTTGCAAACATATAATTTTGTATGAATGAGGCAAATGTTGCCATGCCGATGGCTGCCGTTATAATCGCCCAGGTCATCTCCAGGGCGGAGGCATCTGTAATCAGCAGGATTGTTGGATTTATCGCGAACATAAATGGCAGCAGTAACGCTGCAGAGTCATATTTGAAGCCCTGTACCCCTGTCCGGATCGGACCGGCATTCGCTATGCCGGCTGTCGCATAGGCGGGCAAATTAATCGGTGGCGTATCATCTGCAAGCACACCGTAATAAAGTACAAATAGATGCGCAACGATGACCGGCAGTCCCATGTTCGTCAGTACTGGAGCTATGACCGCAGCCAGCACTACATAAGTCGCTGTCGTCGGCAGCCCCATGCCGAGGAACAGACATGCGAATACCGTAAGTACAAGCGCAATGTAAAGTTGCGTATTATCTCCAACCATGAAATTCGGCAGCCAGCTTTCAATCGTATCTGAAAAATCAATGACAATTCTAGTGAACTTAGTGGACAGCCCGCTTGTTGTAATGACACCGATAAGGATACCGGCGGTCGCACAGGCAACAATGATGCTGAGTGCGTTTCTGGCCGCATTGTCGAATCCCTTAAACAGTTGTTTGAAACCATATTTTTCAGGTGTAGTATCCCGTTTCAGCGTCTTTTGGAACAGTGCAAAAATAAGCGACACGATGATGCCTCCAAGCACCATTGTGAATATTGGATCTCTCCAGCGAATCGTTTCAGCACTGAAAACCCTTGTTCCAAAGACATCATTTAAACTGACCAGCCCCTGGTTTACAAAACCGAGCAAATACTGCATGAAGAACGTAACCCCGAGTAAAATAGCTGCAAACAATAAGGTTCTTGCCATACTCGCCTTGAACCGATACGTAAAGAATGCAATGATGATCATCGCAATAATTGAGTAGAACGCAGAAGCATTAACTGATGAACGTTCAACTACTAAAAAGTACAGAAGAATCAGTATGGGAACTATCAAGTATCCCTGCCTGAGCAACAGGTCTCTGCCGGAAGCCATTTCTGATTTATCAATACCGGAAATGTTTTTTTTACTTGCTTCAAAATGGACCATGAACAGGATGCCGACATAGGCGAGAATTGCCGGGATAAAGGCACTTTTAATAATTTCAAAGTACGGAATCCCTGTGAATTCAACCATGATAAAAGCCGCGGCCCCCATTACAGGCGGTAAAAACTGTCCACTTGATGAAGCGGCAACCTCCACTCCCCCGGCAACATGTGGAGGAAAGCCGACTTTCTTCATAAGAGGGATGGTGAACGTACCTGTCGTCACTGCATTCGCTGTTGAGCTCCCTGAAATACTACCCATCATTCCACTGGCAACAACACTTGCTTTTGCAGGACCCCCTTTATATTTACCAAAACCGCGGATCGCCAGGTCTATGAACATTTTCCCTGCTCCGGTGGATTCTAAAATCGCCCCGAAAAGTATGAAAATAAACACGAATTGGGCGGAGGCATAAATCGGTGTTCCGAATATACCGTTGCTGCGGTAGGTAATTTCATAAACAAATCTGGAAAAATCTCCTCTGGTGTGGTAAAAGTCTCCCGGCATAAATTGACCAGCAAAGAAGTAGGCGATGAATATCGTTGCAATGATTACAAGAGGCAGTCCCACAACACGCCGTGTAGCTTCTATAACCAAAACGATGAACAGTGCGCCTATGATAAGGTCAATCTCAGTCGGACGTGCGGACATTATTGCTTCGGCGTCCTGCCTCTGAATCAAATATATGCCCACCCCGAGCGAAACTAAGGAAAGCATAAAATCATACCAGGGGATCGTATATTGTTTCAAACCTTTTTTAATTGGAAAAATAAGAAATACTAAAACAATACCAAAAGTCAGATGGATGATCAGGAACGTTTTTGAACCGATGCCGGGCAACCCGAACCCAGCTACATAAAGATGAAACAGCGATAGTGAAATGGCTACAACGCTCACCATCAGGGCCAATTTTTTTCCCAGATGTCTATCACTGCCCTCAAGTTCCTGTATCATCCTCTGTTTTTCTTTCTCATCCATTACTACTTCACCTCTCAAAGTAAGTTCTGCCCACCTTTATCTCTAAATTCCGCCCTTCATAGGGTGGATCGGAAATCACTAAATCTTCTTTTCCGATCTTTATATGGTGTGGAAATACAGATGATGGCCTTACCCTTAATATACCGCCGTGCACCTTACGGTTGATGTCCTTAATGATGAATTTCCCATTCTTCATCTCAATCTCTTCCCCTGTATAGGGCATGCCCGCACCGAATGACTCCGTATGGCTTTCCATGGTGTAAATATCCTGTCCGCGCACTTCAAAAATCTCTTTTACCGGAGATCGTTCCACCGAATGGATATACGTAACCTCAAACCTTTCGCCTTGCTCGACTTTCTGTGAAAACAAGACTTCCTCCGTGTTCATATCCATAACAATCAACTGAGTCGGTCTGCAGATATAAAGTAATACGGCAATGATAATGATGATAAAAATCCCTGTAAGGGATAAAAAGACATTGCGCCGATGCAATGTCTTTTTACTGATATTACCCACCATTCAATTACTGCTCTTCATAGTAGCGCTGCACACCCGGATGGAGATCGATGGACATTCCATCTTCAGCAGTGTCGAGAGTCAACTCTTCTCCACGGACGTGTGCGTTTGCCATATCATCAAGGTTTTCGAAAATGACTTTAGTGATTTCATACATCTGATCTTCCGGAATATCATTCGATGCAATCAACATTGCCTGTACAGCAACTGTTGATGCAGTACTGTCAAAGTTTTCATATGCATCTGCAGGGATATCCTGCTGAGTGTAGTAAGTGTACTCTTCCATCAGACTATTCATCGCATCTTCTTCAAAGCTCACGATTTTCACATCTGCACTTGCACTCAATTCCTGAATGGCACCTGTTGGCGTCCCTGCTGTAACAAACGCAGCATCGACGTTGCCATCCTGCAAGTTCGTAGAAGCATCAGCGAAATCAAGGTGCTGTGCATCGAAATCTTCGAGCGTTAAACCATGCGCTTCAATAACCTGCGTCGCGTTCGCTTCTGTACCGGAACCCACATCACCTATTGCAACACGTTTGCCTTCCAGATCGGATACTGATTCAATGCCTGAATCTGCAAGTGTCACCAGCTGGATCGTTTCCGGATAAATAGTGAACACACCACTGTAATTATCCAAAGTTTCTTCAAACATGTTGCTGCCTTCTGCACCATAAAATGCAATGTCGTTCTGCACAAGTGCAAGCTGTGCTTCTCCGTTATTCAATTGTTCCGCGTTGGACACTGATGCACCGGAAGATACTCCCGTCGCACTCACATTCTCTAAATTCGAATCGATAATATCAGCCATAGCTACACCTAACGGGAAATAAACACCGGCCTCTCCGCCAGTCAGTACAGTGATGTTTTCCACCCAACCTTCCTGGGATGCCGTATCTTCAGAACCTTCTTCTGAAGTACTGCCGGAATCTTCACTTTCCGCTTCGCCGCCAGAATCCCCTTCATCTCCACCACACGCAGCTAAAAAGATTGACATCGACAACACAAGTACTAAAAACCAAGAGAATTTCTTCATTCTGCAAGTCCCCTTTTCAATTTTTTTCCTTACTTACTGTATATTGTATCACAAAAACGCTTTCATTAAATAGAATTTTCAGTTTTTTTAATCACTTTTAAAAAGAGTACCTGAAAACATCCAGGTACCCTTAGAACTATTTTGCGGTTGTCGTCCATTCTTTGCTGTTGTGGTATCTTTTTACATGGGCATAAATATTTTCCCCTGCATAATCTTCATTCGTATATACTGTGAGATCAAAGTACTTCCCCTGCCCGGAAAGTTTTTCTGAAAGGTAAACATCCTTCAGATGTTCGAATAAATTTTTCATTCCTTCCATTTTTAAACTCGGATACTCCCTCAGTACTCTCTTTTGCAGTTGTCCGCCCTGCTCTGTCACTTCCTGCACAACGATTACGAACGATTCGTCCTCTTTTATTACATCATCAAAAATGTTTGTCTGACCATAGTCCCTCATGTTTTCACTCCTCTTTATTTCGTTACAGCTCTGTACGCAGTTCCCACAGTTCCTTAAAGAAATAATCGTCAATCACCCGTTTTAAGTAGTTGACACCTGAACTGCCGCCCGTTCCTTTTTTGAAACCGATGATGCGTTCGACTGTCTTCATGTGTCTGAACCGCCATTGGCTGTACAGATCCTCGACATCAACAAGCTTTTCCAGCATCTCATACAGTTCAAAATACTCCTCCGTATTCAGATATATCTGCTTGAATGCCTCTTTGACAGATGCGTTCGGCACGTAGGTTTCAGTCACTTTCCGTTCCAGTACTTCCTTATCGATATGGAACCCCTGTCTTGCGACTGCACGGATGGCTTCATCATATATACTTGGATGTTCGAGCTGTGTTTTAAGCATTTTGTGGATTCCGGGATCCTTTTCATAAATCTTCAGAGCATGCGTCGTCTTATACCCGAGACAATATTCAATCATGCGGTTCTGGTACGACTGGAAACCCGACGAATTTCCCAGGCTGTCCCTGAAATTGAGATAGTCACTCGGTGTCATTGTTGCAAGCACACTCCATGACGCAATCAATTGATTTTGAATATTCGTCACCCTCGCCAGTTTTTTGAACGCCATTCTGAAGTCATCTTCACGGATGTCCTCGATCGCAGAATTCAATTCATGGATAACGAGCTTCATCCACAGTTCTGATACTTGGTGGATAATGATGAATAGCGTTTCATCATGCTCTTTCGTCAAAGGGTTCTGCGCTGTGAGTATCTGATCGAGACTCAGATACTCACTGTATGTCATATCTTTTATAAAATCCGTCTTTACTTCTTCCCCCTCAAGCGAGCGGTCCTGAAAATCACTCATGGGCGGGTCCCTCCCTGTAATCTGAGTACTGCGCGTACCGGAGAACCGTCAGCACCTTTGATTTTGAGCGGCAATGCGACAAAGTCATAATATCCGGTGGTCACTTCTTCCAGCACTACATTTTCAATAATCATGATATCGTTCCGGTGCAGCTTATGATGAATATCCAAAGTTTTCGAATCGATATCATCGACCGAAGTCACATCAACACCAAATAATTTGATGCCTATTTTAGCCATATACTCTACCGCTCTCTCATTCAGAACAGGAACCTTTTCAGGAAAGACATCCTGATCTGCTGCTTCTTTTGTTTTTATCAGCAGTATCGTCCCTTGGATAATGAAATCTTTAAGAACTGCTTCAGTGATGATTTCTTCATCCTCTACCTCTATGACTGTGGCATCTCCGATATAACGGTTAATATCCAGTTCGTCCACTTTCAAACCCGTTTCATCGAAATGAAACGGTGCATCGATATGGGTGCCGATATGGGTGCTTGTTTCAATTTTACCGATATTGACCGAACCACTCTCCGCTTTTGTTACAGGCGTTTCATAACTGAATGGTGTATCCTCCGGCCAATGGGCAATAGAATGATCCAGCGTCTGTGTAATATCTATCCACATCAGGCAACAACTCCCCTTTTATTATCAAATTCTTCATAGAGTTTCCCATCCATGACCTCTTTTAAAATCATCACTGCATGGTACACGTCTTCAAAGGAATTATACAGTGCAACCGGTGCAATCCTCACATAACTCGGAGCCCTGAAATCGGGAATGACACCTTTGGATTTCAGCGCAGCATTTATACCCGCCGCCTTTTCATGACCGATGAGTATGTGACCGCCGCGCTCCTCATGTCCTTTTGGGGTCACTATGTCAATATCGTATCCGGACAGCACATCTTCTATCATTGCAATCATGAAATCCGTGAGTTCCAGCGATTTGCTTCTGATGTTTCCCATCCCGGCTTCCCGGAACATCTCCAGTGCGCCGAGCAAGGGTGCCATTGAGAAGATATGCGGTGTGCCCACCTGGTATTGACTGATATCTGCTGCCTGATCAAACGTGTGATTCATATCGAACTGTGTTTCCTTATTATTACCGAACCAGCCTTTCAGACTGACGCCTTTATCATGGTGCTTTTCGTGAACATACAATCCGGCAACCGATCCCGGGCCGCCGTTTAAATGTTTGTAAGTGCACCAGACCGCAAAATCGACATCCCATTCTTTTAAGTGATGCGGCACCGCACCGATGGAATGGCATAAGTCGAACCCGACGATGATGCCTTTTTCGTGGGCAGCCTGCGTGATCTTCTCCATCTCGAGCACCTGTCCGCTTCGATACAACACAGATGGAAGCAGAATCAGGGCAATGCTTTCGTCCATCATGCCGATGATCGTTTCAGTGTTCAGTAAATGTCCATCTTCGGAAGGGACCTTGACCAGGCCGTCATTGTGCCCGCAATCGTCCAGGACAGCCTGCAGCGCATAAATATCGGAAGGGAAATTTAAATCGTCCGCCATAATTTTATATCGTGTGTCCGTCGGATGATACAGCGTCCTCACTGTCTGGTGGATATTATTCGTCGTCGAGTTCGTCGCCAGTACTTCATGAGGCGCCGCTCCTGTAAGGTGCGCCATCATTTCACCGATTTTCTCGCTCATATAAAACCACGGGCGTTCCCCTGTCACCCATCCATCGATGCCATGACGTTTCCAGTCTTCCATAACATCCAAAACCGACTGCTCAGCACGTCTGCTCATCAGTCCCAGCGAATTGCCGTCCATGTAATAGACATTTTCACCAATATAAAATTCATTCCTGAATTGCTTCAGTGCATCCATTTCATCTTTCTTCTTCGCTTCATCCAGCCAGCCGTTCATAAAATGCCTCCTCTGTTATCCTCTAAGCATTGTAAGCCTTTTCTATATTATTATACAATGATTCCCTTAAATAAAAAGCATCATCAATGATTGTGTCCATCTCTCTTGCTACAATGGATATGAGATCATAAAAAAGAGGAGCGCTAATTATGCAGAATATACAAGGCAAGAATGCAATAATCACAGGAGGCACAAGAGGCATCGGACTGGCAACAGCCCATGCACTCGCCAAAGAAGGGGTAAACGTTGCAGTCATCGGACGTAACAAGGACACATTGAACGATGCAGTTGCTGAATTGAACCAGCATGATGTTCAAATCATTGGTGCAAACGGAGATGTATCGAACAGGGAAGATGTTGAAAGCATGATCGGTTCCATCAAAGAATCATTCGGATCCATCGATATTCTGATCAATAATGCAGGCATCATGGGACACACGCCATTCCTTGAATCCAATGAAGAAGAATTCCGAAAAATGATGGATGTCAACGTCTTCGGTCCCTACTATACGATGCAGGCAGTTCTGCCCCAGATGACAGAGCAGCAAAAAGGCGATGTCATTAATATTTCATCCATGTCGGGACTCAAAGGAACGCCCGGCAGTTCACTTTATTCCGCCACTAAATTTGCAGTCATCGGTATGACGGAAGGCATTATGCAGGAGATGAGAAAACACAACATCAGAGTCTCCTACCTTACACCATCAGCAGTACTGACAGACTTGATCGGGGAAACAAAACTGGAGGAAGACTCCATGA
Organism: Salinicoccus sp. HZC-1; assembly: GCF_046736035.1. Lineage (GTDB taxonomy): Bacteria > Bacillota > Bacilli > Staphylococcales > Salinicoccaceae > Salinicoccus. The sequence goes on along the minus strand of NZ_CP177130.1, from coordinate 286,658 downwards.
CACATGCAGAAGACATCGCTGATATCATGGTGAGTCAGCTGAAACTGAATCCAAGAACATTCATCAAAACAAGCCAGATGTGGGCGACAAACCCGATTCCAAAAGAAAAATAGCAGTTTTGATTGAGACGGGGGACAGAGACGAAATGACCGGGCCATCACTAAATGATCATTCAACGCATAAAGGGATACACGACGAAATATTAGGGGGTGCAGAGGAACAGCTCGACTCTATGAAAACTTTACTCAACAAAATCGAACATAAGGAACTTGCAGAAGAAATGGAATCCTTTATCGAATACGTCGAAGAACGTGTATTGGGCCACTCCGGCCGGGAAGAAACACAGAATGGCCTTTATGAAAGCGCCGTCGACCGGAACCCCGGGCTGCAGGAAAAAGTACAGGGGTTAAAACGCGACCACGAACTCATCAGGGTGATGGTCGGGCGCATGAAGCAGGAATTGGCCAAGGATGAAGTCGATTTCCAGAAGCTGATCGATCATGCCACTTCCATTATTCTGGTAGATGAAATCCATTCCAGGGATGAAGAGGATATTTTGTTGTCCGGCGGAAAATGAGTCTGAAGGCCCCTTTTTAATTCCAAGGCGGACGCTGTCATTTACCGGACATGCAACCTCAAAATTAAAAGCCGGTACCGGGACAGTCGCAACTGTCCGGTACCGGCTTCTTCTATTTTATTTAAGTTTGCTGATATGCCAGATGTCTTTGGCGTATTCTTCCACTGTTCTGTCCGAAGAGAATTTACCTGCGTTTGCCATATTTACAAAGCCTTTTTTATAAAATGCATTTTTATCCTTATAGTCATGGGCAATCTTGTCCTGTGCTTCTCTGTAGCTTGCAAAGTCTTCTAAGACAAAATATTCATCCTTGTCTACCAGGCCATTGTAGAGATCCTGGAACATGCCGGTACCGTTATCATGGTAAGTGCCGTCCACCAGGGATTCCACGACCGCTTCCAGCCCTTCTGTCTCTTTCATCGGTACTTTCGGGTCATAATCCGCCCGCTTCGTTTCAACTTCTTCTACTTCCATGCCGAAAATATAGTTGTTTTCTTTTCCGGCTTCTTCTACGATTTCAACATTTGCTCCATCCATCGTTCCGACTGTCACTGCGCCGTTCAGCATGAACTTCATGTTGCCCGTGCCGGAAGCTTCTTTACCGGCGGTTGAAATCTGCTCGGAAACATCTGCTGCAGGGAAGAGTTTTTCGGCGTAGGAAACACCATAGTTTTCCACGAAGACGACTTTGATGATTCCGTTTGTATCCGGATCCGTATCCACCTGGCTTGCCAGTTCATTGATGAATTTAATGATCGCTTTGGCGATATAGTAGCCGGGTGCAGCCTTTGCGCCGAATATGAACGTGCGTTTTGTCCAGTCTTTCTCCGGATTTGCCTTTATACGGTTGTAGAGATCGGCGATGTAGAATGCCATCATCAGCTGCCGCTTATACTCGTGCAGCCTTTTGATCTGAATATCGAATATCGATTCCGGATCGATATCAATTTCCTCATGGAATTGTATATAATCCGCAAGTTCCTGCTTCTTTTCGTTTTTAATATTTATAAACCGCTCGAGCACCGCGTCTTCTGCATATTTTTCCTCCAGATTATTCAACAGGCTTAAATCTGTAATCCAGTCTTTGGTGCCGAGCATCTCTGTAATCATCTCACTGAGCTGCGGATTGGACTGCAGCAGCCACCGTCTCTGGGTGATGCCGTTTGTTTTATTTACAATCCGGTTTGGGAAGATTTCATTCCATCCTTTAATCACTTCTGTTTTCAACAGTTCAGTATGGATGGCGGCCACACCGTTTACAGCACGGGTCGCATAAATGGACATAAACGCCATATGAATGGAATTATTCTGGATGATAAGGAACTTATGCCAGCGGGATTCGTCCACTTTCCACTCTTTCAATTCCTTGATGAGTCTGTCGTTGATCTCTTCAATATATGGGTAAAGATTGGGCAGCACTGAGACAAGCAGGTCTTTATCCCATACTTCCAGCGCTTCGGCGAGCAGAGTATGGTTGGTGTATGCCATCGTCTTCTGCGTAATATCGAATGCCTTTTCAAAATCTACACCTTCATGTTCCAATAAACGGATGAGTTCCGGTATGGCAAGTGCCGGATGGGTATCATTCAGCTGAATGGAATGGAGTTTTGAAAAGTCCTCAAAGTCCTTATGTCCGGCCGCATTATATTTTTTAATGAGATCCTGCAATGAGGCAGACGTGAAGAAATACTGCTGCTTGAGCCTCAATTTCTTGCCTTCATCTGTAGAATCGTTCGGATAGAGAATTCTGGAAATCGTTTCTGCTTCGTTTTGTGCCCTTACCGACTCGATGTACTGCCCTTCGTCAAACGCCTTGAAGTCAAATTTATCTATCGCCTCTGCACTCCATAATCTCAAAGTGTTGATCGTCCGGCCGCCATAACCCACAACCGGCATGTCATACGGAACGGCTTCCACCTTATCCTCTTCACTGAATTCCACGATTACCGTGTCATTACTGTTTCTTACCAGCCAGGGATTTTCATATTCAAGCCACGGGTCTCCTTCTTCCACCTGGAACCCGTTCACGAAATTCTGTTTGAAAATACCATACTGATACAGGATGCCATAACCTGACAGCGGATAATCCAGGGTTGCTCCGGAATCCAGTAAACATGCAGCGAGCCTTCCCAATCCGCCGTTGCCGAGGCCTGCATCATCTTCAGCATCTTCTAGCATATTATAATCCACACCCATTTCTTCGAGTGTTTTTTTAACATCTGCTTCAATTTCCAGGTTGGTCAGGTTATTGCTCAGTGCCCGTCCCATCAGAAATTCTGCAGAAAAATAATATGCCTGTTTATGCCTGCTGAATTTCTCCTTGGATTCTATCCATCTTGGAACGAGGTATTCCATCACGGCATTCCCCACCGTAACAAACTGTTCTTTCTCGTGTAATTCGTAAAAAGACTGGCCGTAGCTGTCATATGCCTGGCCTTCAATTCTTTCCTTCAATTCTAAAGATTCCATAGTGACCTCCCGTAAAGTCTATTCAAACGTTTCAGTTTTTTAGCCAACCGTTTTTTCAAAGTGCCTTTTTGCATCCGCCACTCCCAGTTGCCGCCGATGGTGGAGGGCGTATTAAATCTAGCTCCATCGTCCAGATCGAGCAGGTCCTGCATCGGAATCACCGCTAAGTTGGAAGGGGATGCATACACGCCTCTGATGGCACCGTTGACATACCCTTCTTCCTCAGTCAGATTCAAGTAGTTCACTGCTTTTTTCCGCGTCTTTTTATCTGCAGTTTCCAGCCAGCCCCGCGTCGTCTGGGTATCATGATTACCGGTATAGGCAATACTGTGTCTCGTGTAGTTGTGCGGCAGATACTCCGAGTCTTCTTCAGGGTTAAATCCGAACTGCATTACCTTCATACCCGGATAACCGGTGTCTTCAATCAATTTATACACTTCATCTGTTAAAAATCCGAGATCTTCAGCAACGATATCCCGTTCTCCCAATTCCTCTTTAATCGCATTAAATAAATCCATTCCCGGCCCTTTGACCCATTCACCATTTTCAGCGGTTTCATCCCCTGCCGGCACTTCCCAGTAGGACTCGAACCCTCTGAAGTGATCGATGCGTACTGTGTCGTATAGATCGAAGCTCGCTTCAACCCTTCTGATCCACCATTTGTAGTTCTCTTTTTTCATCGCGTCCCAGTCGTATATCGGGTTGCCCCACAGCTGGCCTGTGTCACTCATCATATCCGGCGGCACCCCTGCCACAACTTCCGGCGTCAAATCTTCATCCAATTTGTACAATTCGGGCTGCGACCAGATATCCGCACTATCTTCTGCCACATAGATCGGGATATCACCGATGATCCGGATGCCTTTATCGTTCGCATATTCCTTCAGCTTCCCCCATTGCCTGAAGAATAAGTACTGCGTGAAGACCCAGAAGAACACGTCATGCCTGTTTTCCTCATAGAACGCGTCGAGTGCCTCCGGTTCCCTCAGCCGGTATTTATCCGGCCACTTCATCCAGGACACATTATTCTGCTTTGTTTTAATCGACATATATAAGGCAAAGTCGAGCAGCCAGTCATTATGCTGCTGCAGAAATGCCTCCAGTTCCGCATGAATTTCTTTTTCTGCCCTCTCATAGGCGAGTTTCAAAAGCGGCATCTTATTCTGATACAGCTTTGCGTAGTCCACTTTTACGGGATTATCCCCTAAATCCGTCTCCGCCACCTCGGTTTCATCCAGCCAGCCATTCTCCATCAGCACACCCAGATCGATGAAATACGGGTTTCCGGCAAACGCCGAGAAACTCTGATATGGTGAATCACCGAACCCCGTAATGCCCAGCGGGAGTATTTGCCAATACTTCGTGTCTGAGCGGGATAGAAATCTTACAAACTTATAGGCATTCTTTCCAAAATCCCCAATCCCGTATTTCCCGGGTAATGAAGAAATGTGCAAAAGCACTCCACTAGAACGTTTTTCCATAAACACACTCTCCCTTTGGTGCAAACGTTTGCATTCCTTTCTGCCATTATAACATATTTCATATTCCCTTCAGAATGATATGATAAGGTTAATCATTCACCAATGAAGAGAGGTATGTTTTTTGAAGAAATATAAATATCTGCTGTTCGACCTCGATGATACGATTTTAGATTTCGGCGCTGCTGAGAATAAAGCACTCGAGTTCGTTTTGAACAGCCATGAAGTGGCTTACAGACCGGATCTTTACAACCGCTATAAAACAATTAATCAGACGCATTGGGAAATGCTTGAAAGAAATGAATTGATGAAAGATAAAGTGCTGTCCAAAAGGCACGAAGTATTCTTTGATGAGCTCGGACTTAAAGTGGACGGTGTCATTGTCGATAAAATGTACCGGACTCAGATTGCAGAGCACGGACATCAATTATTCGAGGGAGCTTTGGAGACAATACAGCAATTATCCAGTGAGTACTATCTATGCATCATTACGAACGGGGTAAAAGTAACTCAGGAAAAGCGCCTGAATAACTCCGGCATCCTGCCTTATTTTAAAGATGTATTCATCAGTGAAGATACGGGATATCAAAAACCGATGAAAGCCTTCTTTGATCATGTGGCCGGCCGTATCGAAGGGTTCCGGCCAAAAGAGGCGCTGATCATCGGCGATTCTTTAACTTCGGATATACTCGGCGGTATCAACAGCGGCATCGATACATGCTGGTATAATCCGGAAGAAAAAAGCAATCCTTACGATTTCCGTCCTGTTTTTGAAATCAGACAACTGAATGAACTGTTTCAAATATTAGACCGGTAACTCCGGTCTTTTTTGTTAGGATTGACTAAACTCATAATTTAGGGTAGCCTAAATAATAATTCGATACATACTTTTTACAACAATTGGAGGATAGACTATGAAAAAGACATTAATATTGTTTATCACAACAATTTTAATCACCGGTGTCGCCGGATGCAGTAATAGTGGTGATACCGATACCTCTGAAGCGGACGGCAGAATAAGCGTGGCAGTCACCACGACATTCCTCGATGATATGGTCAGCGTTATAGACGAGGATGCCGATGCATTTCATACCACTCTTATTATTCCTGCCGGGGAAGACCCCCACGTTTATCAGCCTAAAGCAAGCAACCTGAAGACAATCATGGAATCCGATCTTTTATTCTATCAGGGGCTGAATTTTGAAGGCCGTATGGCCGATGTTTTAACTGATGGCGTGCCTGTCGCTGAAGACTTTGATGATGAAGCGCTGGAAACCGAAAAAGAAGGGGAGACCGACCCCCATTTCTGGTTTGATATAGAACTTTATAAGCAGGCGATGACGATCGTTAAAGACGCGCTCGCCGCCGAGGCCCCGGAACATGAAAACACATTCCAATCCAACCTGGATGCTTACTTTGAAGAGTTGGATGCACTGCATACATACACGCAGAACCGTATTTCTGAAATACCTGAAGAATCCAGAATCCTGATTACGCCGCACGATGCATTCGGCTATTTAAGCGCATCCTATGATTTAGATGTTCATGCGCCCCAGGGCTTCTCGACTGAATCCGAAGTATCGAACAATATGATCAACCAGACGGCCGACCTTATTATGAATAATAATATTAAAGCAATATTTGTAGAGACGACAACAAACCCGGATCAGATGAAACGTCTGGAAGAAATTGTTTCTTCCAGAGGCGGAACGGTTACTGTTGCAGGCAGTTCTGAAGACGCACTCTATTCCGATTCACTGGGCAAGGAAGGGGAAGCTGGGGATACTTACATCGGTATGTACAAACATAACATAGACACAATCGTCGACAACTTAAAGTAGGGAGGAACATAAAATGGATAACAATATCATTACAATCAAAGATTTGAACGTTGCCTATCAGGATAAGCCGGCTTTGTGGCATGTGAATTTAAGTATAAAAGAAAACAGCCGGACGGCGATTGTCGGACCGAACGGCGCCGGCAAATCGACGATGATCAAAACGATGATGAAACTGATTAAACCAGTATCGGGAAACATAGAAATTAATGGCCGCACGGACAAAGGCGTCTTAAAAAATATCGCCTATGTTCCGCAAAAGGGCGAAGTAAACTGGGATTTCCCCGCAACTGTTCTGGATGTTGTCCTGATGGGGCGCTACGTGCATAAGGGGTGGATCAAACGTCCGAATAAGGAAGACAGGGAAATCGCGCTGGACGCATTAAAAACGATGAAGATTGAAGCGTTTAAAGACCGGCAGATCTCCGAGTTGTCCGGAGGCCAGCGCCAGAGAGCATTTTTGGCCCGTGCCATTGCCCAGGATGCTGACATATATGTAATGGATGAGCCGCTTCAGGGCATCGATATTACAACAGAAAACCTGATCATAGACATCATCAGGCAATTACAGCATGAAGGTAAAACATTCATCGTCGTCCATCACCAGCTTAATACTGTCAAAGAATATTTTGACCATGTAGTGATATTAAATAAGACAATCATTGCCGATGGTCCTGCCGATGAAGTGTTTACGGAAGAGAATATAGAGAAAGCCTACCGCGAAAAGAGCGTTCATATATGATGGATGTTTTAACGAGTTTCACTTTCCTGATTGTCGCGATTGGTACGATGGTCCTTGCTTTTGCAGGCGGTATGGTGGGGACAATCAGCGTAATGAAAGGACAGAGCCTGATCGGTGATGCGATCGGCCACGCCACGTTCCCGGGGATAGTATTGGCATTTATGCTCATCGGGGTGAAGGAAACCTTTACTCTGGCAATCGGTGCCATCATTTTAGGCATCATCGCCTTCTTTACCATTCAGATGGTTACGGACCATTCGAAGATCACTCTGGATGGGGCCCTTGCCCTCATACTTTCATCATTTTTCGGCCTCGGCATGACACTGATGAGTTTCGTGCAGGGAAATCCTGATTTTGAAGGGACGCAGGGATTGAACGATTATATATTCGGCCAGGCTGCCTATATGCTCAGAAGCGATGTTTACCTGATCATTATTGCTTCATTTATCAGCCTGTTTATATTCTGGGCTTTTTACCGCCAGATTAAAATATACATTTTTGACCCTGTGTTCAGCAGAACAGTCGGTATCAATAACACTTTTATGAATTTCACCATTTTAACGATTACCATCCTGCTCATTTCAGTCGGACTTAAAGCAGTCGGTGCCATATTGATTGTCAATCTGCTGATTGCACCCGCAGCCATCGGGCAATTATGGTCCAGCCGCTTCCGGGTCGTCCTGATTATTGCGGGCTGTTCGGGCGCCATTGCCGCATTCACCGGCACATACATCAGTACAGCCGGTGAAAATATCGCAACAGGACCGGCCATTATTCTGACGTTATCCACCCTCATGGTGCTGTCATTGTTCTTTGCGCCCAAAGGCATTATCCTGAGGTCGATATATAAGAGAAAGATGGGTGAAAAGACGCCATGATAGAAGTATTATTGGTCCTTGTAGTAACGGCTCTGGCCACGAGTGTGCTCGGTGTCTTCCTTGTCTTGCGCGGTCTTTCGATGACAACGGATGCAATCAGCCATACGATTCTGCTCGGTATCGTTCTGGCATTCTTCATCACCAACGATATCCGCTCCCCCTGGCTCATCATTGCAGCAAGTGTCGTCGGAGTGCTCACGGTCTACATTATCGAACTGATTTCAAGAACAGAGTTAGTGCGTCAGGATGCAGCCATCGGACTGGTATTCACTGCATTGTTCGCCGTGGCCATCATTCTGATTTCAAAATATGCCGGTGACGCCCATTTGGATATGGACATCGTTTTAATGGGAGAAGTCATTTTCGCCCCATTCAACAGGATAGATATACTCGGCTTCAGCATCCCCAATGCACTATGGCAGCTCTCCATCATCCTGCTGGTCAACATTGCGTTTGTCGCACTGTTTTATAAAGAGCTGAAACTGACCACTTTCGATCCGAAGTTTGCATTTATTGCCGGATTTTCAGCAACATTCATCTACTATGTACTCATGACACTGGTATCTGTTACAGCTGTAGCAGCATTTGATGCGGTCGGCTCCATTCTGGTAATAAACTTCTTCGTTGCACCCGCACTTACCGCCTATCTGCTCGTCAAACGGCTGAGTTCAATGATCTGGCTGTCCATGCTTTTTGCCGTCGTCAACAGTATGCTCGGCTATTTCATCGGTTTCGGATTCGATCTGTCCATCGCCGGAGTCACTTCATTTGTGGCGCTGATCACCTTCATGCTTGTCTTTATATTTAATTCAAATGGCTGGCTGAACGGTAAAATCAGAAGCATAAAACAAAAACGCACTTTTACCCGGGCAATGATACTCATGCTCATGAATGAACAGGGGCATATGCGTTTAACTGAAGCAGAAATCGTCTCCCACTTTAACCTGGATCAGAAACAGTTCAAAAAGCATATTGAACACTTACTCATCAATGACTATATTGAAAAAATGAATGGGCACTATACGCTTACGGAACGCGGTGAAGAATATACCCACTATATCCGGATCAAGTATGAATTGCCGATTTAGTCATTTTTCTTCATAATAGGAAACGAGAATTCGGAACGGAGTGGAATGCATGAGCCCGACTAAAGAAGATTATTTGAAAATATTATTTGAACTCGGAGGGCGGACGGAACAGGTCCCCAATAAGGAAATAGCGAATCGGTTGAGCATTTCCCCTCCCACAGTGACAGAGATGATGAACAGTCTGGTCAAATCGGGATGGGTCGTCTATACCCCGTATAAAGGCAGCAAACTGACTCAGGAAGGTATAGATTATGCAAAAAAACTAATAAGAAAGCATCGTCTGTGGGAAGTGTTCCTTGTGAAACATCTCGGTTTCAACATCAATGAAGTCCATCCGGAAGCGGAATTACTGGAGCATTCCACCAGCTCCGGACTTGCCGACAAACTCGAGGCATACCTGGATTTTCCGGAGTACTGTCCGCACGGCGGCGCGATTTCAACTGATAAAATGGATGAACAGGAAGTGAAGACAGTTCATCTGACAGAAGCGGTTCTGAATCAATCTGTACGCATTTCCCGCATTGTGGATGAAGATAAACTGCTTCAGTATTTTGAAAATCATGACCTTAAGATCGGGGATCATGTAAAAGTGATAGAACGGGATGCCGGCCTTGATCTGATAACACTCCATCACGGCACGACAAACAAGGAAATTCAGATCAGCCAGACCATCGCCCAGTATCTGTTCGTTGAACATGTCTGAATATAATATCGGTTAAGATATAAAAAGCATTCTTTCCAGTTATCCGGAAAGAATGCTTTTATCATTTATTATTATCAGGATCATTTTTTATCTTCGTCTGGAGGCGTGCTGTGCATGTAGCCCGGTGCAGGATTCAAATTGGGTTTCTCTCCATACGCTTTCGGAGTCCCTTCATATTCGAAATTAGCTTTGCCGTCCGGTGCAACATCATTCATCCACTTAAGCTGGGCACTGGCTTCCCCCTCAGAACAATTGATGAGGCGATGTGAAAATTCAGTCGCTTCCATATCGTCCGTGACTGTGGATGGTGTAACAACACCTTCTTTTTCTTCCAGATCTTTGATTGCAGCAATCCACTGGTTCTGGTGCATTGTGTCGCGGGCCAGCAAGAACGAAAGCATTTTCTTCACGCCTGGATCATCCGTCATTTCATAAAGGCGTGCTACCTGCAGACGTCCTTGTGACTCTGCATTAAGATTTGCTCTCATATCGGCAAGTAAATTGCCGCTCGCGATAATATAACCACCGCTCCACGGTACTCCAGTACTGTTCTCAGGTGCTGCACCGAGTCCTGTTACGATCGCATGGTGAGGGTTCATACCGCCTAATATTGCTCCGATGACCGGGTCTTTAGCAGCCTTTTCTTTCTCATCCACAGGTGCTCCGTCTAAAAGTCGGGCAACCATCGTGGCAATCATTTCTATATGGGAAAGTTCCTCGGTTCCCGTATCCATAACAAGGTCTTTGTATTTCTCATTTCCTCTTGTGTTCCACCCCTGGTATAAGTATTGCATCGCTACTGTCATCTCTCCGTACTGTCCTCCGATTATCTCCTGCAACTGCTTGGCGTATACTGGATCTGGTTTATCCGGTTTCGATTCGAACTGCAATTCTTTTCTGTGATAGAACATTCTGCTTCATCCTTTCAGTTATATAAATTACTTATATGCATTACTTATATATAATATCCAGATAAAACTTATCAAAACTTTCCGTCATTTTAAAAAAGGCAATTGGGAAATGTACATTTCCCAATTGCCCCGGTCGCTTATTCTCCTTGGCCGTCTTTCACCCATTTTGCAACTTCCACAGTACGTTTTGCCTGATGTTTGACTGCTTCTTCGATATCTTCAACGATACCCTCTTCAGTTGCTGTTGCGGATACGCCATAAGGGTTCCCGCCTGAGCTGAACTGGACAGCATCCGTATAGCCGGGCGGTACAATGATTGCACCCCAGTGTGCCATCGTTTTGTAAATGGATAATACGGTCGCTTCCTGGCCACCATGCGGATTCTGTGCAGAAGACATTGCGCTGACCACTTTATTCACCAGCTTGCCCTGTCCCCAGAGTCCGCCAGTCGTATCGATAAAGGCACGGAATTGTGAAGCCTCCACACCGAAACGTGTCGGTGCGCTGAACACAATCGCATCTGCCCATTCAAGGTCTTCTGTTGTCACTTCTTCTACGTCTTGGGTTTTATCATAATGCTCTTTCCATGCCGGATTGGATTCAATCGCTTCTGAAGGCGCTGTTTCAGGTATTCTTCGCAATCTTACATTCGCACCTACGTCATTTCCTGCTTCCTGAGCCCATTGTGCCATCTGATAGTTAGTACCGGTTGAACTGTAATATACAACTGCTAAATTTAGTTCTGCCATCATAACTCTCCTTCACGAAAAAGATATTTAAATAACATCAACATTGTTTCTGTACCCTTAACAGTATCTATAAAACATATAACTCAGTCATTTCATCTATAGATCAATTTATGTTTTTCCCCAGTTTTTTGAGTGTTTCAATGAGCTCCCTCTTCTCTTCGACAGTCAGCCCGTCAGTAATCTGTTCCAGCCGTTCTGCATGCCTCGGAAAAATTTCATCCATCAATTCCTTTCCACTTTGCTTGAGATATACATAGGATATCCTTCTATCTTCTTCATATTGTTTTCTAACCACATAATCTTCCTTGATCAATTTGTTCACCACGTACGTAATAGAACTTGATGCAATCAGTACGCGCTCTCCTATCTGCTGGACCTGCTGGGGCCCTTTGTTGTAAAGCAGTTCAAGCACCGCAAATTCCGTAGGATTCAGACCATGCTGTTTCATGTCTTTGAAAGATTGATTCTGCAATGAATTATAGGCATGGTGCATAACGACATACAATTTCAGTGAAAGCTCCTGGTTGCTAAGGTCTTCAGTCAATTTATCCCCCTCCTTCTCTTCATTTCCCCAGATTTCATTTAGTGTAACTCGTTATATTTAAATCATAATATTACAATTCTAAATTAAGTATCTAGTAATTTTTTGACTGCATTATGTTAATATGTGAATAGATTGTAGATTTAACAATTATATATCTTAACATGATAGAAGGAGAATGAAACATGGAAGAGAAACCAAACCGTAATGGATGGAATTTGATCGACCGGAAAATATTCTTACCTTCCGTCGTGATTATAGCGTTAGTCAGTCTTCCCTTGGCTCTGTATGAGAAGGAATCGCTGGAACTGCTAAATAATATTTTCGACAGGGTTGTTAATGTATTGGGCTGGGGATATATCTGGTATGCAACGCTTATACTTGGTGCAGCTCTTTATCTGTCATTTTCAAAATATGGTAAAGTTGTACTGGGAGACCCGGCCGAAAAGCCACAGTTCTCATTATTTGAATATTCTTCAATTTTGATAGCTATGGGACTGGGCTCGACGATTATGAGAACCGGGCTGATCCAATGGACAGAAGTGGCCAATGATCCGCCCTTCGGTATCGCACCCGGATCTTCGGAAGCACTCCTGTGGGGAAACTCATATGCCATGTACATATGGGGGTTTCAGGTATTCTCGATATTTGTGATGGCTGCCCCTGCAATGGCTTATATTATTCACGTCAAAAAACGTCCGATGATGCGTATATCTGAAGCCACACGTGTTATCTTCGGGGATAAGTTTACAGATGGCATCGGCGGTATATTTCTTGATACTCTGTTCCTGGTGAGCATACTCTCAGGAGCTGCCGTAACACTCGGACTCGGCACACCGATTATTACATCAAACCTTGCTGCTTTATTAAATACAGAAGTCACCTTTACAATGACAATCATTGTAACGCTCATATGGGTGCTCCTTTTCTCAATCAGTGCATACCTCGGCATCGAAAAAGGGATTAAAAGATTAAGTGTTCTCAATGTCTACATGGCTGCATTTTTAGCCTTATTCATACTTATAGCCGGTCCCGGTATATTCATCATGGACTACTTCACAGATACAATCGGCCACCTTTTAAGCAATTATTTAAGGCTTTCATTCTTCACTGAATCGGTCGCAGTTGAGCAGACGTCCTTCATAAGGGGGCATCTGATATTCTGGATGGCCTATAATGCAACCTGGGCGATGCTGCACAGTGTATTTGCAGCCAGAATATCAAAAGGCCGTACAATCAAAGAAATGATTCTCACATACCTGCTGGCGCCTACAGCACTGGCCTGGGTGGCAACAGGCATACTGGGCGGTATTGGCGTCCACAGTCAATTACATGGCGACTTGGATATTCTCGCTCTGGCAGGAGAGAATGAAGCAGTGGAAATCATTCCTGATATACTTCAGACACTCCCGCTATCAGGCTTTGTGATGGTACTCTTCATAATCATTGCGATGATTTTCCTTACAACAACGCTGGATTCCACAACATTCACTATCGCAGCTTATACCAGCAGCGAGGACATGAGTGAACAGGATCCTTCAAAATATTTAAGAATCTTTATCTCATTGGTTATTGCAGCGCTTGCTCTAATACTCATGCAGATTGGCGGTCTCGCGCCGCTTGAGGTTATTTCCGGTATTATGGGAATACCGATTATCATCATCCAGTTCCTTACAATTTATGCAGCTAAGAAAATGATGGATGAGGATGAAGCCTGGAAATACAATATTAGAAAAACGGATGATAAATGAATAAATAATTGATCACCAAAAAAGAGGCTGGAATCCCAGCCTCTTTTTTGGTTCATTTAATTTTAAGCATCCTTGCCAAGGAAGGATTTCAGCATCCAGTTGTTCTTTTCAACTTCGGTAATCATACCGATAAACATATCCGCAGTACGGTCATCGCCTGCATCCTCAGCCGCTTTTTTACCTTTGTCCATTTCCTTGATAACTTTATCATAATCTTTAACAATCTGTTTTACCATTTCATGGGCATCAATATCATATTCCGCTTCTTTGACACTGGCTGTTTTGATTGCATCGGATTGTTTACCAATCGGTTCACCGCCGATGGCAAGTAATCTTTCGGCGATCTCATCGACATATGAACCGGCAGTTGTATATAGCTCTTCGAACTTTTCATGAAGTGAGAAGAAATTATCTCCTTTTACATACCAGTGATAGTTATGAAGTTTTGTCCAGAGTACTGTAAAGTTGGCTACCTGTTGGTTGAGTGCATCTTTGACTTCCTCTTTTTTATCTGTTTTTTTCTCAGTCTTGTTTTTCGCCATTCTTTATCACCTTTCTTTAAGTAAGATCATAATGATTGTACCCTTGTTTTCATGGTTCAAACCCATGTTGCCGGTATTTTGTTCCTTCACAATATTGAATATTCCAATATCATGTATTTTTTATTGTTCACTTTTTCAATCACTTCGTCCGCTTCAAGCTTCTTAAAAATGCGGGTAAGTGTTTCCGGCTGCATGCTGAGATAAGAGGCGAGATCTTTCTTAGTCATTGTCAGGTTCACATAATCATCTTCGTCCATATGCGTCCTGATGTATTCCAGTAATCGTTCCTCACTGCTGAGAAGAGCAATATTTGTTGCCTGCTGCTCCGTCTCTTTCAGACGTTCGGAAAACTTCTCTATGATTTTTATACCGATATCCGGATATTCCTTCAAAAGTCCGTATATATCTTCCTTGCTGATTTCACAGACTCTCGATTCTTCCATGATTTCAGCATAGGCATCATGTGAATCTCTTGTACCGAAGAGCGCCAGCTCTCCTGTAAAGTCGCCCGGAAGGAGCACACGGATCAGCTGGTCTTTCCCTTCTTCATTAAGCCTGTAAATCCTCACTTTCCCCCGATGGAGTACGAACAACGAGTTTTTCGGATCCTCTGCCATATAGAGATGATCGTGCTTTCCATACTGCTTTGAACTCACTTTGCTGAATACTTCATTCATTTCCTCTTCGGTAAGATGGTTGAAAATCGGCACTCCGCGTACACACAGTTTATGATTCGGACTGGCATCCAATTTATCTCCTCCTAGCTTGTCTGTTCTCTCATCTGCATTTCTGTTCCGGTCTTTTCCTTCAATTTAATGAGTCTCATGGCATTCAGGATGACCAGCAGAACACTCACTTCATGAATCAGCATACCAGAGGCCAGGTGGATATATCCATATAAGACGCCTCCGAGCAGCAGGACGACAGTGAGCAGGGAAATGGCTGTGTTCTGAAGCATGACATTGTAAGTCGCTTTCGAGATGGTAAAGCCGTGGGCAAGCTGTTCCATTCTTGAACCCATCAGGACAACATCCGCTGTTTCCATCGCGATATCGGTGCCGCCATGCCCCATTGCGATTCCCACATCGGCAAATGCAAGTGCCGGTGCGTCATTGATGCCGTCGCCGACCATCATGACCCTGCGGCCATTTTCTTTTTCCCGTTCGATGTAACGCATTTTTTCTTCAGGCATAAGTTCTGCATGGAATCCGTCCAATCCGAGGATATCACTGACTTTTTTCGCTGAGTGATAGTTGTCCCCCGTCAGCATGACAAGGTTTTTAACCCCTTTATCCCTCAGTGTCTGAACAGCTTCTGCAGCATCCTGTCTGATTCTGTCCATGATGGATATTACACCGATGATTTCATTGTTTCTGGCTACATAGATTGCTGTATTGCCTTCCTTCTGCTGTCTGATGTAAATATCATTAATGCTGCCAGCGATGAGAATGCCGTTGTCATCCATGAGCTTTCTGTTACCAATGACATACTCGGCACCCGCAAGACTGCCGCGTACGCCTTTTCCTTTAATTGCTTCCGCTTCCTCCGCACTATCCTTTCCGATTGTAAGGTTACGGCTGCGTGCTTCTTTCACAACAGTCTGACCCAGGTGATGTTCACTCACCATTTCCACTTCTGCAACATTCTTGAGAAATTCGTCTTCGTCCGTACCATCAAAGATTGTGATGTTCGTGACAGAAGGAGTACCTTCAGTCAATGTGCCTGTCTTGTCAAAAATAACTGTGTCTATTTTTGCGAAATTATCTACAACTTCTCCGCCTTTGATCAGTGCGCCGTTCTTTGCCCCGTTGCCGATACCGGCAACATATGCGACTGGTGCACCAATAATGAGCGCACCGGGGCAGGCGATTACAAGGAATGTGATTGCAAGATGCAGATCACGTGTCAGAAGAAATACCAGAACTGATAGTACCACGATTGACGGTGTATAATAGTTTGCAAATTTATTCAGGAATTTTTCAGTGCCGCTTTTTCTTTCCTGTGCATCCTCCACCAGTTCGATGATCTTGGAGAAGGTCGTATCCTCTCCCACTTTTGTCGCTGTCAATTCAATATATCCACTATCCAATACGCTGCCGCTGAATACATCAGCATCCGCCGTCTTGTATTTTAAGTTCGATTCACCCGTAATGGCCGCTTCGTTGATGTTCGCTTCACCTTTAATAATCAGTCCATCCACCGGCACTTTTCCGCCCGGTCGGACGATGACATGATCTCCTTCTTCAACATCGTCGACATCGAGTGTCATTTCTTCCCTCTCACGGATGACTGCGGCCACGCCAGGGGCCATATCGACCAGGGACTGTATGGAGCTCCGGGTCTTATTTAAAGTTCTTTTTTCAAGATATGCACCGAATAAAAACAGGAATGTGACGATTGCTGCTTCTGTATATTCCTGGATGAACAGTGCGCCGATAACAGCAATCGTAATTAAAAGCTCGATACTGAAACTTTTCATTTTGAGTGCCATCCACGCTTTATTTAAAATTGGTCCGATGGCAAATATTGTGGCAGTGATAAATGTGATGTTCCTGATTTCACTGTAGCCCATCGTTCTGGCCAACAGGCCAGCCACGATGAGGATACCGGATATATACATGAGTGTGTTTAAATGTTTATTAAACCATTTAGTCATTATCCTTCACCTTTCTTCCCTTCTCCCCGGTTATCTGGATTTGACGTCCAGTACCGGATAGCCTAGATTCTCTATGACTCCTTTGATTTCATCTGCGTCAACTTTTGCTTCGTCATGCTGGACTTTCACTTTGCTGGAGTTGAACAATACTTTCGCTGCTTCCACGCCGTCCATCTTATTCAGGCCGCCTTCTATTTTTTTGATGCAGCTCGGGCAGGTCAGTGTATCCGTCTGTATATTCGTTCTCATTTTCAATCTCCTCTTTCCTTATATTTTTTATATTGTCTCTCTCTTCACTTATTATTATATGATGATGCCGCAGATAAAGAATTGACCGCCGTCAATAATCCATTTTTTCTTTAAGTTATCTGGATTTGACGTCCAGTACCGGATAGCCTAGATTCTCTATGATTCCTTTGATTTCATCTGCGTCAACTTTTGCTTCGTCATGCTGCACTTTCACTTTGCTGGAGTTGAATAATACTTTCGCCGTTTCCACGCCGTCCATCTTGTTCAGGCTGCCTTCTATTTTTTTGATGCAGCTCGGGCAGGTCAGTGTATCCGTCTGTATATTCGTTCTCATTAACAATCTCCTCTTTCCTTATATTTTTTATATTGTGTCCCTCTTCAGTTATTATTATATGATGATGCCGCAGATAAAGAATTGATCGCCGTCAATATAAAAAAAAGAACTGCAGAAATTATCTGCAGTTCCAAAAATCATTCTATTAAATTAATCCGGCCATTCGCAGGCCATGTTCAACACCATCATCGTTGACATGTTTTGTAATATATTTTGCGTGCGACTTCACTTCGTCTTTGGCATTGCCCATAGCGTAACTGTTATGGACAGTGTTCAGCATTTCAAGATCATTCGGTCCATCTCCGAAAGCATACTGTCTTTCAGGCGGGAAGCCCAGTTCATCTATCACTTTGGCAATGCCATTCGCCTTGGAACCGCCTTTTGGTATGACGTCCAGTGAGACAGGGTGCCATCTGATGAAATCAAAACTATCGTATTTTTCCACATACTGCTGCTCTTCGCCTTCTGGAACAAACAACAGGGTCTGATATAAATCGCGGCCATTATGATAATCCGGATCGTGTCCTGGTGTAATACCCAGTTTTAAGGAAGCGATGCCTTCATTAATATATTCATGCTCAGGAACATTCGACATCATATCTTCATCGCTGAGATAGACCACCGGATGATCATTACCCAGTGCCTCCTCCGTCATGGCCACCAGATCTTCTTTATGCAGCGGATTCTGATAGATTACTTCGCCTTCAAGAACCACATACTGGCCATTACAGCTGACAAACGTTTCAATCCCCAGCTCCTTGCGCAAATCTTCATACATGAAAGGCGCCCGTCCTGTCGCTATCGCAACGATATGGCCGTCGGCTTTCAGCTGTGCAACTGCTCTTTTAGCAGAATCCGGAAGCTTTTTATCTGTATCCAGCAACGTACCGTCAATATCAAAGAAAATAATGCTCTGTTCTTTCATTAGTCTGCACCTCTAGTCACTTTTTTATACAAGCATATCAAGTCTACCTTATGAAAAGCCTTTCATGTCAACAAAGATAAACTTTTCCGTCCGAAAAACTCAGTTTCTCAACCTATCCTCACTCATTGCAGGTGTTCGTCTGCAGTCATAGATATCGTGAGGCTCATTTTCTTTAAAAATCATAGAGACATGAAAGCCGGTAAAAAAAGCCGAATAAACACCCGGCATAATCAATTGTTGCTGTATTCTTCCACTTTTGCATTTAATGCTTCATACCATTCCTCTGTCTCTTCATGGGACCGACTGTTGATATATATTTTATTCCCCTCTTCATAAGTGAGAAGAATTTTATCTTTGGTTCTATCCGCAATCAGTAGACGGTTGTGTCTCCCACCCTTATTAAAGACACCGTTCAATCTGCTGCCGATGCCATGCACTGCATTTATAACCGGTATATCGGGGGTTTCGTTCGTCATTTCTATATCATCTATGGATTCATAAACAAAAAACATATCCCGTGTATAGTTGACTTCATTACTGCTTGATGGTCCTATATCATATACAATATTTACAAAATGATTGTTTTTCATCACCAGTTCGGGTTCCCTGAGGCCTTCAGTGATAAAGTAGGTCACCCCACCAAATAGAAACAGACCGCCGATCACAAGTCTGACAATGATAAATTTGTCTTTAGTCGCTTTAAAAACCATGATGTCCAGTCCTGCTCCGAATACAAAATACATAAGGAGCATGAAGAGCGCAAACCAGTTTGCAAAAACAGGATCAATAAATATATATACGGCCACAGTGAGAATGAATGAAAAAATTAATATGGAAATAAACTTCTTCTCTCTTTCTGCCGTATTCAGAGCAGCGAGCAATGCTTCATCTTCAGGTCCTTTTAATAGCCCCTTTCTGCCACTGAGTATAAATGACTCCCTTTTTCCGGAAATATAATGCGTATATATGCCGCGGGCTATAATCACCGCAATCACAATGAGCATCATTATAGTTAACATGTCATTCCTCCCCGTCACGCTGCAGACTGTAAATTAATCATCTGAATGATTCCGTCTTTAAATTCTCAAAAATATTTTAGATAATAGCTGCTCCTGTTAAAGTACCGAGAACATATCATCACATTCAGTATCAGATAAGGCCCTTCTGGCATTCCATGGAGGAAGGGCCTTTCATCCATATAATTATATTTTCCGTTCACTAAAGCCTTCACATTAAGTATAAATATAAAATGACCACGAAAAACAAAACTGCATAGCACTTTTTTAAATTTTTAAACCCATCTTATCATCTAATGGACAACGAATGGATAAATAATAATAACAGAATGTAACAAAGTGAACGACCGGTCCACAAAATGAAATGGCTGATGAATTGCGATTGACAATATGAACGGATCATAGGTATATAACTTAAAATATAACATCATTCAACTTATGACTTCGTATCACCGGCTGCAGTATGATAAAACCGATTGCCTTCCTGCATATATGAAGTGACGGGGAATCTCCCGAATCTTTTAATATTCAGCTCAAAATTTTAATAAAAAAAGCATAACCCCGAATGAATTATGCCTTCTCTTTATTCTCTTCCATCTCTTCTATCACTTCCGATGGATATTCATCCTTTTGTTCTTTTTCCGACTCTTTCCGGATGAAAAAGCCATGAAGGAGTTTTAAAATTGGCCTGCCCAGCAGCTGAACACTGCCCAGGATAAAGAAAATCGTCCCAATGGTCTGAGTCTGGTGAAAAAGGAAAAGCACACTCCCGATTACGAACCATAGTCCCAATGACAAATCATTGATGGTTGAGAGCAGATGATACCGTTTATTGAAGAAAACTCCAAAACCACCTATATCAAACTCAAAGTAATTCTTATCCCTTTTAATCTTTGGCATATTTCCAGCTCCTCGTGCGAAATTATACAATAATCTCTACCCGTTAGAAGAAAATTTAATTACACATCCATATATGAATAAGGGTTTCTTTATTGTTCAACATTGAAAACTATCTTGCCCATCATGCCCGCATTCTCAAGACGGTCAAATGCTTCCTCGAAATCTGAAAGGGGATAGGACTGATCCATAACCGGTTTGAGCTCATGCTGTTTTATAAAGTCCAGCATTTCATGGAGTTCTTCCGCACTGGCCATGGTGGACCCGAGAAGGTTGTATTGCCCGTAGAAGAATTTTCTTAAATCAAATTCCACAGTATCTCCGGCCGATGCGCCGAATGCCACGAGCGTGCCGCCGCGACGGAGCTGATCCACAGACTTATTGAAAGTCGCTGCACCCACGCTTTCAATCACAACATCCACTTTTTCCCCGGACAGCGCCTCATTCCAGTCCGCTTCACTGTCGATAGCCTTATCTGCTCCAAGTTCCAGTGCCTCACTGCGTTTTTCTTCGGATCTGGATGTAACATAAACTGTTGCGCCTGCCGCTGCAGCAAACTGCATCAGGAACGTCCCTGCACCGCCGGTCGCTCCCGGAATCAACACTGTCATACCTTTCGTAACTTTCGCCCTTGTAAACAGTGCACGGTATGCCGTCATAGCCGAGAGTGCCAGTACACCCGCTTCTTCCCAGGAAAGGTATCCCGGTTTCTCCACTGCATTTTCAGCAGGCACTGTAATATATTCAGCGAATGTTCCATGGAATGGGAGCCCCACAATTTCAAAGCCCTTCGGTGGTACATCACTGTTCTTTTCCCAGCCCAGAGAAGGATTGATGATGACTTCGTCACCTGCTTTGACATTTTCCACACCTGCGCCGACAGCATCTACGATGCCGGCTCCATCAGAACCCAGAACCAATGCCGGATCCTCCGCTTTATGCCTGTTGGGTACGAACAGGTCTCTATGGTTCAAACCTGCTGTCTTCAGTTTGATCCTCACTTCCCCTTTTTCCGGTTCAGCGTTATCGATTTCAGCATATTTCAAGCCTTCCATCCCTGATGCGCCTTCGTGAAGTATTGCTTTCATCATATATTCCTCCTGTATGTAGTGTTTATATTATTCCGACAGTTCCATCATAGTGGGAAACTTCGATGCACCGCAAATGATACGCCTTCATATCACGGAGACGAATCTATTTGGCAGGGGCAATTGTAATGCCGCCCTCTTCTGCGCTGAACCGCCAGTGTGAAGAAACCATTATCTCAAGTTCCCGGCTATCCTTTTCATCCAACTGTAATTCTGAAAGAACAAAGTCATTCAGTTTGTAATCCACGTCCGCCTCTTTCCCATATTTCATTTTAATGAGGTTTGTCAATCTGTTAATTGTCAGAGATTTCACCTGATCACCCTCTTCCAGAATATTTCCCGGGAAATTTGATGCCTCCAGTTCGATCAGTGTGCCGTAATCCATATTTCTATCGGCGGACCGGAATGCCTCAATCTCATTGTTTTTTGCTTTTGCTGTAATTTCCTCATTGCTACTTTTAATGGCTCCATTATACCTGAAACCTTACACCGTCTGGACTATAATGAAATCATAGGTATATATGAAAATATGGAAAGGGGCATTTGATGAACGTACATAAAGCAATAGAAAACCGCAGGAAGATTACATCTTTTTCATCACAGAAAATAGACCCTGAAAAACTGGACCGTATCGTTAAATCAGGATATATGGCACCAGCGGGCAATAATCTGCCCTCCCGGGAATTTGTCGTTATAACCGATACTGAAGTTTTAAAAGAGATGAGTGAAGCGACCCCATTCATGAAATGGCTGGCTGGTTCACAGGCCGGCATCGTGGTCACCGGCAGGCCTGATGTGAGCAAGTATTGGCTTCAGGACGCATTGATCGCATCCGGGTTTTTACGGCTGGCATCGACGGAGGAAGATCTCGGTGCTGCATTTGGCGCCATCTACCATTCCGAAGATGAAGTGGAACCGGAAAAGCGTGAAAGCCATGTCCGCAAGCTAGCAGATATTCCCATAGACAGACGTATTGTTGCTGTGGTTGGTCTTGGCCAGGTGGACGAAAACCCGAAACCGAAGGACCATCTTCCATTTGAAGAAATGGTGCATTACGTAAAATTTAAAGATAGTTAATATCCAAAGCGGTCAAAAAATGCAATTATTTTTGATCGATTTTTATTCAGATTCAATCAGTATAATCATTAGATCGGTAATTTTATATCCCTAAAGAGGAAGGATGCATTGGCTTAAATTGAAGTGTTGAAGAAAGGGATAAAGGGAATATAGAAGGAACGGCAAATATCAGGATAAAGGGAGGGGAAGTTCATGTCTTTGACAATCGATGATATCCGGGAAGCATCTGACAGGATTGCGCCATACATTCATCAGACGCCATTGCTGCGCATGAAAAACCTGGATGCGTTTTTAGGATGTGAAGTGTATGTGAAACTCGAAAGCATGCAGGTGACGAACGCTTTTAAAATACGGGGCGTAATGAATAAAGTACTCCAATTGTCAGATGAAGCTTTGGAAAAAGGGATTATCGCTACATCTTCAGGCAACCACGGGAAAGCCATTGCATTTGCTGCAAAGCAGCTGGGAATCAACGCAACTGTTGTCGTTCCTGATTCAGGATCGGCATTTAAAGCGGATGCGATAGAAGCACTTGGCGCTGAATTGGTCCGCGCGGATGTGAATGAAAGATTTGATGTAACAGAAACCCTCGCAGAAAAATATGATTATACCATTATTCCTCCATTTGATGATTATGATGTCATGGCCGGTCAGGGCACCGTCGGACTGGAGATTGTGAAGCAGCATGAAAGTCTCGATTATGTCATTCTGCCGACAAGCGGCGGCGGACTGCTTGCGAGTACCTCCACTGCAATTAAACACTCTCCGGTTGATACTAAAGTTTACGGGGCGGAACCTGCCAATCTTCCGAAGTACAGTGAAAGTCTGGCCCGGGGGGAGCGGACGAAAATCTCCAGACAAAAAACCATCGCAGATGCACTCGTTTCCGATCAGCCGGGAGAGAGGAACTTTCCAATCGTCCAGGAAAATGTCGACGGCATGCTGGCTGTCGCTGATGAATTTATCCTTAAAGCGATGAAGCTATTGTTCATGGAAGGCAAAATCGTTGCAGAACCTTCCTCAAGTGTTGGCGCGGGAGCCGTGCTTGAGGGCGTGATTGAAGTCTCTGCGGAAGACAAAGTCTGTTTTGTCATCTCCGGCGGCAATGTCGGACTGGATATGCTGAAAGAAGTAGACTATTAATGAAAAACCACTTAAAATTCAGCAATTGGTGGTTACCCCCAAAAGTTAGAGTTGTAAATCTAATTTTTGGGGGTCAGTACCATTTTAAGTGGTTTTTTTCAGTATTCTATTTCTTGCTTTTTTGCAGCTGAAATTGTTCAGCAATCAAACGATAGGAATTTTGTTTATCCTCCGGAGAATAAGTAATGGTGACAATCATGAATTCATCGGTGTCTGTATCTTCCTGAATCCGATTCAATTCATTTCTCACTATATCCGGATTGCCGATGATCATCTGATTTTTCATATCATCAATTTTCTTCTGTTCCTCCGGACTCAATTCAACCCCTTCGGCTTCTTTTAAAGAGGGGATGCCCCTGAAATTATTTCCCTGATCATTTTTCACCTGCCAGACAAGATAGCTGTCGGCAAGTGTCTCCGCTTTTTCTGTTGTTTCTGCACAAATTATTGATACCGTCAGGATGACATAGGGTTGCTGACCTTCATATCTCGGTTTAAAAGCTTTACGGTACTGTTCAACTACACTCTCAGCTTCCGTATCACTCATAAATTGACCGAAAGCATAAGCGAGACCATTTTCTGCCGCTGCCCTGGCACTCTTCTCGCTTGTGCCGAGCATCCAGATTTCCGGACGGACCGGCGGCAGCGGTGCAGCTTTTACTTGTTCATCCTTGTCATCGACATAATTGATGAGGTCTTTGAGGAGTTCCGGCATTTTAAATACACTTTGCAGGAAATTATCAGACAGGGCAGCAGACGCTTCTGCAGATCCGCCGGGCGCTCTGCCTACACCGATATCCACCCGGCCCGGAAATAATGTTGCCAGCATATTATAAGTTTCAGCCACTTTATATGGTTTATAGTACGGCAGAAGCACTGCTCCTGAACCGATTCGTATACTGTTTGTATTTGCGCCGATGTAGCTGAGCATCACTTCGGGCACACTCGAAGCGAGTCCGGGCAATGCATGGTGTTCTGCAATCCAAAACCGTGTATATCCCAACTTTTCGGCTCTTTCAGCCAGCTTCATTGTGGCTTCCAGGGCCTCTTGCGGCGTTTGGTTACTTGAAATGGGAGACTGATCCAAAATACTTAGTTTCATGTTATGATTCCCCATTCATTCTATTTCTGTAAATGTCACCTGATATTTACCCACTTGATCCTCTTCATAGAGATTATCCAGGGATGTTAAATAGTTTGTAATGACACCTTTAAATTTCATATCTCTTTCGGGCACATTGATATCAAAAACTTCCTCATATAAAAGTGTGGTCACATCATGATACTCCTTGCTCGTTACATCGAATTTTACTGAAATAACTAATCTGCCATTTTCTTCTCTCTCTTCAAAATCGGTCAATTCAATCTTATAGTCATTCAGTACAATTTGCTTAACCACATAATCATCCCTTTACATAATATTTAAAGCTTATGTAAATATTGTTATAACATATTCCCAGCCATAACTAAAAAACACTGCCTAATGCCCCCTCCTCCCTCCACACATTCTTTAATGGTTTTCAGGCATTATAAGCAGCATGTAAAACGGCTTTTCACTTTTAAGCTATAAGCATTAAGGGTAATTGAAAATAACTGTCTATGATGTAAGGAGATGAGCCAATGTCCGATAATCGTTTCACAGATCCTGCCCCGTCCGCAAAGAACGTCTGGTCCGGTGTGCTTTTCGGTATCGGCCTTATGGCGCTTATTGACGAGATCATTTTCCATCAATTGCTCCAATGGCATCACTTTTATGACCGGTCGACTCCATATGCGGGTATTTTTACTGACGGGCTTCTCAATGCTTTCGCTTTATTTGCGATTGTCAGCGGATTGTTCATGTTTGCAGATTTGCATAGAAAGCATACCATTCATATGATGAGGTGGATTGCTTCAGTACTCATAGGGAGCGGTGGGTTCCAATTGTTTGATGGCATCATTAATCATAAAGTGCTGCAGATTCATAAAGTACGCTATGGGGTCGATATATTACCCTATGATCTTGCCTGGAATACATTTGGAGCACTTCTGCTTATAGCAGGTATTGTTCTATTCTTAAAGTTTAAAAAACAGTACGGCCGCCGCAGAGCGGAGGGTTAAAATTATGAACCACATCCACCATTACACGGCTCCCATAAATTTTGCAGCATTTGAATGGGTCATTGCCATAATGACTGCAGGCGCTTTACTGCTTTATCCGCTTGCCGCTTTTTTATCCAGTAAAAAACATAAAAAATGGCCTGTTTTCCGTTACTTTTTCTGGGTATCCGGAATATTCATTACCGCTTCTGCGCTGATGGGGCCATTATTCAAATTATCACACGTAAATTTCACTGCACATATGGCGGGGCATCTGCTGCTGGGCATGCTTGCCCCGCTCCTGCTGGTCTTCAGCAGGCCGATGACCCTTCTGATGCGTACTTTAAATGTGTCTGCCGCCAGAAAATTAAGCAGGCTTTTGAACAGCCGCTACGGAAGTTTCATCACCAATCCCCTTACAGCTTCCATATTGAACATCGGCGGCCTGTTCCTGATTTATAAGACGGATCTGTTTTCATTGATGCACACATCAATATGGCTCTTTGCACTCATCCATCTCCACGTGTTCCTGGCCGGCTATCTGTTTACGATATCGATCATCTATATCGATTTGACCGTCCACCGCCATAGCTTCATGTACCGGTCAGTGATTTTAATCCTTGCACTCGGGTTTCATAAAATCCTGTCCAAACTCATTTACGCCGCACCACCGGGAAGCATCTCCCGTCCGGAAGGTGAAAAAGGAGCAATGTTAATGTATTACGGCGGCGATCTCATCGATCTTTGCCTGATTATTCTCCTTTGTTATCAGTGGTATGAAACTGCAGCACCCAAACCGGAGAAAAAAGCTGCATAATCAATCTATTTCCAAATAAAATGAGGCCGGCCTTTAATCAGACCGACCTCGTCTATCTCTATTATTTTAATTGCTTATTTTTCCGGTTCTGCAGGTTTCGATATATCTTCCAGTGCCACTTCTGAGTCTGCCGGTGCCGGGTCTTTGACTGCGACATCCCCAAGAGATACGATGCCAGTAATTTTGTTGTCTTCCACAATCGGAAGACGACGAATTTGGTGTTTTGCCATAATATTGGCAGCTTCTTCGACATCCATATCTTTCGTACCCGTCAGGGAATCTGAGGATAGTATCCGGGATATTGGAGTTTCTGCAGAAAACTGTGAAGCGATTCCTCTGATGACAAGATCCCGGTCAGTGATTATCCCCACCATTTTACCGTCCTCGGTAACAGGAATGGAACCGACATCGATTTCACTCATCATGGATGCGACTTCCTGAATCGTCGTTTCTGGCGAGCACGTTTCAACTTCAGTCGTCATTACTTCAGTGACTTTCATCAATTGTGCCTCCTTAGATTCATTATATGCATCGGAAATACATGCATATTACATATATACCACGTCATCCATATGATAATCATTTAGACATTGGCTTTTTAAATCGTTTTAGAGGTTTCTCCACAGTATTCTCTTATGCGATGTAATATTGAATATCTTCCTGTATCTGATCGATATAAAGATTGCGAGCGCCATCGCTGTCACCACCACCGCCATTTCGAAAATGAAAATAGAGGATACGCCTATATATCTGTTGAGCAACCCTGTTGTATACGGAATTGTAATAAACGCAATGCTGGAGGACAGTGTGACAAAAGCGGTGCTCGTCCCTTTCCTTCCGGGGAAGAACTCTGCCATTAAAGTGACGGCAAGCTGGAATAGTCCTGACGTACATAAACCCAGGATAAATGCGATTCCTATGAGTGCATAGTAATTCGTTACAAAAAGAAGTGCACATAACGCTGCAATCGCTATAAGTGGATACAAAATCAATACTGTCACCGGCCTGAACACTTTATCCAGCATTGTGGCAAGCAGGATTACAGTGATGAAACCGCCGAAACTGTAATAACTCAGCAGATTGATTGCCACAGGTTCACTCAGTCCGATAATTTCTTCTGCATACTTCGCAAGCCATGTCTGTATAATCGTGAATAACGAAACTGATGTATATCCGATTAATATTACAGTAATGCCTTCTTTCCAGAATCGGGGTTTCACCGTGAAATAAGGTTCTGGCTCCTTTTCGTCCTTTTCTTTGTTTTCATCACCCGGTTCAACCACCACCATATTCGCTCTTGGAAACCTGACCGTCGTTAAATGGATCGCATTGATGAGGAATACGAATGCCATGATAAAGAATGTATATCCGTAAAACAGCTCTCTTGCGATAAAGAATGTAATCATCAAAGGCAGGATTATCGCTCCGAGTGACATAAATGCCTTGACCAATACCGTGGCCGAACCGGCCCTTTTCGGAAAGCCTTCAATTAATGCGGGGTATGTACTTGTATCAAGGATGGAGTTTCCCATCCCGGCCAGCAGTGTAAATGCAAAAGCAACACCATACGTTGGCGAGAATGGAATGGAAATTAAAAATACTACATATAATATACAGGCTGTAATCACCATCGGTTTTCTCCCCAGTGAATCCGACAGTTTGCCAGCAAACGACAGTCCAAATAATTTACCGATTCCTATGGCCGATATCAGCATACTGATGGCAGCCGCATCGGTATCAAATTGCACAGTCAAAAAGCCCATATGTAAAGCAATGATCAGATTAATCATCCCAAGCAGGATGTAGTTGATGTACAGGCTTGTAGCCATGCGGATATTTTCACCCATAGACGCTACCTTCTTTTATTGAATTTCCCCATTTGTTTAATTAATAATTAAACCACTCATTTAAACATGTGGCAATAAAAATTTTCTAAATTATAAAACTTCTCTATCTATAATCGGCCGAACTTACCTCTTGTTAGACCTTTCAATGGATCCTAACGATTTTTCAATAATACAAAAAGCAGCATCTCCAATTTTAAAGAGATACTGCTTTTCGCTGTTAATTCATTATTAATAAAAAGAATCAGATTCCATCGCTTTTAAATGGTCTTTTCCCTCTTCAATGCCCTCAGTAATAGCCGGTCTGGATTCTTCCAATTCCTTATCACTGATTTCATCAGCTTCATTTAAAAATTTATATAATTTCCTTAGTGCCGTGCCTGATTGTTTTAAATTCTTCTCATTTGCCCACAACGCTTTGCGGGTATACCAATTTCCCAGGAAATCCGCCGGGTCCGTTGTGGCCGTCAGAACAGTTCTGATTTCGGAGTGCAGCAAATAAGAATTCAAGTAGAACTCTGCATTGAACACATGTTTTTCTGCCGTTTTCCTGGACTGGTTTTCACTTTCCTGGAGATACCTGCCAAATGAATACAGCAATTTGTCATTATTCTTTCTTACCTCTTCTGACATTTCCTCAAAGTCTTCAAACGAGCCCTTTTCAACATATTCATTCCACCTGGAGAATGGCTCCCAAGTTCTTTCAATCTGATAGGGTTCCTGTTCGCCGACTTCTTCAATCCCGATTCCCCGGGAAAATACAGCCAGTGTCTCTTCAATGCTGCTGTGCTCTTCAAGTTTGCCCTGCGGGGTTTTCGCTAAAAACAGACATTGTTCATACGGGATGCTTAAATCCATATCAATCACACTCAGCAGGAACAGATAATCATTAATATGACCCAGAGTTTTTCTGTCATATGCTGCATTGATTTCGATTTTTCCTGCCATTTCAATATAACGGTCTATATCGGAAAGTTTGACACCGATCAACCTGAACATCGTACGGATACCATCTTCAATGATCGATTCCAATTCCTTCTTTCTTTTTACATCTACATTTGTAATCAGCAGAGGCAGGTATGTACGGTCATTCACCAGTATCAGCACTTTTTTGCGTTCTACATTGATATAATTCGCATGCCATGAGAAAAATGGATTGATTTCCGAGAATGCTTTTCCTTTTGCCTTATCCTCTGTCTGCTGCAGCTTATTGAACAGCGGCAAAGATTTTTTTGTAGGGTTTATAATCATTTTTCCGTCACCTCGTATTTCTTTTAACTGTTCTGTATTTTAACATCATCTTTCTTCATATTATATGTAAAACGGCACCCTCCCCAATGTTTGTGAAGAGTGCCTGTTTTCTACTCCGCACTCAGCATCCATGAGATGCCATAAGGATCCCTGATGCTGGCAAACAGTTCTGTCCACTCTGTCGGCCCCAGTTCCATATCCACTTTACATCCCGCTTCTACCGCACGACCATAGAAATCCTTTGCCTTTTCCACCGCTTCATTATCTTTCCCATCAAAGGTAAAACAGATGCTCGCACCTTCGTTATCGATTTCTTTCTGTTTCCATGTGGAACTAGCCATAAAATGCTGTCCAAGGATTTCGAATTCAGCGTTCATCACAAAATTTTCAGCTTCATCCAGTGACATTCCCATGTGTTCCAGGGATTCTCTGAACATCTCATTATCCGCCATTGATTTGGAAATAATCCTTGCGCCAAAATTCTTTTGATAAAACTCCAAAGCTTCCAGAGCATTGGAAAAATTGAAGTACTGCACTGCTTTAAACATTACAACATCCCCCTTTTAAATTTGGCCGGTGCATTGCATTTATATTATACATCTTTTAAATGAAAATATCCTGAGATAAATAAAAGCACTTCCCGCAGGAAATGCTTTTCACTTAGTAGCCTGTCCATCCGATTGTAGCAAGATAGTACAGGATAACTGAACCGATGATCACCCAAATGAGGAACAAAGGCATCATGAATTTTATCCATGAACCGAAATTTGCTTTGGCAAGTGCAATGGAGCCGACAGTTACACCGAGTGTTGGTGTGATTAAATTA
This sequence comes from Salinicoccus sp. HZC-1, assembly GCF_046736035.1. GTDB lineage: Bacteria > Bacillota > Bacilli > Staphylococcales > Salinicoccaceae > Salinicoccus. Next base: position 256,189 of record NZ_CP177130.1, on the reverse strand, counting down.
CCGAGGCCGCCGCCAAAACCGATTGCTGTAATGAGCACCTGCTGCGTCATGCCCAGTACGTCCGCTACCGGCTGCAGGATTGGAATCATAATCCCCATCAGTCCCGATCCGGACGGCACAAGTAAATTAAAGAGTGCATTGATGATAAATATCACGATGGCTGAGAATCCTATCGGCATGCCATCCAGTGGTTCTGTCATTGTATTTACAATCGTGCTTAAGATGTTGCCTTCTTCCAAAATCACGCTGATTGTCGTTGCCAGAATAATGACAACAGCAACGATGACCATATCCTGTACACCTTTTGTGAAAGATGCAACCATATCATCCAGGCTCTTTCTTTTAATGAGAAAGCACAAAACAAATGCTATAAAGAATACAGTGATGAATGTACTGTTGCCATATACTTCAGACCAGCCCAATACTGTATTCCCTATCGCTAAAACGATAGGAGCGATAACCATGATGAGCAGCACGCTCATGTCCTGCCAGGCGAGCGTCTTCACTTTATTCTCTTCTATATCTGTGTCCTCATCCAATTCTCTTAACCAGTCATCATTACTCATTAAACTTCTGGAATTATCTTTACTGACTCTTCTCGTATAGACCAGCACATACACTGCAGTTACAGAGATGAAAATTAAGAATATGACTGTTCTCATTCCGTAACCTGAAAATAGCGGGGTCTCTGAAGCGATCATCTGTCCGATCATTGCCATGCCTGAAGGACCGACGGAAAAGCCCAGGAATAATGGCAGGAATGTCATGGCAAGCGCCGATATGGGATCGAGTCTGACCTTCCTGGCCAATATGACACCCAGTGTGACAAAGACAATCATCATATCCCCGCCGATGAAGAAACCGATGAACCCCATCAGGGTGAACAGGCCGAGCACCAATATATTCGGCCCCATATTTTCATATTTGTAAACGAAGTAATTAATTACATTCGGAATCGAATCCAGTGCAAAAACCGCTCCGAAGAACCCACCCATAAATAATAGCAGGATGACAATTTGACTTGCCTGTATCCCGCCTTCAAGTATTAAGTTAAGTGCTTCCAGTGGATTTACAGGCGTTTGTTCAATCGACTGGTATGTACCGGCAACCGATATCCCTGCCTCGTCTGTTTCAAATTGGCCTGCAGGAACGATATAAGTCAAAAGGCAGGCGAATAAAATAATGATGAACATCATCACGAGGACATTCGGCAACTGGAACTTCCAATTTCTTTTCGGTATTTTCTGGGTATTGCTCCCCCTAATTGAACTCAAGCTGACTCACCCCTATTTAAATAAAATCTTCAACGCTCAATATCATACCATTTTTATAGGGATTAGCAATAAAAAAAGATCCTCCCATTTCCGGGAGAATCTCTTCATTTAAATTTTACGCAGCCTCATCATCTATTTCTTCGGCGTCTTTGCTTTCTGCATCTTTGTAAATGCCGAATTCGTCTATGAGCTCGACTGTACGTTCCCCACCCTGGAGGAGTTCACCTCTTATCTGGTACATCCGTACAATCATTTCGTCATCCACCACTTCATACACTGCAAAGTTCTGAGTGGAAGAGTTACGGTTGTTGGAGTGGGACTCTTCAAAAGCATCTGTTTCCTGCGGCTGACCGCCGAAACCGAACAGGCTGTTATAGTGATCCATATCTTCCTGCGTCATCCAATCAAGTTCCGGCCTTACTTCGTGAAGATGTTCCAAACCTTTGGAGTAAACATCATCATATTCTTTAGTACCCCCGGTGTTCGGCAAGACATATACAGTGCCGTCCGGATTTTGCATATACTCTACACCGTTTTGTCCGATATGTGTTTGAACATCTTCAACTTCGGCATTGGAGAAATTTTCATCAGTCGGTACATGAGTAAGGGAATGTGTTCTTGAAATCACGTGATCATGTCCCTGAAGTGCGAGATCGATATCCAATTCATCTATTAGGGCAGTAAGTTCTTCCCTTACCAATTGGACGTCCTCATCCTGCAGTGAATGATAGGATTTGGAATAAAGCGGCTTATGGTAATTAAGCACGATCCATTCAGCACCATCTTCACGTGCCTGCTTTACATCTTCTTTGATCCATTCCATCTGCTCTTCACCGATTGCCTTGCCTTCCGGATTATCATCAGATTCTTTGTTGTCGTTTGTATTCAGCGTTACAAAATGCACGCCGTTGTAGTCGAATGAGTAGTAGGAGCCCCCGGAAACTGCTTCATTCGTCACCGGAATATTGGCATGCTCGTTGAATTTTTCTGTAAGCGGGTCATCACCGTAATTCAGTGCATACTCATCGTGGTTACCCGGTGCCACTGCCATAGCAGTCTGCATGAAGTACGGGCGGGACTGTTCATATAGATCCACCCACTCATCTTCCACTTCAGCAACTTCCACTATGTCACCTGTATGAAGTGCAAAATCTGCATTGCCGGCAGTTTCAAGCGCCCTTTTCAAAGTATCTGCACCGAATGCAGCTTCGTTGCGTACGTTTTCATTCCAAAAGGCATTTTGAGTATCCGTGTAATGTACAAATTTGAACGGATCTCCATTTTCACCGGAAGTTTTGAACTTTCCAAATTCACTTACTTTGCCTGATAAACTGCCCACTTGATAGTAGTAAGTCGTATTCGCCTCCAGACCAGTCGCCTGTGCCTCATAGGAATATTCAGTGACATCGGTGAGTTCGATATGGCCGTAATCCCCGCTCATCCAGTCATCACCATGTGCCTGGGCATCCGTATAATAGCCATTGATTACAGGTTTGCCGTTTTCCTCTTTCACAGGCTCCCCTTCCTCATCTTCTTTTACTTCGGCAAATATGTAATTTCCGTTGGCGTCACGTTCACCATAACTGGAAGTAACCTCTTTTGCTTCTGCTTCGAATACTAAAGTATCATCAAATTTCCCGGATTTGGAAACCCATACTTTGGAATCTTCGAATAAGTCGGTTGTATACCAGCTAAATCCCATTTCACTCCCGGTATCCCCGTTAAACGTAGTGATAATACGGTTGGGTAAATTATTGGGTTCTATATCCGCCACTTCGGGCTTAGTCTCCGTCAGGACAGGATTAAATACTTCTTTCTCTTCAACACTATCTTCAGAATTCTTATCCGGACTAACAGGGCCGCCCCCGCCGGCTGCATATGTTACCGGACTAAATAAAGCAGATATGATCAGTGCAAAAATGACAATTGCTATGACTCCTGCTGCCGGTATTCGTCTTTTGTGAAATAAATTAAAATTCATTCTCATAATACCTCCCATATTTTAAGCGCGTCATTCATAGTGCATTTATATTATAAAACATGAATGTATAGGCAATTTTAATATTTGGTAAAGAAATCTTTACTTGAGTTAATAAAATTTAACAATATTAACAATTTATATTTTAATCAAAACTTTTTTCGGAGCATTAAACGCCTGAATCCGGTATTTGGCTGAAATAAACGGATTCATAACGATTCATTATCAAATCCTCTATTTATAAAATCCCAGCATCAAATTAATACAAAGAAATTATATTACACTATTTCAAATATTCTTAAAATTCACTCGTGCATATTTAGACTACTTTTATGTATTTTATATTTAACCGAATTATCCTTAAATTTAAAATATTACTTTTATTTTCATTAAAAAGACTAAAAAAAGATTTGACATTATTGTGAATATTGTAGATAATCTATAAAGGAAATCGTTTTCAGCAACAGGGTGTATTTATTTTTCACAAAAGAAAGGGATGTATTTCTGTATAAAGCGGAATTACATTACAAATAAGGAAAAGGAAGTGAATTACTGTATGAAGAGTTTTAAGAGTTTATTACTTCTCGCTACGATGATGCTGGCGTTAGCGGCATGTAACTTTGGAGGAGAAAGCAGCAACAGTGATGAGGGAGGAGAGAGCAGTGCTGGCGGTGATGAAGGATCAGAAAAGTCCATCAATTTATCCATCACTTCAGACCCACCATCCTTCCACCCGGCATTGGCAACTGATACGACATCCGGTGCAATTATGGCCAGTGTATTCGAAGGCCTGACTCGCCTGGACCCGGAAGGTAATCCTGAACCGGCAATGGCTGAAAATATTGAAATGAGTGAAGATGAATTAACATACACTTACACATTAAGAGATGCTGAATGGTCAAATGGCGACCCTGTTACAGCACAGGATTTTGAATATGCCTGGAAATGGGCACTGGATCCCGAGAACGCTTCTGACTATGCTTACCAGCTGTATTACATACAAGGGGCTGAAGCATACAATACCGGTGAAGGCAGTGCAGACGATGTTGCTGTCACAGCAGTTGATGATAAAACACTGGAAGTGACATTGAATAACCCGACGCCGTACTTTGATGAACTCACAGCATTCTACACTTATTTCCCTGTGAATTCCAAAGTAGCTGAAGAAAACCCTGATTGGCATACAGATCCAAATGGTGAAAACTACGTTGGGAACGGACCATTTAATTTAGAAAGTTTTACAAGTTCCGATGCAATCGTACTTAATAAAAACGACTCATACTGGGATGCTGAAAACGTTGCTTTAGATACTGTAAACATCGACATGGTTGAAAGTGAAGCGACTGCTTTGAAAATGTATCAATCCGGAGACCTGGATTATTTAGGTTCACCGTTTAATACAATTGATTTGAACGCTTTGAATCAATTCAAAGAAGAAGGCACACTCAATGTAAGAGACCAGGCGGGAACTTACATGTATGTATTCAATACGCAAGATGAAATTATGCAGAACAAAAACATCCGTGAAGCACTGTCGATCGCAATCGACCGCGAAGGTCTCATCGAAAATGTTACTAAAGGTGAACAGAAACCAGCTACCGGTCTTGTTCCATTAACAATGGAAGGTTTTGAAGAACCGGCTGACTACTTCGAATCCAATAACATTGATGCAGCTAAAGAAGCACTCGATAAAGGATTGGAAGAACTTGGTTTAAGTGATCCTTCTGAACTTCAAATTGCTTTATCCTACAACACAAGTGAAGCTCACGCTGCAGTTGCTCAATTCGTTCAACAGGGCTGGGTGGAAGATCTTGGAATCGACGTCACTCTGAACAACTCGGAATGGCAGGTATTCCTTGAGGAACTCGATGCCGGTCAGCACCAGGTAGGACGTTACGGCTGGCTGGGAGACTTTAACGATCCAGTTAACTTCCTCGAGATCTTCAAAGCTGAAGGCGGCAACAACAATACAGGCTGGACTGATGAAGAGTATACTCAACTGTTAAATGATGCAGCTGAGGAGACAGATCCGGAAGCACGTACTCAGATGCTGAAAGATGCTGAAGAGATACTTATGAATGACTTCCCTATCGCGCCTGTCTACTTCTATACGAATCTTTCAGTTCATGATGACAAAGTTAAAAACATGGCATCCGATCCGCTCGGAAATGTACAGTTAAAATATGTAGATATTGAACAATAAGAAAGTCTATTGTCAGGTGAGTATTAATATAATACTCACCTGTCATTTTTGAGAAAGGAGCACGTAACGATGATTAAGTATCTCGGTCAACGTTTAATCTATATCATCATCGCTTTATTTTTAATCATTACCGCAACGTTTTTCCTAATGCGACTGGCTCCAGGTAATCCCTTTGCATCTGAAAGAGCAGTACCGCCAGCGATACAGGAAAGCCTGAATGAAAAATATGGATTGGATAATCCGTGGTACGTACAGTACAAGGACTATCTGGTTAACACTGCAACTGGGGACTTCGGTACCTCGATGAAGTATAAATACAGAGAGACAAACGACATGATTGCTGAAGGATTTCCCATTTCTATGACACTTGGGCTGGAAGCGATGTTCATAGCAATTAGTTTAGGTGTGCTGATAGGCACAATTGCCGCGCTGTTCCATAATAAATGGCCGGATTATTTCATGAGTATATTAGCCGTCATAGGTATATCAGTTCCATCATTTGTTATGGCATCAGTGCTGCAGTACTATCTGGCGCTGCAGTTGGGATGGTTCCCTATTGCCGGCTGGAACGGCTTTTTATACAGCATATTACCGGCAGTTGCCCTGGCTTCGACACCAATGGCATTTATAGCCAAACTGACGCGTTCAAGTATGCTGGAGGAGACAAACAGTGAATATGTAAAAATGGCAAAGGCCAAAGGACTTTCCCGCTGGGTGGTTGTTTTTAAGCATGCCCTGAGGAATGCTCTTTTGCCTGTAGTTACATATCTGGGCCCGCTGACCGCCGGGATTATCACCGGAAGTTTCGTAATAGAAGAAATTTTCGCCATCCCGGGAATCGGCAAATATTTCGTTACAAGTATTTCAAACCGTGATTATACGGTCATTATGGGAACTACGGTGTTTTATTCTGTAATTTTACTGCTGGCTGTTTTAATAGTAGATATTTTATACAGCTTCATTGACCCGCGTATCAGTCTGAAGGGAGGAAAATCTAATGGCAGATAAGAACATTCCTGAATTAAATCCTTCGGATTTTGAAGTCGTAGGCGCTCAAACATCGGAATCTGAGAGCCTTGCCAAAAAATCTATATCCTTCTGGGGAGAAGTTTTCCGAAGATTTATAAGAAACAAACTCGCTCTGGTGGGTTTTATCACGTTATCTATAATCATTATCGGCGCAATATTCGGACCTATGATTTCAGAATTCACCTACAGACAGCAAAATGGTGATTACAATGTCAGTCCAAATGGAACATATTGGTTCGGTACAGACGCTCTGGGCCGGGATATTTTCACCCGCGTCTGGATCGGTGCACGAATTTCAATATTCATCGGATTTGCTGCGGCAATCATTGATTTGATCATTGGTGTGGCGTGGGGTGCTATTGCAGGTTTGAAAGGCGGACGTACAGATGAAATCATGATGCGTATCGCTGATATTTTAACTGCGATTCCTTATTTGCTCGTCGTAATCATTTTACTCGTTGTTATGCAGCCGGGATTATTCCCGATGATTATTGCTTTATCACTCACAGGCTGGGTGAACATGGCGAGGATTACACGTTCTGAAATACTGAAACTCAAAAATCAGGAATATGTACTTGCAGCAAGAACACTGGGTGCAGGAAATCTGCATCTAATTAAACGACACCTTCTGCCGAATGCGCTTGGTGCGATACTGGTTACAATGACTTTAACAATTCCAAACGCTATTTTTACAGAAGCATTCTTAAGTTATTTAGGGCTCGGCGTCCCTGCACCATTGGCGAGTTGGGGAACGATGGCCAACGATGGCTACCCCGCATTGGCTAATGCCCCGTGGAGACTATTTTTCCCGGCAGCATTGATCTGTTTAACCATTTTTGCATTTAATTCTGTTGGAGACGGTTTAAGAGATGCACTGGATCCTAAGTTAAGGAAGTGATTATGATGAATGAACCATTATTACAAATGAAAAATTTAAAAGTTGATTTCTCAACTTACGCTGGAACTGTAAAAGCGGTGAGAAATGTCAGTTTTGATGTATATGAAGGAGAGACTCTCGCTATCGTTGGGGAGTCAGGATCCGGGAAGAGTGTAACCAACCAGGCGATCATGAAATTGCTTCCCCAGCCACCCGCAATTTATTCCGGCGGGGAGATTCTCTTCGGTGGTGAAAACCTGCTGAAAAAATCCGAAAAACAAATGGAGAAAATTCGCGGCAATGAAATCAGTATGATATTCCAGGATCCGATGACTTCATTGAATCCTACGATGAAAATAGGAAAACAGATTACTGAAGTCATGTTGAAACACCAAAAAATTACAAAAGGGGATGCCAAAAAGCGTGCATTGGAATTAATGAAGCTAGTTGGTATTCCTATGCCGGAGAGACGTTTGGGACAGTATCCCCACGAATTTTCGGGAGGGATGAGACAAAGAGTCGTTATCGCAATTGCTCTGGCAGCCGATCCTAAATTACTGATTGCCGATGAACCGACGACTGCTTTGGATGTTACGATTCAGGCTCAAATTTTAGAAGTCATGAAGGATATTCAAAAACAATCTCGAACGTCCATTATATTTATCACCCATGACCTGGGCGTTGTGGCGAATGTTGCAGATCGTGTGGCAGTGATGTATGCAGGGGAAATTGTAGAAATAGGCTCTGTAGATGATATTTTCTACAACCCTCAGCATCCCTACACATGGGGACTGCTTGGCTCCATGCCCGATTTGAACGCAGATAAAACAGAAGAATTACGGACAATACCGGGCTCCCCTCCAAATCTGGTCCATCCGCCAGCCGGGGATGCTTTCGCAGCACGGAACTCCCGTGCGATGAAGATTGATTTCGAGAAAAGCCCGCCCATGTTTCAAGTGACAGAGAACCACTATGCAAAAACTTGGAGATTACATCCGGATGCACCTAAAACTGAAATACCCGAGGTAATCAGGAATAGATACCTCCAATATACTGGCGGTGATAAATAATGGCTGAACCAATTTTAACTGTTAATAATTTAGAGAAGCATTTTGGTTCTAAAAATAATCCTGTTAAAGCGGTCGATGATATTTCATTCCACGTAATGCCCGGCGAAACACTGGGCTTAGTGGGAGAATCAGGGTGTGGTAAATCAACAACCGGCCGTACGATTATCAATTTATATGACAAGACTGGCGGTGAAGTCATTTTCGACGGCAAACAAAATGATAAGCTTTCCAAAAAAGATCAAAAGGCATTCCATCAGAAATTACAGATGATATTCCAGGACCCCTATGCATCATTGAATCCCAGGATGACCGTTTTTGAAATACTGGAAGAAGGCTATGACATCCACGGGTTGTTTAAAAAGAAAAAAGAACGCCGTCAGCAAATTTATGAACTGTTGGAATCAGTAGGATTAAACAGGGAACATGCCAATCGCTACCCCCATGAGTTCTCCGGCGGACAGCGTCAAAGAATCGGAATCGCAAGGGCATTAAGCTTCGATCCGAAGTTGATCATTGCCGACGAACCCATTTCGGCACTGGATGTTTCTATACAGGCTCAGGTTGTGAACATGATGAAAAATATTCAGAAGGACCGGGGACTGGCCTATTTATTCATCGCACATGACCTATCCATGGTTAAATACATTTCTGATAGGATTGCGGTAATGTATAAAGGAAAAATCATGGAAATAGGGGAAGCATCAGATTTATATAATCACCCGATCCACCCCTACACTAAATCATTGCTTTCAGCCGTCCCACAGCCGGACCCCCGTTCCGAAAAAGAACGCAGGCGGTTTGCCTATGACCAGAGCATGCATGAATACCGGGATGACGAGGAATTAAAATTAAGAGATTTTGGAAATGGCCACCTGGTCTACTGTTCTCAAAAAGAGTATGACAGCTGGACTGTATAATCAAAAAGCTGCAGACATTTGATCTGCAGCTTTTTTGTATTTATGGAATTTTATCTTCTCATCAATTTATATATCCGTATCCATTTCCGAGAACGTACCCACATATCTTTCGACATCGCCTTCATTGCTCCGCACTTCTTTGATATTCAGCCATTGTCTGTATATTTCCCCGTTTTTCTTTTTGTTGGTGATCTCTCCCTGCCATATACCTTCTTCTCTCAGCATATCCCACATATTGCTGTAATACGTCCGATCCTGTTCGCCGGATTGCAGTATGTTTGGACTCCTGCCTTTCACTTCATCTTCTGTATATCCTGTGATTTCCGTAAACCTTGGATTCACATCGGTGATTTTTCCATGTTCATCTGTTACCAGCACGCCCTGCCCCATTGATTTGAACACTTCATTCGCAATGAATACTTTATTCTGATAGAACATCCATCCGGCCAAAATCAGGCTGGCCAGGGCGATCTGGGACAACAGCATGAATCCGATGGAATATTCTCCGGTAATACCGTAGATTGCAGCCAGGATCAGTGGCGGGAAGAATCCGCCGAGACCGCCCATCATTGAAACAAAGCCATTGGCAATCCCTGCCTGTTTGTTAAAGTACATCGGCACCAGTTTAAACACCAGTCCATTCCCGATTCCCGAGGTTGCCGCTACAAGGAGACACCCGATACTGAATAATGTGAATGTCGGTGAAAATGCGAGGATGATACCTCCGATCGTTATACCGAGGAATGTCAGCATCAAAGCAATCAGCGGATTGAACTTATCACCGATAAACCCGCCGAGCGGCCTGATGAATGTTGCAAGTGCGATGAATCCGGCTGTCCGGATGCCTGCATCCACATTGTCCACACCATAATTCGTGATTAAGAAGTTCGGCAGGAACACCGTGAATGCGACAAACGAACCGAAGGTGATAAAATACCACAATGAAACCACCCATAATTTTTCGTTGTTGATGATTCCCTTGATCTGACCGATCAGCGGCTGCTTTACAAGCTTCTCCTGTCTATCCCCAAAAAAGATGTTAATCACGATGAAAATGACGAGCACAACCAGCAGCAGCCGGATGGTGTTTTGCCAGCCAATCTGTACAGCGAGTATAGGTGCAGAAAAACTTGCAATCGCCGTTCCAATATTCCCCACACCATATATCCCGTTTATCAGCCCATGTTTCTCTTTAGGGTAGTACTTCGGCAGACTGGTCACCCCGACCGAGAACATTGCGCCCCCGATTCCCAGGAAAAATCCGCCGATAAGCAGATCTATGTGCGAAGATGTATTGCTTATATAATAAATCGGAAACAGCAGCAGAATAAAGCTGATAATAAACACTTTACGGGCCCCGATGACGTTTGCATAGTAACCCAACGGTATTCTTAAAATCGATCCCAGAACGACCGGTAATGATGTAATGATCGCAACTTGTTCCGGCGGAATGTTCACATCCTCTGAAATAAATGGAATCAAAGGGGAAATAATCACCCAGCAGATAAAACCGACAAGCATATTCACTGTTTGTAAAGGAAGCTGTATTTTCCTGATCATGGTTTTCACACCTTGCTTATATTATTTTCCCCTTAATTATACCGTTCACCACTATTATAATTTCTGTAATAAAAAAGAAACATAAGGGACTCCCCTGATTTTTCTCAGGGAATGCCTTATGTTTCTGCTAAGATATTACTATTGACCTGCTCCAGCAGCTTTTCCTCATCAATCGCCTTAAATTGCTTCTCCGCCATGGGAAACAGAACGTTTTCTTCCTTGTACATGTGCATATATAATATTTCATACGCCTCCTGCAAGTACGGGAAATAGTCCTTAAAGGGCGTCGCATCTCTATACATGACAAATGCATTTGTAAAATATTGTTCTATTTCATTGTGCTCTTCCTGGATTGACATGATTGGTCCCTGGTCCATGCCTATGTAATGGCCGAGCATTTCAAAGAAATATTTATCTTCTTTCACCTGGTGTCTGTTAATGATCTCTTTACTGTAGGCAACCTGGTGCATCAAAGTTTTCAATTCCTGATCACCGATCGATCCTCTGGCTTCAAGCACACGCATCTGATCGAACCATGAAGTGATTTCATGCATGATCAGCCGGTGTTCGTTCTCTAAAACCCTCAATGCTTTCATACTGAAATTAAACGTCTGCATAATTCACCTGCTTAAAATTCAATTAATTTCTTTTTAATTGCATACTCCAGTAATTCCGGACGGGACGATAAACCGATCTTTTCCATGAAGTTTGCCTTATGTGCTTCTACAGTCTTTACAGATATAAAGAGCTTCTCTGCGATTTCTTTATTGCCATAGCCTCTGGCCACCAATGGCAGTATTTCAAGCTCCCTTTTCGAAAGTATCTTAAATGGGTTCGTCTCATCCTTCGCCATTTCATCATTGGTTAAAAATTGTTTTACAAGGATGTTCGTCATTTTGGGATGCACGTAAGTATCCCCTGTATAGACGGAACGTATGGCATCCAGTAACTCTTCGTCCGGAGCACTTTTAAGCACATATCCTTTCGCTCCGTTTTTAAGTGAATGGAACAAGTACTCATCATCATCGTACATTGTGAGTATGATTATTTTTGTATCGGGGAAATCCTGCGCAATCTTGCCAGTCGCAATCAGGCCTGATTCACCCGGCGGCATACTGATATCCATTAAGATGACATCCGGTTCATATTTCTGGACCATTCTGTATGCTTCCAGTCCATCGCCTGCCGTGGCGACAACTTCCATATCTTTTTGATAATTTATAATCATCGAAAACCCACTGCGTACTACGGAATGATCATCAGCGATCACTATTTTCATGTATGCCGTCCTCCTTTTTCAAAGGCAGCAACAAGACAATTTTCGTCCCTTTGCCGACAGCGCTTTTAATGCTTAGACTCGCACCGATGGCTTCTGCCCTTTCCCTCATGCCGAACAAGCCCAGTCCTGAGCCCTGTGGTGAGCTGTGCATGTCGAACCCTTCTCCTTCATCTTCAATAATGACTTCCAGATACTCATGACGATTCATCAGTGTGACTTCAACTGCATCAGCATTCGCGTACTTCATCGTATTAAATACAGCTTCCTGGATTATCCGGTATAATGCCGTTTCGATTTCAGTGTCAAAGCGTGCATCATCTATATTACTTTCAAATAACACCGACAATCCGTAATGTTTCCCTACATATTTGAAATGGGATCTCAGTGCGGATAACAGACCTAAATCATCCAAAGAGGAAGGGCGCAGTTCAACGGAAATATTCCGTATGGATTTCATCAGATTATTGAGCAGATACTCGGTCTGTTCCGTTTTGACCTTCAGATCGTCTGCAGACAGATATTTAAACAAACGGACTTCCACAAGAATATTCAATATATTCTGGATGATGCTGTCATGCAGTTCACGAGAAATTCTTTTTCGTTCGTCCTCCTGTGCTTCCATAATGCGCTTTGTCAGCATTTTTTGATGCAGCACCTGTTGCGTCTTGATCTGATTGGATACATTGTTTAATCTGAGAACCTTTATGTCGTCTTCATAACTGAGCGTCTGATAGTTTGCGGAGTACGGCTTCACCGTCCCGTCCCGAAGTTTCATAAAAAGCTGGAAGTCAACTTTATTATCGACGCCGCTGTATAAATAGCACCCCTCGCATGTGACCAGATGATTTTCATCCGTCAGCCCTTCGCAATGATGGCATATCGCATTATCCAGCTGGTCCTGAATGCCGTCTTCCATAATTTCCTGCGAAGCACTGTTGCGGTAAATGATTTTCCCATCCTTATCCAAAAAGAAAATGATTTCATTCGCCTGATCAAACAACAGCTGTAAATATTGCGTTAGGCTTTCCTGCTTATTCATAAATGAACTCCCCCCAGTTCACATTGGCACACTGTCTGTATATCTCTGATATAATTCATCGTTAAAGATTTCTTCACTCGATTTGGTTTCCTGTAGCCAATGAGGATCACACCTTCCGGCATGTTATTTTCTATGATTGGAACAGCAATGAATGACTGGATTTTCTCGCTCATTAAAATCGGATACTGATGCCGTTCTGCAGGATGTATCTCAATATTAACATCTTCCACTATCCACGGTTTCCCTGTTTTATAAATAACACCGGCAATCCCTTTTCCACGCCTTACGGCAATCTTTTTATACCGCTGATTTGTATGGCCTGAAATATCAGTCCACTTTACCAAGATTTCATCATGGGTATGGATTTCTTCTGCTCTGCCAACACAGTCGGAGTGAGTGATCTGTCGAATACGATTCAAGTTGATTGGGCGCTTAATGATATTTTCCATTTCACTCACCCTCCCGTAAAGTGTTTTATCTGGCACTGTGCTTTCTATATAATATATAACTTCTTGTACCGTAGTTCAAAGGAACACTCCATACATGTACCAATCGGGTAAACGGCCACATCATGAAGATGGCAAAACCGAACAGTACATGCAGTTTAAACGTAAACGGCACGGTTTCCATCAATGCCGCATCGGGCCTCAGGGTCAATAAACCGCGTAACCATACTGATATTGTAGCACGATAATCAAAATCCGGCGTTGTCGTATTTGTGACAAGCGTCGCATAACATCCGATAAAAACGATGAATAATAACATCAGATTTACAATGATATCCGAAGCGGAACTCAGTTTAAGAACGCTGGGTTTGCTGAGCCTCCTGTAAGTAAGCAGGAACATTCCAACAAGGGTCATGATGCCGAATATACTGCCGATATAGACTGCGCCCAGATGGTATAAGTGATCATTGATACCCGCCGCTGCCAGCCACGGGGCAGGAATCAGCAGTCCGACAACATGTCCGAAGAACACAGGGATTACACCCAGATGGAACAGAAGGCTCCCCCATTTAAGCTGTTTTTGTTCTATAAATTCGCTTGATTTCGCCGTCCAGTGAAACTGATCATACCGATACCTGAATATATGGCCGATGATAAAGGTTGCGATGGCGAGATAGGGGAATATCACCCATAAAAATTGATCCATCATCAGCCGCTCACCCCTGCTCTTTAGCCGGTTGCTTCATACACTGCTTAAATGTTTCACGCAGTGCCCGCACCAACGGCTCATATTGACTTTTCTGTTTTTCCAGTGACTTCAGCAGATGATAGCTCCCATCCTCGATTACTCCGATGAGTAAAGAGAAACTGTCATCCCGCCTCCGGTCCTGTACCCACTCCGCTGCATATATGAATTCACACATTAATGGCAGATAATCCGAGAGCTCATTATCCGGCATCTGCAGGCCGAACATTTCATACAGCACTTTCAGCTTTGCCAGCATCTGTCCTCTCTCTTTGCCGTCTTCAAAATTGGCATACGTCATAAAAAGACTGTTCCTTTTTTCAAAATCGAATGTATCGATGTATTCTTCCCTGTTGTCGGCCAGACTTCTGTTCATCACATTCCTTTCATACTCTTCAATATGTTTTTTCACCGCTTCGGGTACAGTATTCTTTACAGCAAAACTCTCAGGGTGGTACGTGAGTTTTTCAGGGTAATCAAAGTGCGTGCTGAAAAACTTGAACAAATCTTTGTATCGGGACAATTCATCAAAACTAATCACGCCAAATCCCCCCATAGAAGTTCTCTTCATAAATCTGCTTGCCCGTTTTTTCAGCAGTGACTCCCACAGGACCGCATCCATCGCATCCATCGGCAAAACTGTCCTGGGTATATCCCGTAGATCCTTGTGCACGGTACGGGTCCACCACACCTTCCCTGTGGGAGGTCGGGATGACGAAGCGATCTTCATATTTTGCGATGGCGAGCAGCCGGTACATTTCTTTCGTCTGTGTTGCCGTGAGACCGACCCGTTCCAGTTTGGATTCGTCAAAATCCTTTCCGCTCGTCGCTGCACGCATATAACTTCTCATCATTGCCATACGCTGCAGGGATTCCTTCACGGTCGTTGTATCCCCCGCCGTAAGCATATTCGCAAGGTATTGCACCGGTGTTCTCATCTCTTCAATCGCCGGGAATATCGCATCCGGGTTCTTGATGGAATCTTTACCTTCAAAGTAGTTCATGATTGGACTGAGCGGCGGTACATACCAGACCATCGGCATTGTTCTGTATTCCGGGTGAAGCGGGAAAGCAAGCTTGTATTCAATCGCAAGTTTATAGATTGGTGATTGCTGGGCCGCTTCAATCCAGTCGTAGCTGATTCCGTCCTTTTCCGCCTGTGCAACCACTTCCGGATCATTCGGATCCAGGAACAGGTCCAGCTGTGCTTTATATAAATCTTTTGGATCTTCTGTACTTGCCGCTTCGAGCACTCTGTCTGCATCATACAGAAGCACGCCCAGATAGCGGATGCGTCCGGTGCATGTTTCCGAGCATACCGTCGGCAGCCCGGTTTCAATTCTCGGGTAGCAGAATGTGCATTTTTCAGCTTTGTTCGTTTTCCAGTTGAAGTAGACTTTTTTATAAGGACAGCCGGTCATGCAGTATCTCCATCCCCGGCACGCTTCCTGGTCAACCAGTACGATGCCGTCTTCGTCACGTTTGTACATTGCACCGCTCGGGCATGATGCGACACAGCTTGGATTCAGACAGTGTTCGCAAAGACGCGGAAGGTACATCATGAAGGACTGCTCAAAGTTGAATTTGATCTCTTCCTCAATTTTCTGGATGTTTGGATCACTCGGTCCTGTTATGTGTCCGCCGGCCAGGTCATCTTCCCAGTTCGGCCCCCATTCGGGATCCATTTTTTCTCCAGTTATAACGTTGCGTGCAGTTGCCACCGGGGAATGTTCCCCCTGTCCTCTTGTAATCAGGTTTTTATAGTTGTATGTCCACGGAATATAATAGTCTTTCATCTCGGGCATATCCGGATTGTAGAAAATCTTGCCCAGAGCGATTTTTGACATCCTGTTGCCCGACTTCAATTCTAGTCTGCCTTTTTTATTCAGCGTCCAGCCGCCTTTATAGACCTCCTGGTCTTCCCACCGTTTTGGATAACCGATGCCCGGCTTGGTCTCGACGTTGTTGAACCACATGTATTCCGCGCCTTCACGGTTTGTCCATGTACTCTTGCATGTCACAGAACACGTATGGCAGCCGATGCATTTATCCAGATTCATAACCATTGCCACTTGAGCTTTAATCTTCAAGGAAATCTACCTCCTTCATTTTTCTTACTGCTACATATACGTCCCTTTGATTTCCGATCGGGCCGTAATAGTTGAATCCGTAACTGATCTGGGCGTATCCGCCGACCAGCTGCGTCGGTTTCAGGTGAATTCTTGTCGGTGCATTATGGCTGCCGCCCCTTGTATCTGTTATTTCCGAGCCTGCTGCCTGAATGTGTCTGTCCTGTGCGTGATACATGAACATCGTGCCTTTGGGCATTTTATGGGAAACGACTGCTCTTGCCGTCACCAGACCGTTTCTGTTATACACTTCCAGCCAGTCATTGTCGTTGATGTTATGCGCCTTCGCATCTTCGACGCTGATCCAGACATTGGGGCCGCCTCTGAATAAAGTCAGCATGTGCAGGTTGTCCTGGTATGTTGAGTGGATGTTCCATTTGCCGTGCGGCGTCAGATATCTGAGCACCAGACTGTCCACGCCGCCCTTTATCTTCTTGTCCCTGGTGCCGAAGACCATCGGCGGCAGTGTCGGCTTGTATACCGGCAGGCTCTCGCCGAACTGTCTGAAGAATTCATGGTCGATATAGAATGACTGCCGTCCGGTCAATGTTCTGAACGGTACATCCCGCTCCACGTTCGTTGTAAATGGTGAGTACCTCCGGTCGCCTTTGTTGGATCCCGGAAAGACTGCCGTCGGTATCACTTCCCTCGGCTGGGCCGTAATATTGTTGAAAGTTATCTTTTCGTTTTCACGGTCGGATGAAATATCCTTCAGTGTCATACCCGTATCCTCTTCCAGTGCCGCATAGGACTTTTGGGAGAGTCTGCCATTCGTTGCGGATGACATATGCAGAACCATATCCGCCGCTCTTCTTGCTGTATCTATTTTAGGGAGTCCATTCTTCAGAGACCCATCAGTATGGACACCGATGATGGATTTCAGTTCTTCAAATTCCTCTTTTGCATTGAAAGTGACACCGTGTGCACCAATCTTCCCCTCAGCCAGCTGAGGCCCCACTGTAATATACTTATCGAAAATCTGTGTATAGTCCCGCTCCACCACATTGAAGTTCGGCATCGTCAGACCGGGAATCGCCTCCACCTCACCTTTGGACCAGTCTTTCACTTCTCCGAGGGGCTGCGAGATTTCGCCGGGTGAGTCATGCATCAGCGGCATCGTAACGACGTCTTTAATGGGGTCGGGCAGATGCGTTGCCGCAAGCTCGGAAAAATCTTTCGCGATCGTTTTATAAATATCCCAGTCACTTCTTGATTCCCACAGCGGATTGATTGCCGGATTGAACGGATGGACGAATGGATGCATATCAGTGGAAGAAATATCTGTTTTTTCGTACCATGTTGCCGCCGGCAGAACGATGTCGGAGTGAAGCGGTGTCGATGTCATCCTGAAATCCAATGACACAAGCAGATCCAGTTTACCTTCCGTCTCTTCATCCATCCAGTTGATTTCTTCCGGCTTTTCGTCCCGGTTCGGTTCAGCAAGCAGTCCGCTCTTTGTGCCGAGCAGGTGTTTCAGGAAATATTCCTGTCCCTTCGCTGAAGATGAAATCAGATTTGAACGCCATACAAACAATGTTTTCGGATGGTTCTTTTTGGCACCCGGGTCTTCGATGGCCAGCTTCATCTTCTTCCCGGTCAGCGCCTCAATCGCTTTTTGGCGGATCGCTTCATCAGACGTATCCCCCGCCCGTTTCGCATCGTCAAAGAAGGATAGCGAACTGCGGTCAAATTGCGGATAGGACGGCAGCCATCCCAGTCTCGCTGCCAGGACATTGTAGTCTGCCGGATGGGAATATCTCAGTGCATCTCCGGTTTCAGCTTTCAGGGACTCAACAGAGGCTTCTTCGTATTTCCATTGTTCTGTTGCAAAATAGAACCAGCTTGTTGCATTCTGCTGTCTGGGCGAACCCTGCCAGTCTTTGGCAAAGGCGAGTGAAGACCAGCCTTCTATCGGTCTGCATTTCTCCTGTCCCACGTAATGCGCCCAACCGCCGCCGTTGACCCCCTGGGTCGCACAAAGCATAACCAGGTTTAATATAGAACGGTAAATCGTATCCGAGTTGAACCAGTGGTTGATTCCCGCTCCCATGATGATCATCGATTTCCCTTCGGTATCAATCGCATTTTGAGCGAACTCTCTGCCGATCTGAGTCACAACCGAAGATTTCACGCCTGTGATCTTTTCCTGCCATGCCGGTGTATATATGCTGTCAGCATCGTCATACCCCTTTGCTTCACGGGCGTCCCCAAATCGGCTGACACCATACTGGCTCAACATCACATCATAGACCGTCGCGGCTTTGACCGCACTGCCATCTTTCAACTGCACTGTTTTGTAGGGGATCGGTCTTGTAAATCTGCTGTTGCCGGCATTGTCGAATTCCGGATAATCAATGTCACATCTGCCATCCGCCTGTTCCAGGATGGAAAGTGCCGGATGAATCGTCGTGCCGTCATCTGTTTCCATTTTCAGATTCCACTTTTTACCCGCTTCATATCTTTGGCCCATCGTACCATTCGGTACCACAACTTCTTCAGACAGTTCATCCAGAAGGACCGGCTTCCATTCCCCTTTCTCATGGACTTCTTCCAGGTCACTTACCCGTAAAAATCTGCCGGCTTTATGTGTGCTGCCATCTTCCTCGAGAATGAGGAGGAACGGCAGATCCGTAAATCTTTTCGCGTAGTTTATGAATAAAGGCTCTTTCCGCTTTTCATAAAATTCATCAAGAATGACATGGGTCATTCCCTGTGCCAATGCTGCATCCGCCCCCGGGTTTGGAGCCAGCCAGTTGTCTGCAAATTTGACGCTTTCAGCGTGATCCGGTGCAACTGAGACGATCTTCGCACCCTTGTATCTCACTTCTGTCATAAAGTGCGCATCCGGCGTCCTTGTCATAGGAACGTTGGATCCCCACATGATGATATAGGACGAATTGTACCAATCCGAAGATTCGGGAACGTCTGTCTGCTCTCCCCAGATTTGTGGTGAAGCAGGCGGCAGATCCGCATACCAGTCATAGAATGAAAGCATCTCTCCGCCGAGCAGCGATATAAATCTGGCACCGGATGCATAACTGATCATGGACATTGCCGGAATCGGCGTAAATCCTGCAATTCTGTCCGGGCCGTATTCTTTTATTGTATAAATCAGCTGTGCTGCAATGAGTTTTGTTACATCCCTCCAGGAGGCACGGACAAGCCCGCCTTTACCACGGGCCTGCTTATAGGCTTTTGCCTTCTCTTCGTCTTCAACAATGGATTCCCACGCTTTAACAGGATCCCCGTATTCACTTAAAGCCTGTTGCCACATTTTCCAAAGGATTCCGCGGACGTATGGAAATTTCACTCTCAGCGGGCTGTACTCATACCATGAAAACGATGCGCCGCGCGGACATCCACGAGGTTCGAATTCAGGCATGTCCGGACCACATGACGGATAATCAATTTGCTGGTTCTCCCAGGTAATCACACCGTTTTTTACAAATACTTTCCAGGAACATGATCCTGTACAATTCACGCCATGCGTCGTACGCACCACTTTATCATGGCTCCAGCGTTCTCTATATAAACGTTCCCAGTCCCGGTTCTTTTGTTCAAGCACCGACCAGTCACCATTAAATTTCTCTGTTGGTTTAAAATATTTCAACCCTTTGAACATTGGGTACACTCCCTCGTAGATTAAGTTAATCTAATTATGTAATAATATTCACAAAGAATATATTAGGGAACTTCCTAATTATCCAAGGAAATTCCCTACCCAATAATCATTCAGTTTTATATCATTGCTTTTACTTTGGAGAATGTATAAGAAAGGTCTGCAAATAAAAATCAGAGGCTGAGATCATATCAGATCTCAGCCTCTTTTTAACGACTTGCTCAATTATTCACTTATAATGATATCGACACGAGATGATTTGAATTTGGCACTTTGCAACTTTATAGACTAAACGATGCTCACTATCTATACGTCGGCTGTAAAAACTGCTAAGGCTCCCTTTTAATTTTTCAGATTTGCCTATACCATTAAAATCACCATCCCTATCTATGCTTTTAATGAGATCATTTATTTTTTTAAAATACTTTTTGTCTGTAGATTGTCAGTATTTGTAGTCTTCAAAACCTTCATGAGTAAATAATATATTCAGCTTACTCATCCAGGATGACTTCTTCGCCCTCGCTTTTTTTCAACTGTTCTATAGATTTTGCCAAATGTCTGGCGTGGGCAGGATTTTGCAGCAAATAAATTGTTTCCACAAATTTGTTGTATTCCGCTTCAGAAATTAAAACTACATTATTATCTTTAGTCGTAATTGTAATGGCATCACTGTCCTCATTAACTTGTTCTATCATTGCTTTAAAATTTTTACGTGCATTCGAATATGTTGTTACGGAAATATATATCACTCCTTTTCAATCATTGTACAATCAGACAATTAAGATATTTTCTAGCGGGTTTAAAAGAACAGATACTGGGAATCGTATATAGGGAGAATAAAAAATATATTGGAGGTATTTTAAATGGCTCATGAACAACATCAAAATCTGATTCAGACTTTACATGATTGCGCCGAAGCTTGTAATCATTGCTATGATGCCTGCCTAAAAGAAGAAGACGTAAAAATGATGGCTGAGTGTATCCGCCTGGACCGGGAATGTGCAGACATCTGCGCTTATCTGGAACACGCACTGGCAAGAGATACACAATTTGCTTCCGAACTCGCATCAGTATGTGGCAAGATTTGTGAAGCATGTGGAAACGAATGCCAGAAACACGACCATGAACATTGCCAAAAATGTGCTGAAGCTTGTTTCAAATGTGCTGAAGCTTGCAAGCAGGCAGCTTAAGTTTAATTTTTATATAAAAAGGTGTTCAATGGATTTCCTCCATTGAACACCTTTTTCGTATACCAGGCACTTTACAGAAATAACAATAATATTGCATACCCCAACATTCCTGAAAAAAAGGCCGAAAAACTGCTTTCCCTCTCTTCAGGTAGTTCTTCCTTCATTACGTTCAGTATGACACCGCCTGCTATGAAGGCCGATAGGACTGAAATGATAAGTATATTGACTTCTGTAAAGGCGGCGATCACCCAGCCAATCGTAATCGATACAGCAAGTACCCACCGGCCGTAGCGATCATAGTCTTCTTTATGGGTCGCACGCAGCCCTTTATCATTTGTTATGAAATGAATGCCCATCGCAATGAAATACAGCAGCATTCCCCATTCTGATTGATATTCCCCCCGCAGAAGCAAATATCCGATAATTGCATTATAGAGCGCAAAAGAGCCGATGTGGATCCAGAAAACATTGAATGATGCTTTATATTCTCCTGATTCTCTACCATGTCTTTTCGAGTTTTTTGCGAGCTGTTCCAAACCATAAAAAATGACAAGGCCCAGCAGAGCAATGATATAGATATGACTTTCCAGAAACTGCAGCCCCTGAAACGTCTCATCAAATTCCTCCTGGTATTCTTTCAATTCAGGCAGCAGATGCATGAATACATATGCCACTGATATACCACCGGCCACTGATAAAAATTTGCTCCTGGGCTCGACTTTGAGGAACTTCATCTGTTTCGATGTTAAATGAATGATCACAAGGCCGATTACAAATACCAGACTCATCCAAATCCCCATAAAAACCCTCCAGTTTCTCTAATCTACATGTTCATACTCTTCCCTTTGTCCTTTCCCTTGAATCGTTTAAATGACAGTCTGCAGAGAGCCAGCCCAATGTTCTCCTTAAAGCTCTGCATGAAAATACCCTTCTCAGAAGAGAAGGATTTAAAATCGTATCATTCTATCGGAAATTCACCTGAATTTTTTTCACCCCAATATTATAGGCAATCCACAACGTTATCAGGGTCATAACAATAAATCCGGCATACATGATCCACATATTTGTCAGCAGTCCGGCCTGCATCATTGCCGCAGTCAAATTCGTCAGGGCATGCAGAACGATTGCCAATGGGAACAGCCACCACTTGCCCTTTCGTATCACTGATACAAAAACGATGATGGATAATCCAATATGTACACTGATTGCAAATATGCGTTCAACGATGGCAAGTACATATGTAATATTCGGTGTGCCCGCCATAGACTCTGCAATTCCTGGTGGCAGTTCATCCGCTATACTGCCGCCGTTGTTGAACATCACACTGAAAACAATTGAACTCAGCATGCCAAGCCCGACCACAATAATAGCTTCTATACCGCCATGACCGATTCCATACGATATCGCTGAATCTATTTTCTTATGCTTTTTCTTCATCAGCAGAAAAGCCACAAGCCGTCCTGTTTCTTCGAAAATACCGGCTGCGAGCACTCCATACAGCACATACAGCCACGGTGACTCTGCAATAAGAGGAATGGTACCATCCACTCCGGGTCTCAGAACAAGAAGATGCGTAATTTGTTCAAGAACCATTGCGAAGATGATAAAAGTCGCCGCGCCGATGAGGATTGGAATCCAGCGGATTTTAAACTTACGTCTCAATACCATTATGAAAAGGAAAGGCAGTAATACCGAAAACAGCCCTGCCAGACCCATGAGAACGATACTTGTTGTAGATACCATACATTTACACCTGCACTTTTAAATTCTTCTTTTCATTATAACAATAAAAAGAAAAGCGTACTTATTATGCCCATAAGTACGCTCTGGCCTGTAACTTTTTAAATGCGGTTCTTCAATTATTCTGATAACGCAATTTTTATATGTGCCAGATGATGTTCTTCGTGCCAGGCTAACTTTGCAATTTTGGTTGCAACTGTTATTTTACCGTTTGTCTCATGAACAAAATATCGGTCCAATTGCTCTTCGGTTAAACTTTTACCCAGAGATACAATGCGCGCGTTTATACCTTCCAGCATTTTAATGGAACTTTCTACCGGAAGTGCTGTATCCGGTAAGACAGCCCATTCGTCCTGGACGAAACCAGGTACTTCCGGGCCATCATCTGTTAAAGCCAGTTTTAAACGCTGATACATGTTCAATTGAGAATCTGCAATGTGATGAACAAGCTGGCGGACTGTCCAGCTGCCGTCACGGTAAGTTCTGCTTAATTCATCATCACTTAATTCGTCAACACTTTTTCTAAGCCGATTCGTGTATGTTTCGATCTGGCCAATCCATTCCTGAACATTTTCAAGATTCACTTGTTCAGGTACATCCAGTTTGCCGATCGGGTATTTTATATCCATCTTCATTCTCCTTTTCCTTAATGAATTATATCTCTAAATTGATTCGTAATGCAGCTGATATTCTTTAAAATATATATAATGATAGCTTTCATCCATCATCTCATTAACCCGTCTATAATATCAATATAATGAATTATCACTATGAAATGTAATCACTTCTTCTTATCCAGTCCGATTTTCTGACGGAACAACGTTGAAAATGCACTTCTATCTTCTTTGGAAAATGGTTTTGGCCCTTTGGTCCTGCCGCCCCCTTTTCGGATCATACTGCCCATGTAACGGGTTTCGAGCAGATGATCGATGTTTTCATCATTGTATTCAAAACCTTTGTGATGAATTACGGTGCATCCTTTGGGTAAAAGGAGAGATGCGAGTCCATAATCCTGTGTGACGATGATATCATCCACTTTTGCTAGCTGGACTATTTTAAAATCGGCAGCATCCGGACCTGCTTCGACATAGACGGCCTTCACATGCTCCGGCAGATCCTGTGTGGAATAGTGCGACAGGCTGGATACCAATGTAACAGGAACTGATACATGCACCGCTTCTTCTATGATAATATCTTTAACCGGACACGCATCTGCGTCAACAATCACTTTCATCAGTATCATCCTTTCCTTGTTACTTAGTATAGCAAACTTAGATCCGCAGATTAGAGCGCGCCTTAATACTGTTTTGATTTAATTTCTGAATGAATCGTTTTAAAATTATTTAACAATGTGAGAAGCAGATTTATTCAAGAAGCGTATGAGCTGCCCATTCACGACATCTGGCTGTTCCTGATGAACCCAGTGTGTCGCCTCGTCCACCCAAATTACCGAATCGCTGTCTATGAATTTCAAGCTCTCCTCAGCCAGTTTCTTGGAGAGGAACTGGTCACCGGTGCCCCATATGATTTTTACAGGGACATCGATTCGCCCGCTCCTTTTGATATTTTTCATGCTTCGGGGCATCGCACGGTACCAGTTCAGCATGCTCGTCAGCGCCTTCGGCTTCTCCCAGGAAATGTTATAGCCCCCGAGTTCCTTCTCGGTGAACGTCCCTTTTTTACTGGTGGTTTTCAGGGCCAGTTCCATATACCGG
Organism: Salinicoccus sp. HZC-1; assembly: GCF_046736035.1. Taxonomy (GTDB): domain Bacteria; phylum Bacillota; class Bacilli; order Staphylococcales; family Salinicoccaceae; genus Salinicoccus. The sequence goes on along the minus strand of NZ_CP177130.1, from coordinate 231,379 downwards.
TAGTCATTGCTGCTTAAAATCGCTTCCGGCACCTTCGGAGCCTGGAAAAAGAGTATATATGAACTTCTCAACCACTGCAGGGGCGTCGTCAACATGACTTTCGGCAATACAGCGAGATGAGGCATGTTGATTGCGACGAAGCATCGGACCAGCTCCGGGTGGGTACCTGCCAGGTGCCAGCCTACGGCTCCGCCCCAATCATGGCCGATGATCGCTGCATCCTTCCGCTCAAAATGATGGATGAGACCGATGATGTCATCCCTAAGTGTGTCAATCCCATAAGCGCGTATGCCATCAGGTTTGTCACTTTTATTGTAACCGCGCTGGTCCGGCACAACCACCCTGTAGCCCGCTTCTGCCAATACACGTATCTGCCTTCTCCAGCTGAACCAGAACTCTGGGAAACCGTGAAGCAGTATCACGAGGTCTCCATCTTCAGGTCCCGAGACCGCAGCATGGAGTTCTATACCATTCGTCTGTATATACTCAAATTCAATGTTCATAATCATAACCCCCATATATTTATATGAAACACTGTACCCTATCAGTTATTCATTCCCGGCACCAGCTGTCTTTATGCACATTCTGGAAATCAAATAGGGAATCAGCGAACTCGGAAGCCTTTAAACCTCTATGAAGAGAAGGAGGTTAAATTAATTTATGAAAAGGAAAACCGCATATAGTCATCATTTTTTACGGTATAAAAAAACCCTCCCCGGATATGGGAAGAGCTTTCTGTATAACAAATATTAACGTTTTGAGAACTGTGGTGAACGACGGGCTTTCTTAAGACCGTATTTATAACGTTCTTTCATACGTGGGTCACGTGTAAGGAGTCCTGCTCTCTTAAGTACGCCACGATTTTCCGGATCCGCTTCAAGAAGTGCTCTTGCAATTCCGTGACGGATTGCCTGCGCCTGTCCTGTGAAACCTCCACCATGAACGTTTACCAATACGTCGTAGTTACCTTCTGTTTCTGTAACTGCGAATGGCTGATTCAAATCAAGAATCAAACTTTCAAATGGAAGATATTCTCTCATGTCACGACCGTTGACTGTGACATTACCTTCACCTGGTACTAAGCGTACACGTGCTACTGCATTTTTACGACGACCTGTTCCTAAATATTCTACTTTAGCCAATGAATTAACCTCCTATTCCTTAACCGCGAAGTTCGTAGTTTTCTGGTTTTTGTGCTACGTGTGGATGCTCGCTTCCAGCATACACATGTAGTTTCTTGCCTGTTGCGCGTCCGAGTGGGTTCTTTGGAAGCATGCCTTTGATGGAGTTTTCCAACAAACGTACAGGGTTTTTGTCTCTTAGGGCTCCTGCTGAGATGGATTTGATTCCACCTACATGTCCTGAGTGTCTGTAGTACATTTTATCTTTTGCTTTGTTACCACTTAGTTCGATTTTTTCAGCGTTGATGATGATTACGTTATCACCAGCATCAACATGCGGTGTGAATGTCGGTTTGTTTTTGCCGCGAAGAATCGCTGCAACTTCAGAAGATAGACGACCGAGTGTCTGTCCTTCTGCATCGACAACATACCATTTACGCTCAATGCTAGCTTCGTTGGCCATAAATGTTTGACGCATTTTTTGTCCTCCTAGTTTATAAATAATTCGCTCGTTTTTATGCTTTAAAATAAAAAAAGCTTCTTCATGTCATTATATCTAATCTACAATAAGTTTCCGGGGCTTATCGCGGGTGATATAAAATTATACCGTTGTCTATGATAACCTTATTAGTGCATTTTGTCAATGTTTTTCAAGACCGTTTTTCATTTCTTCCAATGTTTTTTCAAGTGCTTCCCGGTTGAGAAATACACGCTCCAGATACAGCCCTTCTGCCGGTGCTGTCTTTGGTACGCGCTTTCTGTCTTTTGCCTTCAAAATCTCCGGTGTTCTGGCGCCGTCCCATCTGCCCTGTCCGACTTCGAGTACATATGCGACAAGTATTCTCACCATATTATACAGAAAACCGGATCCAATGATAACAAAATCGTAGCCGTCTTCTGTTTTGATGAGATCGAAGCGATAGATGTGTCTGACTTTATTTTCAATGGCGGTCTTGGCACTGGAGAAGCTCGTGAAGTCATGTGTGCCGGTAAAATACTGCATGGCATCCCGCATCTTCTGTTCATCGAGTGGATAGGGGTAGTGCACTTTGAGTCCATTCTGGAATGGGTCCCTGTCTTTCCCCTGATAGATTCTATACCGGTAGGCTTTGCCGCTTGAATGAAAACGCACATGATAATCGTCACTGATCCTCTGTACTTCGCGCACGAGTATATCCGCAGGAAGCCCTGAATTCATTGCAAATTTCCATTTATCTGCCGGTATATCGATGCCGGAATCGAAATGGAAATATTGCTCCACTGCATGGACTCCTGCGTCCGTGCGGCCGGCAGGATGGATGCGCACGAATTCTTTGTGCATGCGGTTTAATACCCGTTCGATCTCATCCTGCACTGTACGGGCATTTTTTTGGTATTGGAAACCATAAAATTTATTGCCGTTGTAACTCACTTTTACTAAATATCGCATAGCGGATACTCCTTACTGTCTGATCATGAACAGGATGACTCCAAAAAGAATCATCGTAATGACGGTGAATGTATCTTTCCACTGCCAGTCTAAAATGCGGTAGTTCGTACGTCCTTCTTCTCCCTGGTACCCTCTCACTTCCATCGCCACCGCCATTTCTTCGGCACGTTTGAACGCAGATATAAACAGCGGAATGAATACAGGTGTCAGTGCGTTCAGCCTCGACTTTAGACTTCCTGTCATAAACGTGGACCCTCTTGCACTCTGTGCTTTGATGATCTTCTCTGTTTCATCCATGAGTGTCGGTATAAACCGCAGGCTTATGGACATCATCATCGCAATTTCGTGCACAGGGACTTTGATCGCCTTGAGCGGCCTACAGATGCGTTCTATCGCGTCGGTTAAGGATAGCGGACTCGTTGTCAGCGTAAGCAGTGTCGTAATGAGGATAAGCATTGCAAGGCGTATGGTGATGTATATCCCCCGGATGACTCCTTCAGACTCTATCGTGAACCATCCTGCATCAACCAGCACTATTCCTCCTTTAGTAAAGAAGAGGTGCATCATGAAAGTAAATATGATCAATAGTAATATCAACTTTAACCCGTTGAATAAAAATATCAGTGAAAGCCCTGCAAGTTTCGTTAAGCTCAGAACAAAAAGCATAAGCAGTAAATACCCTGTCCAATGGTTCGCAAAGAACACAATAATCATGAATATTAAAACTGCAATAATCTTCGCCCTCGGATCAAGTCTGTGAATTATACTGTTCCCCGGGATATAGCGGCCGAGCAGCATCTCACTCAGCATGATCATCCCTCCACTTCGTGTAGAGTTCTATGAATTCTTCTTTGTTTTTAGGGATTTTATGGAATGTAACTCCTTTTTGCTCAAGGTCATAAGTGAGTCTCACAATATCAGGGACTTCAAGATCATAATTTCGGAGTAGTTCTGAGTCTGTCAGAATCTTTTCGGTCCTGCCGGAACGTATTAAGTTGCCTTGATTTAAAAGCTTTACTTCATCCGTATATTCATAGACATCATTCATATCATGTGTGACCAATATTACAGTAATGCCCATGTCCGACTGAATTTTCTGGAAGAGCTGCATCGTTTCGATATGACTCAGCGGATCGAGTCCTGCGGTGGGTTCATCTAAAATGAGGACTTCGGGCTCCATCGCTAAAATACCGGCGATGGCCACTTTCCTCATCTGTCCTCCGGAAATATCAAACGGCGGGGTATCAAACAGAGCCTCGTCTATGTTAAGCAGCTTCAAATAATGCTCTGCCTTCTCCCTGGCCTCCTCTTCGTCCATACCGATATTTTTTGGACCGAACATCACATCTTTAATCACGGATTCCTCAAACAGCTGATGCTCGGGAAACTGGAACACCATTCCGACGCGCTTTTTCGTCTGATGAATGATACGCTGTTTTGTTTTACGCTTCAGCGTAATATCCCCAACATGCACTTCCCCGTAACTTGGCAATAGAAGTCCGTTTAAATTTTGAATCATCGTGGATTTTCCGCTCCCGGTATGTCCGATGATGCCGTAGTAAACTCCTTCTTTGAACTCGGTTGTTATATTGTTCAGAGCGAGGTGTTCAAACGGCGTGTTCTCGTGATAGATACTTGTCAGTTTTTCAAGTTTAATATTCACAGGCGTCTCACCAGCTCGTCATACGACATATAACACCCATCGAGCAGCTGATCTGCCATGGAAATTGTAAAAGGCAAAACGAGTCTGCTCGATATGAGAGCATCTGTATCCTGGTAAATATCCTCTACCGTTCCTTCATTGATCACCTGACCGTCTTTCATCACAACGGCATGATCGCTGATATCAATTTCTGCCAGGTCATGAGTGATGTAAATGAGTGTAGTCATTTTATCCTGATGGATCTTTTTAAGAATCTCCAGCACTTCTCCGCGGCCCTGCGGATCGAGCATCGATGTCGCTTCGTCCAGTATAAGAAGATCGGGTTCCATCGCAAGAGCACCGGCAATTGCTACGCGCTGTTTTTGACCGCCTGACAGTCTCGATGGTTCGTGAGTGCGGAAATCGAGCATGTTTACTGCACGCAGGGCCTCGTCCACTCTTTTTTGCATCTCATCTCTCGGTACTCCGTTATTCTCCAGCCCAAAAGCCACATCATCTTCCACGGTTGTCCCGACAAACTGATTATCCGGATTTTGGAATACTATGGCAAACCGCCGTCTGATGCCGGCAGAGTTCTCTTCGTTGAGGACCTGACCATTTATTTTTATTTCGCCTTCATAGCCCTCCAGTACACCCATCAAGATCTTTACAAGCGTACTCTTTCCAGAACCGTTATGCCCGATAATTGATGTCCAGTCTCCCTGTTTAAAGTTCAGGGAGATATGATCCAATGCATTGTAGTTTCCCTGTCTGTATTTATATGTGACATCGTTAAACTGAATCATATCTCCACCACCCGCCTATTTTTATGTAATAAAAAAGCGCGTACCCTGCATTCGGAGTCGCGCGATTATTAAAGTATTGCCTGCAGGGTACGATGAGCTAGACAATATGGCCTAAAAGCCATATCATCGTAACACTCAGTCTGCTTTTATAGATTATGCCTCTTCTGAAGCCGTTACAGCGCCTTCTACGAATTCGATGATTACGAGTTCAGCACCGTCCCCACGACGTTCTCCAAGTTTCTTGATGCTTGTATATCCACCTTGACGATCTTCAAATCGTGGTGCGATATCTTCGAAAAGTTTTTGAAGAGCATGTTGAGTTGTACCATCATCTTTAGTGATTTCAACGTTACGTACTGTTTGACCTGCACGACGCTTGGAAGCCAGATCCCCACGTTTACCAAGTGTAACGAGTTTATCAACAATTTTGCGGAGCTCTTTTGCTCTGCTTTCAGTTGTAGTAATACGTTCACTTACGATAAGAGATGTAGCTAAGTCGCGGAGCATCGCTTTTCTTTGGTCAGATGTACGTCCGAGTTTTCTGTAGCCCATTGAAATTTACCTCCTTTATCAATCTTCTTTACGAAGCCCCAAACCAAGGTCTTCAAGTTTGAATTTGACTTCTTCAAGAGACTTACGTCCCAGATTTCTTACTTTCATCATGTCAGCTTCTGACTTGTCAGTGAGTTCTTGTACAGAGTTAATACCTGCACGTTTGAGACAATTGTAAGAACGTACTGAAAGATCCAGTTCTTCGATAGACATCTCAAGAACTTTTTCTTTCTGGTCTTCTTCTTTTTCTATCATGATTTCAGCATTTTGAGCTTCATCAGTAAGACCAACAAAGATGTTCAGATGTTCATTCATAATCTTAGCAGCCAGCGATACACCTTCTTGTGGAGTAATTGAACCATCTGTCCAAACATCCAAAGTCAGTTTATCGAAGTTAGTCATTTGTCCCACACGAGTATTTTCTACTGTATAGTTAACCTGCTCGATTGGTGTATAGATTGAGTCCACTGGAATCACACCGATGGACATATCACTTTTGTTGTTGCCTTCAGCAAGAGTATAACCTCTGCCGCGGTTGGCAATCATACGGATCTTAAGTTGTCCGCCCTTGGATACAGTGGCAATTTTAAGGTCACGGTTTAAAATCTCAACATCACTGTCGTGAGTAATATCCGCAGCCGTCACTACACCTTCACCATTTACATCTATCTCAAGTGTTTTTTCTTCTTCAGAATAGATCTTAAGTGCGAGCTTTTTAATACTGGTGATGATTGTTGTTACATCTTCAACAACGTTTTCAATTGTTGAAAACTCATGCAGTACATTTTCTATTTCTATCGTTTTGACTGCCGCACCTGGTAATGAAGATAACAGAATGCGACGTAAGGAGTTCCCAAGTGTTGTTCCATAGCCTCTTTCCAGAGGTTCAACAACAAACTTACCAAACTTAGAATCATCCGATACTTCAACTGTTTCAATTCTAGGTTTTTCGATTTCTATCATTTGTTTACTTTTCCTCCCTTTAAACGCCGGAAATATTATGCAATCATGTATTTACATTACATGAATAGCGTTCCTGTGACCAGCAAATTATACGCGGCGACGTTTAGGTGGACGGCAGCCATTGTGTGGTACAGGAGTGACATCTCTGATTGCTGTGATTTCTAAACCTGCAGATTGAAGTGCACGGATAGCTGATTCACGGCCTGAACCAGGTCCTTTTACTGTAACTTCAACAGTTTTGAGACCATGTTCCATAGCTGCTTTTGAAGCTGTTTCTGAAGCCATTTGCGCAGCGAAAGGTGTAGATTTCTTGGAACCTCTAAAGCCCAGGGCACCTGCTGATGACCAAGACAATGCATTACCGAATTCGTCTGTAATAGTTACGATTGTGTTATTGAATGTTGAACGGATGTGAGCCACACCGGATTCAATATTCTTTTTCACTTTACGTTTACGTGTTTGTTGTCTACGAGCCATTGTTTCTCCTCCTTTTCCCTAATTATTTTTTCTTATTCGCAACAGTTTTTACTGGACCTTTACGCGTACGAGCATTGTTTTTTGTATGCTGTCCACGAACCGGCAGTCCACGACGGTGGCGAATACCTCTGTAAGATGCGATTTCCATCAAACGTTTAACGTTGAGGTTTTGTTCACGACGAAGATCTCCTTCGATCTTGTAGCTGTCAACGACTTCACGGATTTTGTTTAATTCGTCCTCAGTCAAATCTCTTACGCGAGTGCTTTGTGAAACACCTGCTTTTTCAAGGATTTCTGCAGATCTGGAATTACCAACACCGTAAATATAAGTGAGTGAGATTACAACACGTTTTTCACGTGGTACGTCTACTCCTGCAATACGAGCCATATTGTTACACCTCCGTTTAAATTTTAGCCTTGCTTCTGTTTATGCTTAGGGTTCTCACAGATTACCATAACTTTGCCTTTTCTGCGGACTACTTTGCATTTTTCACAGATTGGTTTTACTGATGGTCTTACTTTCATGTGTATTACCTCCTTAGAATATGGAGTCCATTATTTGAAACGATAAGTGATTCTGCCCCGTGTCAAATCATACGGTGACATTTCAACTGTTACTTTATCGCCAGGAAGAATACGTATATAATTCATACGGATTTTACCTGAAACATGAGCGAGAATCTCATGTCCATTTTCAAGTTCAACTTTGAACATTGCATTTGGTAAAGTATCAAGTACAGTACCTTCTAGTTCAATAACATCCTGTTTACTCAATTTAAATTCCCCCTTTACAGTCTTCTAATCCCTATTAGAAATTCACTTCAGGTGAAGATTGGACATACACTTAACGTTAAATATTGAACCCGGGTATTTTTCGTTGTGAGACGAATAACATTCACCTAAAGTGTCTGAAGAGGTGAATATCTTTATAAGTCCTGCAAAATTTCATCAATATCTTTGAACACTTCATCGATATCTCGGGATCCATCAACATTGACCAGTACCCCTTGATTTTCATAGAAATCAAGTAAAGGTGCTGTTTGTTTAATGTTCACTTCAAGACGATTTGCCACTGTTTCGGGATCATCGTCTTCTCTCTGATACAGTTTTCCACCATCCAGGTCACAAACCCCTTCCTGTTTAGGCGGGTTGAACACCAGATGGTAAGTCGTTCCGCAAACTTCGCAGATGCGGCGACCCGTTAGACGGTTCATCAGCTCTTCTTCAGGCACTTCTACGTTAATCGTCTTGTCGATTTTCGTATCGAATTCTTCCATGATTTTGTTTAGAGCTTCAGCCTGTTCCACTGTGCGCGGGAAGCCATCCAATAAGAAGCCATCCTTCGCATCACTTTGGCTCAGACGTTCTTTAACGATACCGACTGTTACCTCATCTGGAACCAGCTCGCCATTGTCCATATAGGACTTCGCTTCTTTGCCGAGCTCTGTTCCGTTCTTGATAGCAAGACGGAACATGTCACCAGTTGAAATGTGAGGGATCGAGTATTTCTTTATAATCTTGGAAGCCTGTGTGCCTTTTCCGGCACCAGGAAGTCCCATCAATATAATATTCATACGCTTTTCCTCCTACCTACGTTTTCTGAAACCGCGGTATTCTCTTTGGTTTGCCTGTGCTTCCAATTGTTTCATAGTCTCTAATGCAACACCGATAACAATCAGTAAGCTCGTACCTCCAATTTGAATTGCCTGCGGCAGATCCATAAATTTCGTAATAAGCAGTGGCAGAATGGAAATGCCTGCTAAGAATAGTGAACCTACGAATACGAGTCTGTACAGCACGGATGTGATGTAATCCTGAGTATTTTTACCTGGACGAATCCCGGGTACGTAGCTTCCCTGTTTCTTAAGATTATCTGCCATCTTTTCAGGGTTAACCTGTACGAATGAGTAGAAGTACGTAAATGCTATGATCAGCACAACATAGAAAATCATGCCAAACCAATCTGACGGATCTGCAAACCTTGCCACTGTCTGTGCCCAGTTTTGATCCGGGAAGAATAATGTCAGTGTCTGCGGCAGCATGAAGAATGCCATCGAGAAAATCACCGGGATTACTCCTGCCGGGTTAACTTTTAACGGCAAGAACGTTGATTGTGGTGCTAGAGTAGATGAAGTTCGCTGGCGTTTTGCGTACTGGACTGGAATCTTACGTACAGCCTGCAGTATGAACACGGCAAATGCCGTAATCAAGAGCAGGAATACAAAGAGTGCAACCATTTGCAATACAGCCATAGTTGTATCATCTGCACCAACAAATCTTTGCTGGTAAAGTTGGATAATCGCATTTGGAATTACTCCGAGGATACCCGCAAATATGATTATGGAGATACCATTACCCACACCATGTGAAGTAATGAGTTCACCCAGCCACATTAAGAACGCAGTACCTGTAGTAAGTACAAGTGCAATTAAAAGATATGATCCGATGCTGTTGTCATCTATCAGACTGCCGTCAAACATTTGGTTAAATGCGAAGGACATTCCAATAGATTGTATAAAAGCAAGAACGATGGTGAAATAACGTGTAAACTGACTCAGCTTTCGACGACCAACTTCTCCTTGTCTCGCCCATTCAGCAAACTTCGGTACAATATCCATCTGAAGGAGCTGTACTACGATTGAAGCTGTAATGTAGGGCATAATACCCATAGCAAGAATCGAGAAGTTCATTAATGCTCCACCACCGAAGGTATTCATTAAATCAAGGACGCCCTGCTGACCCGCTCCCATATCGAACACGCCCGGATCCACACCTGGGACCGGAATATAGGTGCCGATTTTGAAGATGACTAGCATCGCCAAAGTAAATAGAATCTTATTGCGAATTTCTTTGATCCTGAAAAAATTGGAGAGCGTGCCAATCATTAGATCACCTCGTAGCTTCCGCCCTGTTCCTCAATTGCTTTAGCAGCTGAAGCAGAAAACTTATGAGCTTTAATTGTTAATTTTTTCTCAAGAGCACCATTGCCTAAGACTTTGATACCAGATTTTTCATTTTTAACAATGCCATTTTCTTTCAGCAATGCTGGAGTAACTTCAGCACCGTCTTCAAGACGGTTAAGATCGCTTAAGTTTACAACAGCGTATTCTTTACGGTTGATGTTCGTGAATCCACGTTTAGGAATTCTACGGAATAATGGAAGTTGTCCACCTTCGAACGTCAGGCCAACGCCACCGCCGGAACGGGAGTTTTGTCCATTATGTCCACGGCCGGCTGTTTTACCGTTACCGGAAGACATACCACGTCCAACACGATTACGGTTTTTACGAGCGCCTTCTACCGGCTTCATCTCATGTAGTTTCATGTTCGCACCTCCTATTTTATAATATCATTAAATTTCTTCGACTGTAACCAAGTGGCTGACTTTTGCTACCTGTCCTCTAGTTTGAGGTGTATCTTCATGCTCTACGGAATGATTCGTTTTCTTCAAACCAAGTGAAGCAACTGTTTTCCTCTGAGATTCAGGTTTGCCGATCAAACTTTTTGTGAGGGTGATTTTAATTTTTGCCATATCTGTGTTTCCCTCCTTAGTTTTGTAGCTCTTCTACTGATTTACCACGCAATTTAGCAACTTCTTCTGCACTTTTCAGTTCAGAAAGTCCTGTCATTGTCGCGCGTACAACATTAATTGGAGTGTTCGCACCAAGAGACTTGCTGAGGATGTCTGTTACACCTGCAAGTTCCAGTACCGCACGAACCGGTCCGCCAGCGATAACACCTGTACCAGGAGCGGCTGGTTTCATAAATACTCTACCGGAGCTGAAACGTCCGATGATTTCGTGTGGAATAGTACCGTCTACCAATGGTACTTCAACGAGATCTTTTTTAGCAGCTTCGATTGCTTTCTTAATAGCTTCAGGTACCTCTTGGGCTTTACCTGAACCAAAACCTACGCGGCCTTTTTTGTCGCCAACTACAACGAGTGCAGAAAAGCGGAAACGACGACCACCTTTTACAACTTTCGCGATACGGTTGATTGTAACCACTCGCTCTTCGAATTCCTGTACTTTTTCTTCTCTACGAGCCATAAATGAATTTCCCTCCTTCGATTAGAATTGCAGACCGTTTTCACGTGCAGCTTCTGCTAATGCTTTAACACGTCCGTGATAGAGATAGCCTCCACGGTCAAATACTACATTTTCAACGTTATTATCTTTAGCACGTTTTGCTATGAGCGCGCCTACTTCAGCAGCAGCGTCTACGTTAGAACCGACTTCACCTTTGAAATCAGGATCGTTTGTAGAAGCACTGGCCAATGTAACTTGCTGGCTGTCATCAATCACTTGTGCATAAATGTGCTGGTTTGAACGGTAAACGTTCAGACGCGGTCTTTCGGCTGTGCCGGAAAGTTTGTTACGCACTCGCTGATGTCTTTTTTGACGCACTTTATTTTTGTCAATTTTAGCGATCATTGATGTTCACTCCTCACTTTATTTATTATTTACCAGTTTTTCCTTCTTTACGACGAACTGCTTCGCCTTTGTAACGGATACCTTTTCCTTTGTAAGGTTCAGGTGGACGTACGGCACGGATTTTTGAAGCTAATGCTCCAACATATTCCTTGTTGATGCCTTCGATTTTAACATTCGTATTACCATCCACTGTAATGGAAAGGTCCTCGGAAGGTTCAAATTCAACCGGGTGAGAAAGCCCAACACTTAGTACCAATTTATTACCTTGCATTTGTGCACGATAACCTACACCTACAAGCTCAAGCTCTCTAGTGAAGCCTTGAGATACACCAACAACCATATTGTTGATGAGTGCACGGGTTGTACCATGGATCGTGCGATGATTTTTGGAATCACTTGGTCTTACAACTTGAAGTGTATTATCTTCCAGATTATAAGTCATTTCTTCGTCAAATGTATTTACGAGTTCACCTTTGGGACCTTTTACAGTTACAGTAGATCCGTCAATAGTGAGTGTTACATCACTTGGAATTTCTATAATACGTTTACCTACACGGCTCATTTAGTTTTGCACCTCCTGTTAATTCATTACCAAACGTATGCGAGTACTTCCCCGCCGATATTTCTCTTACGTGCTTCTTTATCTGTAAGCACACCTTCTGATGTTGAAACAAGAGCAATTCCAAGGCCGTTAAGGACTTTAGGAAGTTCTTCTCTTTGAGCATATACTCTAAGGCCAGGCTTAGAAATACGTTTCAAACCAGTGATAACTTTTTCGTTTTTGCTGCTGTATTTAAGGAATACACGGATAACGCCTTGCTTGTCATCTTCGATATATTCTACATTTTTAATATATCCTTCTGCTTTAAGAATTTCAGCGATTTCTTTTTTGATGTTTGAAGCAGGGATTTCTAAAGAATCATGTCTAACCATGTTCGCATTTCTAATGCGTGTCAACATGTCTGCAATTGGATCTGAGATTGTCATTTAAAGTGCCTCCTTTCAATTTATGGCGCTTACCAGCTTGCTTTTTTAACGCCAGGGATCTGACCTTTGTAAGCAAGTTCACGGAAACATATACGGCAAAGCTTGAATTTGCGAATTACTGAATGTGGTCTTCCGCATCTTTCGCAGCGTGTGTATTCTCTAACTTTGAACTTTTGTTCTTTTTGCTGTTTAGCAATCATTGATTTTTTAGCCACAATTTCGCCTCCTTATTACTTACTTTTGAAATGGCATTCCGAACTGAGTAAGCAGTTCACGAGCTTCTTCGTCTGTGTTAGCAGTTGTAACGATTACGATATCCATACCTCTTACTTTGGATACTTTATCGTAGTCAATTTCAGGGAAGATCAGCTGTTCTTTTACGCCCAGTGTGTAGTTGCCGCGTCCATCGAACGCTTTTTTGGAAATACCTCTGAAGTCTCTTACACGTGGGAGGGATACTGAGATCAGTTTGTCTAGAAAATCGTACATTCTTTCTCCGCGAAGTGTTACTTTCGCTCCGATTGGCATACCTTCACGCAATCTGAATGTAGCAATTGATTTTTTAGCTTTTGTGATTACAGGTTTCTGACCCGTGATCGCTTCAAGTTCTTCAACTGCAGTATCTAGTACTTTAGCGTTCTGAACTGCATCACCGACACCCATGTTTACAACAATCTTTTCGATTTTAGGTGCTTGCATCACGGATGTATAATTAAATTTATTAACTAGTTCATTTTTAATTTGTTCATTGTAACGTTCTTTTAAACGTGCCATTGGATGGACCTCCTTCCGTTAACTATTAGTTCTTTTCGTATTTTACTGCCGGAATTTCTTTTCCGGACTTTGCAGCAATTCTCACTTTAGTTCCGTCTTCTTTAATTTCATGACGGATACGAGTGCGTTCGCCTGTTTCAGGGTCAACGTGCATTACGTTGGATACGTGGATAGCCGCCTCTGTTTCGAGGATGCCGCCTTCAGGGTTTGTCTGAGAAGGTTTCAAGTGTTTTTTCATCATGTTAACACCTTCAACAACCACACGGTCTTTAGCAGGGATTGCTTTTAGGATTGTACCTTCTTTACCTTTATCTTTACCACTGATTACAACGACTTTGTCTCCAGTTCTTACGTGCATGGGAATCGCACCTCCTTTTTTAAATGTGGATTATAGTACTTCTGGTGCAAGTGAAACGATTTTCATGAAGTTGCCTTCACGCAATTCACGTGCCACTGGACCAAAGATACGTGTACCTCTTGGACCTTTATCGTCACGGATAATTACACATGCGTTTTCGTCAAATTTGATGTAAGAGCCATCTTCACGGCGCACGCCAGTTTTAGTTCTTACGATTACAGCTCTGACTACTTCACCTTTTTTAACAACGCCACCTGGCGTTGCATTTTTTACAGTAGCAACGATTACATCACCGATATTCGCTGTCTTACGGCCTGAACCGCCCAAGACTTTGATAGTGAGCACTTCACGAGCACCTGAGTTATCTGCCACTTTCAAGCGGGATTCCTGTTGAATCATGCGAATGGACCTCCTTTACCTTCAATTGTTTAAATGATGACTGATTCTTCAACGATTTCCACTAGACGGAAACGTTTAGTCGCTGACAATGGACGTGTTTCCTGGATTCTTACGATATCGCCCATTTTCGCTGAATTATTTTCATCATGCGCTTTATATTTTTTAGAATATTTAACACGTTTACCAATGATAGGGTGTCTTTTTTGAGTTTCTACCACTACCGTAATTGTTTTGTCCATCTTGTCGGACACTACACGGCCACGATAAAACTTACGTTCGTTTTTACCTTCCACTGTTTGAACCTCCCTCTATAAATTACTGGTTTGCTTTAGCTTCGCTGAGTTCTCTCTCGCGGATAGTTGTTTTCATTCTTGCGATAGTTTTTCTAACCTCTTTGATACGAGCAGTGTTCTCTAGCTGGCCTGTTGCTAGCTGAAAGCGTAGGTTGAAGAGTTCTTCCTTCAAGTCTTTAACGTTTGTTTCGATTTCGGAAGTTGTCAAATCACGGATTTCTTTAGCTTTCATTCGTATCACCACCTAATTCTTCACGTCTAACGATTTTTGTTTTTACTGGCAGTTTATGAGCAGCAAGACGAAGCGCTTCTCTAGCTACCTCTTCTTCCACACCTGCAACTTCGAACATAATACGACCAGGTTTTACTACTGCGACCCAGCCTTCTACTGCGCCTTTACCTGAACCCATACGTACTTCCATTGGTTTCTTAGTATATGGAGTATGCGGGAAGATGTTAATCCATACTTTACCGCCACGTTTCATATAACGAGTCATAGCGACACGCGCTGCTTCAATTTGTCTTGAAGTGATCCAAGCTGTTGTTGTAGCCTGCAGGCCGTATTCGCCGAATGATACTTCTGTTCCGCCTTTTGCGCGTCCTTTTGTATCCGGACGGTGTTGACGACGGTATTTCACTCTTTTTGGTAATAACATTTGTCAATTTCCTCCTTTACTTTTTGTCAGTTTTAACAGGAAGAACTTCTCCACGATAGATCCATACTTTGACACCGAGTTTACCGTATGTCGTATCTGCTTCTTCATGTGCATAATCAATGTCAGCACGAAGTGTGTGCAGTGGAACTGTCCCTTCACTGTAACCTTCAGAACGTGCGATGTCTGCGCCGCCTAGACGACCAGAAACTTGTGTTTTAATACCTTTAGCTCCAGCTTTGACTGCTCTTCCCAATGCTTGTTTTTGAGCTCTACGGAAAGATACGCGATTTTCAAGCTGACGTGCGATACTTTCTGCTACCAATTTAGCATCCATATCCACTTTTTTAACTTCAATTACATTTATATGAACTTTTTTACCAGTGAGGTTGTTGAGAGCAGTACGAAGTTTGTCGATTTCGCTACCACCTTTACCAATTACCATACCTGGTTTACCTGTATGAAGTGCGATGTTCACACGGTTAGCAGCGCGTTCAATTTCCACTTTGGAAACAGCTGCGTCTTTAAGATTGTTTTCGATATATTCACGGACTTTAAGGTCTTCGTGCAACAGGTCTGCAAAGTCTTTGTCTGCATACCATTTTGCTTCCCAGTCACGGATGATGCCTGTACGAAGTCCAATAGGATTTATCTTCTGACCCAAATTAATTCCCTCCTTGTGGTTGTTATGCGTTCTCTTCCACTTTGTTTTCTTCAGTTTCTTCTACTTCTTCGTTCACAGGTTCTGAAACTACAATTGTGATGTGGCTAGTACGCTTATTGATTTTTGTAGCGCGCCCTTGTGCACGGGGACGGAAACGTTTCAATGTTGGACCTTCGTCAGCGTATGCTTCAGATACAACCAGGCCGTCGATGTCCATGTCATAGTTATGTTCAGCATTCGCTACGGCTGATTTGAGAACTTTCTCAACTACCGGCGATGTTCTTTTATTAGTCAGGTTAAGAATTGCGATTGCTTCTCCAACTTCTTTGCCGCGAATAAGGTCTAATACCATTCTTACTTTGCGGGGAGCAATTCTAACTGTTTTAGCAACTGCTTTCGCTTGCATCTTCGTTCCTCCTTTTATACCGTCTTTAACTTATCTTCTTGTTTTCTTATCGTCGTTTCCATGACCTCTATACGTTCTTGTTGGAGCGAATTCTCCAAGTTTGTGTCCGACCATATCTTCTGTAACATAGACCGGCACGTGTTTGCGTCCATCATATACAGCGATCGTGTGACCGATGAAGTTAGGGAAGATAGTAGAGCGACGTGACCATGTTTTGATTACACTTTTCTTTTTGCTTTCATTGTTCGTTTCAACTTTTTTCATAAGGTGTCCGTCAACGAAAGGTCCTTTTTTAAGACTGCGAGCCATTTAGGCGCCTCCTTCCAATAATGCGTGCGGATTTGTTATCCGCACACCATGGTTACTTTATTTCTTATTCTTACGTTTTCTTACGATCATCTTATCTGAACGGTTCTTACCTCTACGAGTTTTCTTACCAAGAGTTGGTTTACCCCATGGTGACATAGGTGATGGACGTCCGATTGGAGCGCGGCCTTCACCACCACCGTGTGGGTGGTCGTTAGGGTTCATTACAGAACCACGGACTGTTGGACGCTGTCTCTTCCATCTGGAGCGACCTGCTTTACCAACATTGATAAGTTCGTGTTGTTCATTACCAACAGCACCGATAGTCGCACGGCAAGTTGCCAGAATCATACGTACCTCTCCGGAGCGGAGTCTTACAAGTACATACTTACCTTCTTTACCAAGCACTTGAGCGCTTGCACCAGCAGATCTTACTAACTGGCCGCCTCTTCCTGGTTTAAGTTCGATATTGTGTACTGTAGTACCCACCGGAATATCAGTAAGTGCCAATGCATTACCTGTTTTGATATCTGCATCAGGTCCACTCATAATTTCGTATCCTACTGTTACACCTTTAGGTGCAATAATGTAGCTCTTTTCACCATCTGCATACACAACAAGTGCAATGTTTGCTGAACGGTTCGGGTCATATTCTATAGTAGATATACGGCCTGGCACACCATCTTTGATACGTTTGAAATCAATCACTCTGTATTGACGCTTGTGTCCGCCACCTTTATGACGAACTGTCAATTTACCCTGATTGTTACGTCCCGCTTTTTTCGGAAGCGGCTGTAATAATGAGCGTTCCGGCGTTGTCGTTGTGATTTCTGCAAAGTCGGAACCAGTCATATTACGACGAGCATTAGTGGTTGGCTTGTATTTTTTAATCGCCATCTCGTTTTACCTCCTTAATGGTATATCAGCTCAAACTAGAAGATTTCTATTGAGCCTTCTTTTAATGTTGCAATTGCTTTTCTTCTTTTCTTAGTGTAGCCGGTGTAACGCCCCATGCGTTTTTTCTTCGGCTTATAGTTCATAATGTTCACTTTTTCAACTTTTACGTCGAAGATCTCTTCGATCGCATATTTTACTTGTGACTTGTTAGCTTTGACATCAACGTCGAAAGTGTACTTATCGACAGACATCAGGTCAGCAGAACGCTCAGTGACCACCGGGCGTTTAATAATATCGCGTGCATCCATTACAGAAGCACCTCCTCTGCTTTATTGATAGCACCTTCAGTGAAAATAACACGGTTAGCAGAAAGGATGTCGAGTACATTAAGCTGCTGAGGCGTTAAAATAGTAATGCCCTGCAGGTTACGAGATGAAAGTTCGATGTTTACATCTTCGTTCTCAAGTACAAGAAGTACCTTTTTGCTTGCTTCAAGATTTTCCAGGATTGTCAGGAAATCTTTTGTTTTCGGTGCATCCAGCGTGAAGTTCTCAACTACTGTGAGTGTTTCTTCGTTCACTTTCGCGGAAAGCGCTGAACGAAGTGCCAGACGACGCATTTTTCTAGGCATTTTATAAGAGTAGCTTCTAGGAGTTGGTCCGAATACTACTCCACCGCCACGATAGTGCGGCGCACGGATTGTACCTTGACGCGCGTTACCTGTACCTTTTTGTCTGAAAGGTTTTTTACCGCCACCACGTACCGCTGAACGGTTCTTTACAGAATGCGTTCCACGACGAAGTGATGCACGTTGTAAGTTTATAGCTTCGAATAAAACATGTTGGTTTGGTTCGATGCCGAATATTTCTTGGTTAAGGTCTATAGAATTAACTTTAGTACCTTCTTTTGATAAAACATCTAAGCTTGCCATGTGTTAAATCCTCCTTCCTTGTCTATTATTTAACACCTTTTTTAAATGCTGTAGCGATTTTTAAATATCCTTTACGTGGGCCGGGAACGTTACCTTTAATAAGTAGAACGTTGCGCTCTGCATCCACTTTAACGATTTCTAGGTTTTGCAGTGTTACAGTGTCTCCACCCATACGGCCAGGCAGTTTTTTACCTTTGAATACACGCGCCGGGTCACTCATCATCCCCATTGAACCTGGAGATCTGTGGAAACGTGAACCGTGACTCATTGGTCCGCGGCTTTGATTGTGACGCTTGATCGCACCTTGGAAACCTTTACCTTTAGATGTTGCTGTCACATCTACAAAGTCGCCTGCTTCAAATTTATCTACAGTGACTTCTTGACCTACCTCGAATTCATCTGCTGCGATATTCTTGAATTCGCGTACGAAGCGCTTAGGGGCTTTGCCGGATGCTTTAGCATGTCCAGTCTCAGCCTTGTTTGCGTATTTCTTTGATCTAGCTCCGTCAAAGAATTCACGCTTGTCGTCGAAACCGATTTGAACTGCACTGTATCCATCAGTTTCTTCTGTTTTCTTTTGCAACACTACGTTGCCTGCTGCTTCTACTACTGTTACAGGGATAAGCTCGCCGTTTTCACCGAAAACTTGAGTCATACCCACTTTTTTACCTAAGATTCCTTTGGTCATCGAAAGTCGCACCTCCTGCTATATTATAGTTTAATTTCGATGTCTACACCTGATGGTAAGTTAAGTCCCATGAGGGCATCAACTGTTTTCGGTGTAGGGTTAACAATGTCGATAAGACGTTTGTGTGTACGCTGCTCAAATTGTTCACGTGCATCTTTGTACTTGTGCACCGCACGGAGAACTGTATAAACAGTTTTTTCAGTTGGTAACGGGATTGGACCTGATACGTCCGCACCTGAACGTTTAGCTGTTTCTACAATTTTTTCCGCTGATTGATCAAGCACTCTGTGATCATAAGCTTTCAAACGAATACGAATTTTTTGTTTTGCCATTATTTAACCTCCTTCTGGTCGTCATCATTGATTGATAGACTTCTCCACGAAAATTCTCTTGTCACGTTAGCCATGGCAAAGCGGCCGGGCGTGTCAGTAACCTCTCGCTTCTTCGATACTAAAAACGCATGCCACCTATGTAAGTGACGTGTTTTTAACCTGAACGCTCATACCGCGCTCATTTAAGTCCAACGTTAGATATAATACATGAAAAAAGTGAAAAAATCAAGAGATAATACAAGATTTTTTCACTCTTTGGCATGGATTTCTCATAACCTGGTCCATTATACAATATTAAGTTACAATTTACAATATGATTTTTAAGTTATTCCGTCATAAATATAAAGTAGAGTATGAAGATTACAAACAGAGCATACATCATCGGATGAACTTCTTTTCTTCTGCCCGCCATAATCATAGTAATCGGATAGAACACGAAACCAATCGCGATACCTGTCGCAATACTGTAAGTTAACGGCATCATGAACATCGTCAGGAAGGCCGGTACGGCCACTTCGAATTGATCCCATCTGACTTTGGATAAATTCGAGACCATTAAAGCACCGACAATGATGAGTGCAGGCGCAGTGACTTCAGAAGTAAATGTCACAATCAATGGTGACAGGAAAATCGCAAGCAGGAATAAGGCACCTGTCACTACACTGGCGAAACCGGTCCTCGCTCCTGCGGCGACTCCCGCCGTCGACTCTACATAGGAGGTCGTTGTGGACGTCCCGAAGATAGATCCTGTAATGGTGGCAATTGAATCAGAAAGTAATGCACGGTTTGCTCGTGGGAGTTTATTATCTTTAATCATGTTCGCCTGACTGGCAACTCCGACAAGTGTTCCTGCTGTATCAAAGAAATCTACGAATAAGAATGTTAAAACAACAACTAGGAATTGTACATTGAAGAATTCCCCCGGATTTGCGAATGCATCAAACGCAACACCGAAAGTAGGTTCCATACTCGGAACAGCACCAACGATACCATCCGGCTTCGGAACAAGCCCCAGAAACAGCCCGGCTAAAGCCGTAATAATCATACCGATGAATATTGCCGCCGGAACCTTTTTAGCCATCAATATAACCGTTATGATCAAACCGCCGATTGCAAGCAGTACTTTCGGGTCATGAGTCGCCCCCAGTCCTACAAGCGTTGCTTCATTCATCGTAATGATGCCTGAACTCTGCAGGCCGACAAATGTAATGAAGAAACCAATACCCGCACTCACTGCCATTTTCATTTCCATCGGTATGGCATTAATGACGTATTCACGTAAACCGGTAACTGTTAAAAGTGCAAAAATCACTCCTGAGAATAAAACACCCGTCAGTGCAGTCTGCCAGGGAATGCCCATTGTAAGTACAACAGTAAATGCGAAGAATGCGTTCAGTCCCATGCCCGGTGCCAGAGCAATCGGATATTTTGCGAACAGCCCCATGATCATACAGCCGATAAATGCCGCAAGAGCTGTTGCAACGAACACCGCACCCATATCCATTCTCATAGAATCAGGAATGCCTTCCACTCCCTGCAGGGAGAGTACGGATGGGTTAACTGCAAGTATGTATGCCATTGATAGGAAAGTCGTCAGTCCACCAATGATTTCGCGACGGTAATTCGTACCATTGCCTTCAAAATCAAAATACTTTTTCATAACTATCTCCATTCTTTCATTAGAATAACGTAACGGCTAGATTACTTTAATGATGTCCGGATCATCTTCTCCGAGAAATTTCACAAGAAGGCTGCGGGTAACTGGTAAAAATACTTCAATCAGGCGCCCCAGGGCAATGATGATAATAACCGTCCCGACAAAGACCGGGCCACCGAGAATAAAGCCAAGGACTGCTGCGCCAAGTTCCATCACATTGCGGGCCATTGATAATTTCATATTGAATTTTTCAACCAAAACCAGCATCAGTGTGTCACGCGGCCCGGCCCCCAGGTTCGGCGTAATGTAGAAAGCCACACCAAAAGCCATAACAAAAAGACCAAGCGCAAAAATAAGTGAATGGGCCACCCAGCCGCTCACTTCAGGAAGCAGCCAGTTGAAGATATCGATGAATACACCAATGGCCACCATATTGATGTAGACCCCTATCCTCGGCCAGCGTTTCGTCCCGAGAGCGGTAAGAAATACAATTACTGCACCGGTAATGATTGCCCAAGATCCAATCGTGAGCCCAAATGTCTGCCACAAACCGTAATGGAGAACATCCCATGAAGCAAGACCAAGGAGACGGCCTTTAATTGTCAATGCAATACCCAAAGCAAGAATGACCAGACCAACAACATAAAAGAGCCAGCGCTTAGCCAGATTCTTTTTCAATTCGACACCACCTCCACCTATCATATCTCAAATAGTTTACGCTTTGATGAAGAAAAATGCAATACGGGGCTTATTAACCAGTCCGAGTTTAAATTGTGTGACATCGGGAATTTGGATATTAACTAGATGAAAAGTGGGAGAGATGGTAAAAATGGAACATAGATATAAACTGGCAAGCGTAGTACTCTCTGCCGGGATAGTCATTGCGGCATGCGGCAATGGCGGAGAGGACGGCGGAGAAAACGCTGAAAATACAGAGTCGACAGAAGTCGACCAGGTGGTGGAGGATTCCGGCTCGGAAGGTAATTCAGAAGGCGAAGCAACTACAGAGGATTCATCTTCTGAAGGAAATACAGAAAATGACGAGAGTGTGGACGATGCCGGCGCGGATGAAGCAATGAGTGACAGCGAAGAAGTCAGCGAAGGTAACGGAGACGATGGAGGAAGCAATGCATCCAAAGACCAATCAGGAGAAGAAGCGGACGGCAGCTCCGGCGACACCATCACACAGGAAGATATCAGTCATGATGCCAAGGAAGCAGTAGATGCTGCCGAGGAGATTTTCGAAGGCGAACTCATTCAGGTAGAATTGGATAATGAGGATAACCAATGGGTATATAAGGTAGATTTGGAACAAGACAGTGAAGAACACGAAGTCCTACTCTCTATAGATGATCTCTCTGTTGTTAATGAAAGCACTGACACAGATGATGATGACGACACAGAAGACCAGTTCAATTATGAAGATGCTCTCCCCGCTGAAGAAGCAGTGCAGACAGCCATTGGTGAAGCAGGCGGCAACGGGGAAATTGAAGGCTGGTCCCTGGATAAGGATGACGGGACTTTAGAATATGAAATTGAGCTTAAAAATACTGATAATGGGGATGCAGACATTAAGATAGATGCTGAATCAGGCGATATTCTTGAAAATGAATCTGACGACGATGATGATTAACATTTAAATAATATGGAAGAAACCAGGGCATCTGCCCTGGTTTCTTCATGCAGAGTGTTCAAAAAATGTCATGAGTCATTTATGCATATCCATATGATTATGATATGATACAACTATAATTCAAGGTGGTGATATTCATGGATTTAGATTATAAACTTTTAGAGCTAAAAAATGAGTATATTCGTATACAGGGGGATTTGGAAAAACTTGAATCCACCGGTAACAATACATCTAAGATGGAAGAACGCCTCGTTACAATCGAGCAGGAAATCGCCGACACTAAAGCGGCAATCAGAAATCAGAAATAATTTATAGGAAGTGCCCGATATGAAAAGAATGGTCTCGCTCATTATGATCATCCAGTTTTTAATATATTTTGGCTTCAGCATGGTAATACCGGTTATTCCGCAATTAGTAAAAGATTTAGGAGTATCCACGACACATATGGGCTGGCTGCTAGCAGTTTATTCTCTGGCCAGTTTCCTCTCCGCTCCGTATTTCGGTAAGCTGAGCGACCGTTTTGGCCGCCGGCCGCTTCTACTGTACGGTCTGCTTGCCTTCAGTTTCAGTTTCCTTATCTTCGGTATGTTTATCGACGTACTCTGGATATTATATATAAGCAGATTGATCGGCGGTGCCGCTGCAGGTGCGCTCTATACAGCAACCACAAGCATGGTGGCTGATATTACAACGCGGGAGGAACGTACCAGATACATGGGGCTTGTCGGAATGTCCATCGGACTGGGTTTTATATTTGGTCCGGGAGTCGGCGGACTTCTTGCTGAAATCAGTCTGAGCCTCGCCTACTATATGACTTCTATCGTCATTATCGGTGCTTTGCTGTTCTGCATCATCAAGGTCCGGGAAACCTACCGTCCCGGTGCCTACACTAAGAAGCGGATTACACTCGCAAGTGATTATTTCCTCCAGCCCGTCGGCATTCTTCTTATTTGTACATTTTTTGTGATGCTGACGATGAGCGGAATGGAAAGCACATTCCAGCTTCTTGGAATAGAACGCATCAACATCACTCCGTCACAGATGGGCATTTTATTCTTCATCGGCGGAATATTTAATGCGGGCGTCCAAGGAGGCATCATCGGAAGATTAAAGGATGGTCAGGAGTATCCCGTCATGATTATCGGACAGGCAATGGCACTTATTGCTTTTATCATGCTGCCTTTCATGACAAATCTCTTCTATGCCGGCATATGTATCGTCTTGTTGATGTCAGGCAATGCGTTTGTTAAAACGCTCCTTACTTCCCAGATCACCAAAGAAGGCAACCAGAATGAGATGGGCCGATTGACTTCCACCACATATTCCCTGGATAGTTTAGGCAGGATTTTCGGACCGCTCGTCTTCAACTACTTATTTATTATTACAGCTGGTCTTCCATTCTGGGTCGGAGCGGCACTGACAGTATTCTCAACATACTTCATATTCCAATATTATAGAAAAAGGAGGAGATTAGCATGATCCTGCCAATTCTCATGCTCCTCATTTATCTTGTAGTCAGCGCAGCCACCATACTGGTAATGCGCAGCAGAATATTAGATTTTTTAAGGATTTTTGCCGGCATCGCATTTTTGATCATGGCTACAATCACCTCCCTGAATGCTGAAAATCCGGGGAGTGTCCTCATATTTGCACTTGCCATCTGTGTTTTTATCTCTGTGGAAATCACCGGTTTCAAACAATATAAAGGGGATGACGGCCGTCTGTTCATGGTTCATGCATTCACAATTATGCTGGCCGCCGCTTATATAATTGTCTTGTTTACACTTTAGCAATGAATGAGGAGGGGGATACTGATGAGACGGGTCATCCTGATATTACTCATATTGATGCAGCTCATGTTTTTCATCAACTATGTCATTAATGACGGTATAATATTCTTCAACATATATGTATGGTCCGCCCTCAGTATCATTTCTGTGTTGGCTGGATGGCGGGCTGTCAAATCCGAACCAAATCTATACGAAAACCGTAAAATACATTCCATCCTTTCTTTTACATTGTTCATCTTTTCGATATTATCTTTGGTTTTTATATTATTCGTCGTTCTTACAAAACCGTATTACTTATGAACTACGCCGTCACTCAAGTAACGGGTTTTTAGGAACACTCAGCACTTAGTTGACCCCTTACAGAGCCAACCAGCGGTTTAAGCTATTTTACTAAGGCCTGTCCAGGCCAATATTCAATATATTTTTAGCCGCATTAATATCCCGGTCATGATTGATACTGCACTGCGGACACGTCCACTGTCTGATATTCAATGGTTTTTTACCACTATCAAACTGACAGCTGGAACACAGTTGAGAGGTCTTATGCGGATTGACCACAATCAATTGTCTGTCGTAGATATCACATTTATATTGTAGAACGTCCCTGAACTGACGCCAGGATTGAGACGCAATACTGCGGGCCAGAGCATGATTCTTCATCAGGTTCGTTGTTTTCAGATTTTCGATGGATATACTATCATACTGCGACACCAATGTTGTTGTGATTTTATGGATATAATCTTTCCGCGTATTTGAGATTTTTTCATGTAATCGCGCCACGTGGCGTTTCGCTGTTTGATAGTTTTTCGCCTCACGTAAGGCAATCCCTTTCGCCTTTGCAGCCAAACGTCTGCGCGCCATCCGTTTTTCCCAATACCGCATCTGTTTTTGATATTTTAAATGTAAGCGTTGGGAAGCAAATTTCTGACCGTCTGATGTAATGGCTAAATCGGATACGCCTAAATCGACACCGACACTTTGTTTCGTTTTCGGTAACGCTTGGTTTTCGCGTGTGATCAATAGTGAAACAGAGTAGTGCCCGGTCGGTTTGCGTTTTACGGTGACAGATTTAATGCGTGCGTTCTCAATATGTTTAAAACTGTTCTTACATTTGACCCAGCCCAATTTAGGCAGTTTGATATACCGCTGATTGTGATTGAATCGAATATTGCTGCCCCGGATCGTGCTCAAATACGACTGTCTCACAAATTTCCCGGATTTGAACTTTGGGTATTTGCACAGTCCTTTGAAAAACCGGTTAAATGTCTCAGACAGTCGTTTCACCGCACATTGAATTGCGACACTGTCCACCTCTTTTAACCATTCATATTCGCGTTTCATCTGGGGAATTAATGAGGATAATGTGCTATAGCTTAACAGTTTCAAACCAGGGTTATTCTCATAACGGGCGTTTAACATCCCCAGCATTTCGTTCCATATGAAGCGGGTATGCCCGAACGTCATATTGATCATATTTTCTTGTTCCAGGTTTGGATAGATCTTGCATTCAATCCCTTTGTACACTGTATTTCACCTCACTTTCTGTATCCATTATATCACCATAGGGCACACGCTATATAATATAAGCCGCGGATATAGAAAGGACGCATTGAAACAAAAGCGCAATTATGAGATGGCAAACGATAGGCGCTCAGTTTTTACATGTCACCATTCGGCGATATATAGAAAGACAGCGATGTACACTATATAAACCACCAGTTAACAGAATACAATGCAGGTCGTCCGAGACGCTGATTCATCACGCCATTAAAATAGCGTGTTTTCTCAGCTGACGACCTCTAATAAAAAGCCTGCGCTACAAACTTTGTAGCGCAGGCTTTTATTCTATTCTTCTGTAAAAATATCCTCGCCGTACCAATCTTTTGATATTTCAGTCAGCGTTCCATCATTGTTAAGCTGTTCGATCACTGCGTTAATATCTTCGATCAATGCCCTGTTCTCCTCGGTATCCTTGAAAGGCAGACCGACCGGCTGGCTGCCGAAGGGCTCGCCTGCAATTTTAAGTGGAATATCTTTATCATTGATCATCGCAAGCAGCTGCTCGCGGCCAAAGATGTATGCATCCAGCTTGCCTGCGCCGACATCCCTGTAAACCACTTCATTATTTTCATAGTCGACGATATTGCCGCCATTATCCGGATATTGCTCATTCAATACATTTTGGAAGTTGGTTCCTAAAATCGTGCCCACATCTTTACCTTTTATATCTTCAACCGATTGTATCTCTTCATTATCGGGTGCAACAGCTATCGCCGCTTTTGAGTAATAGTAGGGATCTGTGAATATGTACTTCTCTCCGCGTTCAGGTGTCAGCGCGAAATTACTGGCTGTTTCCACATTCCCTGTATCCAGATTGGCGAGTACCCCGGTCCAATCAGTAAGCACCCATTCAATTTCGTAATCGAGCTTTTCAAAAATCGCATTGTATATATCTACATTGAAGCCTTTCATCTCACCATCTTCCTGGAAAGAAGTTGGATATCCATCCGGTGACGATCCTATTTTGATGACTTTTTCGTTTTCTGATGCAGAGGCCCCGCCTTCTTCATTACCGCAGCCTGAAACCATCACCAGGGCAGCTGCCAGTAAAAAAATCCATTTCTTCATTTTGTCCCCTCCTATGTATGACACTAAAGCATATTAAATAACTATGAATTGATTTACAGTGTATCATTATACCCAGAGTATAGACAAGGTCATCTGATATAGATAATTGGTCGTATGCTTATAGAAAAAGTCTATATACAATAAAAACGCCGCTGTTATCAGCGACGTTTATTCCTGCCTTTTAAAAGCTTATTTACTTTTATTTTCCCTTTTTGGAACATCGGCACACCGACTTCGGCCAAAGTATAAAGCGGCTTGTTGATGACATAATCAAATTCTCCGATTTTCTCGCTGACTTCCGTTCCCCATACCTTTTTGAACTGCCATAATCCAAAATGCGGGGAGTCCTGTTTGGGAGAAACACTGACACCGCCAAAATCATACGTTTTCGCACCATTATCACGGGCATATTTCATCATTTCGAACTGCATATTATGATTTGGTAAATATTCGCGGTGACTGTCTGATGAAGCGCCATATAAGTAATAGGATTTATGACCCGACTGCGCGAACAATGCGCCGGATAGTACTATGCCATCTGGGTGTTCCTGTTTGATCACTTCTATTTCCACCAGTTGCTTTGAAAGCTTCTCCCTGCGGTTTTCCAAGTCTTTCAGCTGATTTTCTTTTTTACTGCCGCCTTTTTTCTTTTCCGCCCTGCCAATGTCCTTCTCTACTTTCATCAAATCTTTTTGCAGAGAAACGGATACATCTTCAGGAATGAGTTTGACTAAAAACAGCTCCATATGGCCATTGGGATTCAAATGATCATAAAGGGATTCGAAATAAGTGATATCACGTGTCAGGAAACCGTCGCGTTCACCTGTTTCTTTCATCAGTTCCACGAATTTTTTCAATTCATCGCGTTCCGCTTTATAAACGACCGTGCCGCGGCGAACCGCATTTCTCACTTTTGTGCGATTATTACGCTCAAAACTCTGGAGCAGTTCTTTATCATCTTTGTCGATGCGGGACACCATTGTCTGACGCGGCTGAATATTATCTTTACTCATCCCGTCCTGCAGTCCGCGGTGGCGGAAGCCCAGCGCTTTTAAAAATTCAATCGTATCCCGATGTGGTTCAAGCGGCAGATCCGGATCAATTTTAATGGCATAGGCGTTTTCATCCTGTGCGATTTTCAATGATTCTTCAAGCATGAACTCAACAAGCCGCCGGTCATTAAAGTCACATACAAAGCCGCGGGATATATAACACAGCGTGCTGCCGGTCTTCGGCACTTTTTTGAAAAGAAGCATCGCTGTACCTAATATTTCCCCATTTTCATTTCCTGCAGCGATACGCCTCGAATACCATCCTGTCAGACGTTTAGACTGCGCCCAATCTGTCAATTGTAATAGATCACCATTAGGATGTGATTCGACAAACTTATTATGTTCTTTATTAATAATATTCAACAATTTAAGCATAGTAATCTCCATTTCAATAATATCTGATATAATAATGAGCAAGAAAGGTGGCCAATGAATGAGAATTATAATTCTTGTCGTTCTCGCAGCTTTAAACGTTTTCAGCATTTTCCAGCTGGGTCAGTACAATAGCGGAGATTTGATTGCACTAATGAGTATCAGAATTATTCTTGCAGTAATCACATTCATGCTGAGCATCGCCTATATATTAGTACGAGGCTCCCGTCCGCTAATTGTTATGAGCATCGTTACGGTACTCATTGCTCTCGCCCATATTGGATTGATCATTTATATAAACTTGTAGACTGCACCTTTATACACTGCTGATTCACCGTCTGTTGCCATTTTCAGGGTAATGGACGGTTTCGTGCTTTGAGACAGTGCCACGCGTGTATGGGAATCTATCTCCCCTTCCCAAATGCCAAGGACATCATAAAATGATTTCCAAGGACGGATATCCACGACGTCGTGCTGGATGATAATGGACGGGGTAATAAAGTCCCCGCGTAAAGCCTCGATGCGTTTCAGGCGGTCCGGTTCCGGCTCATCCCACTGGATGAAAAACGGGAAGATTTCCTTTTCACTCTGGACATACAGCAGTCTCCAGCTGATTGTTTCCCCCTCTGTAGTACGCTCCATCCCAACCGGACCGGCAGTGGAAAACCCCCGGGCTCTGAAACGTTCACTCAATGCTTCAATATCATCCGTACTGAGTGCATAGCGGATAAAGCCTTCCTCATACCCCAATGCATCAATTGTCTTCGCAAATGATTCAGAGGCATCTTTCAAATGCTGATTAAACGCCGCTTCATCCTCTATCGCCAAATACTCAACGTATCTGTAGTCGAAATATGACAATAGATTGGCAGTGCCAAAACGCTCGTGTTTTCCGCCTGAATGAACAGGGAGCACCGGTTCCTGCTCCACTTCCTCCAATTGATTGACATAGTGTATGATATGATCAAATTTCACCATTCAAACCACCTCTTTTTTTAACTATATCATAATATCACGCCTGCTCCACGAAATACACCGAATAGAAAAAGCAGCCCATCCGTATGGATGAACTGCCTGTCTCATCTTATGCTTTAATAACATCCGGATTCGTATTCTCCAGCTGTTTCAACTCTCTGTTCCGTTCTTCTTTCGTTATGATGCGCTCCTCAGTTTCAATATCGAAGAAGTGCCCTTTATTCATATCGAAAGCGAATTTTACGATGTCACCCGGATCCAGCTCGTTTCTCGCATCGACCCGTGAGATGAATTCCTGACCCTCAAGTTCAGAGTAGAGCATTATTTCAGAACCCAGAAGTTCACTCACTTTGACTTCTGCATTAAATGCAGAAGCAAGCGCTGATTCCACAAATAGCGCTTCTTCTCTGATATCTTCCGGACGGATACCAAATTTCACCGGTTTGTTATCGTACCCCTCACTTACCAGCATGCGGCGTTTGGCTTCCGGTATAGTGATGGTTGTTTCTCCGATCAGAAGCTTGCCATCTTTGATTTCACCATCGAAAATGTTCATCGCCGGGGAACCGATAAACTGTGCCACGAAAACATTTTCCGGAAAATCGTATACTTCTTTCGGACTGCCGATCTGCATGATATCGCCCTGATTCATGACTACAATCCTCGAAGCCATCGTCAATGCTTCTGTCTGGTCATGGGTTACATAAATCGTTGTTGTCTCCAGACGTTTGTGCAGCTTGGTGATTTCGGCACGCATCTGCACCCTCAGTTTTGCATCCAGGTTGGACAGCGGTTCATCCATCAGGAAGACATTGGCTTTACGGACGATCGCACGCCCAAGAGCCACACGCTGCCTCTGCCCGCCGGACAGTGCTTTAGGCTTTCTATCGAGGTAATCTGTCAGGCCGAGAATTTCAGCTGCTTTTTCAACGCGATCCTTTATTTCCGGTTTAGGCGTCTTTCTTAACTTGAGGCCGAAAGCCATGTTGTCATATACGCTCATGTGGGGGTAAAGGGCGTAGTTTTGGAAAACCATTGCGATATCCCTGTTTTTAGGTTCCACATCATTCATGCGCTTTTCATCGATATAGAAATCTCCGCCGGTAATATCTTCAAGACCTGCAATCATGCGTAAAGTTGTGGATTTACCACACCCTGAAGGCCCGACCAATACAATAAACTCACCGTCATGGATTTCAAGGTTGAAGTCATGAACGACTTTCGGCCCATTGTCATAAGTTTTCTTAATGTGTTCCAGTTTCATTTTAGCCATTAAATCACTCCTCTAAGCCCACCACATGTCGGCTGGTTTTTCTTTTATAATTACAGTCTGCAAGTTCCTGACTGCTGTCTGGAAGCCTTCTTCGACAGACATCAGCCCGTCTTCATGTTCAATCGAAACGACATGGTCGTAGCCGTACGTTCTCAGCGCACTCATCATGTTCGCCCATTCGTCCATGCTGTGTCCAAGCCCGACACTTCTGAATGTCCAGCTCCTGTCTTTGATCTTACCATACGGGTTCATATCCAAATATCCATACATGTTCAGGTTCTCAGGGTCAATGTATGTATCTTTGGCATGGAAATGATGAATCGCCCCTTCACGGCCGAGTATTTTAATCGCGACCACCGGGTCGATCCCCTGCCACCACATATGGCTTGGATCAAGGTTTGCCCCGATATAAGGATTCGTTCTCCTTCTCAGTTCAAGCATGGTATGTGGAGAATGCACCAGGAATCCGCCATGGAGTTCCAGACCGATCTTCACGTCATGCTTTTCAGCCAATTCACCAATCTCTTTCCAGTATGGAACCAGACGGTTTTCCCACTGCCATTCTTTAATTTGGGAATATTCCTCCGGCCATGGTGTAACCGGCCAGTTCACTGCTGTATCCGTTTCATTGCCTGCAGGTGTACCACTGAAAGTATTGACAACGGGAACATCCGTCAGACTGGCCAACTCAATGGTCTTTCTCAGTGCTTCATCCGATTCTTTGCGGAATGCCGCATCCGGAGAAACCGGGTTGCCGTGACAGCTGAATGCACTGATGATCAATCCCCGTTTCTCAAACTCCGCCATATATTCTTTACGTGCTGCTTTTGATTCGAGCAGTTTATCTACATCGCAGTGCGCATTGCCGGGATACCCGCCGGTGCCCACCTCCACTGCTTCCAATCCGGATTCTTTTACATAATCCAGCATCTCCAAAAAGTTCATATTTTGGAATAAAGGATTAAAAACGCCCAGTTTCATACTTTAGACCTCCTAAAGGATTACGCTCCGTTGTTCTTTGGAACTTTTATATATCGCTTCAATAATTTTCGATACTTCTTTTGCCTCATGGGACTTCACACGAAGCGGTGCATCGTATTTCACTGCAGATATGAAATTCTGCGCCTGCAGTCTGCTGTAGGGTTCATCCACTTTGATATAGTCTATGCGCATTGTTGTCATCAGGTCTTCATCCGCCTGGTTCACTTTCATATCGAAGACATCAAGACCGGCTTTCATACCCGAAATGCTGATGTGATTTTCATCTTCAGGGATATTCGCGGCCCAGCTCGTTTCGAAAAGCATCGAGGCACCGTTATCAAACCGGATGAATGCACTCACATGATCCTCGACTTCAAATGCCTCCCTGTTGAAATGCCCCCATTCGTTCACCGTATTCGTCCGGCTGAGATGGTTATATGTAGAACTTGAGACTTCTACCGGTTTCACATCTCCCATAAGGTACATCGCCAAATCCAGAAGATGGCAGCCATAGTCGATCAATGCACCGCCGCCCTGGAGTTCCTGATTGGTGAATACACCCCAGCCGGGCACTTTACGCCGTCTCAGACCTTTTACACGGACAACGATCGGCGCACCGATCGTACCGCGCTCGATAATCTTCTTGGCTGCGATCGCTTCCTTCATGAAGCGGTAATGATAAGCGATATGAAGCTTCACACCATTTCGTTTTTCCGCTTCGATCATCCGCGCACATTCATCAGTCGTCAACGCCATCGGTTTTTCGCACAGCACATGTTTCCCATGATTCATTGCGTCTATACTAATCGGCGCATGAAATTTATTGGGGGTACAAATTACCACCGCGTCCACATGGGGATACATATCCTGTATATCCGAAAAAAATTCAGGTATGCCGAGCTCATTGGCAACTTTCATCGCCCGCTCCTTATTGACGTCCTGCACTGCTGTAATTTCCACTTCATCGAACGTCCGGAATGTAGGAATGTGACGCCCGGTCGCAATCCCGCCAACACCGATGAAACCCAGTCTGATTTTAGACATTTAAAACACCTATTCTTTGTTAATAATTTTATGTGTCCGATCCGATTCAAAAGCGCGTAAAATAATCTGGACAGATTTTTTAGCATCCTCTGCTGTAACAGGTACCCGTTCGCCTTTTTCCAGAGCATTGATAAACCGGTCCATCACCTGGGATGGACTTTTCTGTCCCTCATCATCATTTGTTTGGATGCCGCCATAGTTTTCTTCTACAACCTTACCGTCACTTCCCGCGAAAATGAACGAATACTTTGTATCATTAAGGAGACGGAGAACGCCTTTCTCTCCGTAAATCACAGTTGAGTTGTCTTCAGAACCATAGAAAGACCAGCTCGCCTGCAATGTGCCGATGGCGTTCGATTCAGTACGCAGTATGCATACGGCATTATCATCGACGTTGGAGAAATCTTTATCTTCTTTGGAAATCAAGCCGCCGACTTCAACAACCTCTTCATCCAGAAGAAACCTGATGAGGTCAGCTTTATGGACCCCGAGGTCTCCCATGGCACCCATCGCCGCTTCCTCTTCTTTAAAGAACCAGCTCTCCTTGCCGTCAACACTCCATTGTTCAGGCCCGGGATGGCCGAAAGTCGTGCGGAAAGCATGGATTCTGCCGAGCCTGCCGTCAGCAATCCATTCCTTGGCAATTTCGTGCTCTTTCACGAAACGCTGGTTGTGACCGATCATCAGCTGTTTACCAGAACGCTTCTCCGCTTCGATCATCGCGTCCATTTCTTCCATAGTGACGCCCATCGGTTTTTCGCAAAGCACATGTTTCCCGGCCTCAAGTGCAGCGATGGCGATTTCGGCATGAATGTAGTTTGGTGTACATACACTCACGGCGTCCACCTTTTCATCAGCCAGCAGATCCCTGTAGTTCTGATAGGCAGTGCCGCCGTAGAGCGCCTTTTGATCCTCTGCCCTCTCCAGGACTTGATCACAAAAGGCAACCAGCTTAACATCTTTATTTTCACTGTATTCAGCAATGTGGCGTTTAACACCAATGCTGCCACATCCTATAACACCCACATTAATCATTGTGACTCCCCTTTATCTCTTCTAATGGTTCGTAGTTTCCATAGTAATGCTTTTTGCCATTGGACGATCCAACCCAGTTCACACCATTTTGAATGACTCTCTGAACATTCTCGTTATAGTAGGTCGGGTGTGTTTCATGCCCGGGACGGAAGTAGAAAATTTTACCGTTGCCGCGTTTGAACGTACATGCGCTCCTGAACACTTCGCCGCCTTCAAACCAGCTGAGCATGACCAGCTCGTCAGGAACCGGAATATCAAAATGCTCCCCGTACATCTCCTCTTCAGGCAGCTCGAAATATTCCCCCAGACCATCCACGATCGGATGCGTGGGATCAACCACCCAGAGACGTTCCTTTTCATTCGCTTCACGCCATTTCAAGTCACATGAAGTGCCCATCAGCAATTTAAAAGGCTTTGAAAAGTGCGCCGAGTGGAGAACGACAAGGCCCATGCCATCCCAGACACGCTGTCGGACCTTTTCAGCAATTTCATCCGAAACTTCATCATGTGCCTTATGGCCCCACCATACAAGGACATCCGTGTTATTCAGCACCTCGTCGGTCAGGCCGTGTTCGGCCTCATCCAAAGTCGCCGTCGTCACATCGTGCTCTTCCAGGAAACTGGCAATCTGGGCATGAATCCCTTCGGGATAAACATCACCCACAATATCCGATTCCTTTTCATGTCTATATTCATTCCATACTGTTACTTTCACTATACTTCCTCCTTCATAGTAGATTGACGTTCGATGATCGAAGTCGGGACAGTAATGTTTCTTTTCAGCTTATCAGGGTTATTTATTAAATCAATGATTTCACTGCTTGCCTCTTTCCCTAATTCTTCAGGGAATATGTTTACGACGGTCTGTGGAGGCGAAGCAAACTTTGTCAGCAGCGAATCATTGAAAGTAGCTGTTGCAACATCTTCAGGAATACGGATGTTTAACTGATACAATGCGGAAATGACTTTTGCATTGAGCACTGAATCCAAAGTTAAAATAGCCTCCGGATTACTTTCTTCAAACGTCTCTTTTAATAACTCTTTTAATGTTTTACTATCACTGTCACAATAAAGAATTTTACCGTCAGTCGGAATACCCGAAACGTTTAACGCCATTTCAAATCCTTTGATTCTATCCTGGGATACCGCAAATACATCATTATCCACAATCATTCTAATATCTCTGTATCCTTCACTGATAAGAAATTCAGTCATGGACTTTGCCGCATGGACGTTATCATTATCTACGTATATACCATTGCTGATATCAAATATATTCTTGCCGACTACAACAAACGGAAAATCAATCTCATGCAGGTAATTTACAACCAGATCATCTTTTTTCGAATAAAGAAGGATGAAACCGTCCACCTGTCTGGAATTGATAAGTTCCTTAACTTCATTTAATAATGAATCATCGTCTGTAGTGGATGTCGTTAATGTTGAGAATCCTTTTTTACGGCAGGTTTCAGAAACCCCCAGATTCACATCTGAAAAAAATGGATTTAAATTAACTTCATGAATCCCGCTTTTCAATACGAGACCTATAGTATATGACTGGTTTGTAACCAGATTTCTTGCTGCTATATTAGGTGAATAACCGATAACCTCCATTATTTTCCTAACTTTTTTCTTCGTTGTGTCACTGATTCCATCATGATCCTTGATTACTCTTGATACGGTGGAGGGTGAAACACCAGCTATTTTAGCTACATCTTTAATTGTTACCATAATGCGTTACTCCTCCCACTTACTTCACTGCACCGTCAGATACTCCTTTAATAATATGCTTTTGGGCGATGAAATATCCAATAATTACTGGAATGATTGATATTGTTAACCCTGCAAGCGCCAATGTCCACTGCTTTGTATATTGACCAAAGAACAGGAATAGTTTTAATGGTATCGTCTCGTCTCCCCGGCCAAGTACAAGACTCGGAAGCAAGAAGTCATTCCATATCCAGATGACGTTCAGTATAGCCACTGTAACCCCGATTGGTCTCAGTAACGGGAAAATCACATGCCAGAATGTCTGCCACTTAGTGGCCCCGTCAATTTTCGCCGCTTCATCCAATGAAAGCGGGATATTTTTTAATGCGCCATGATAAAGGAACAGGGATAGTCCCGATCCAAAGCCGATATACATGAACATCAGCCCCCCTTTATTAAGACTTTGCAGTTCACTGAAAATCTTAACAAGCGGAATCATGACAGCCTGAAATGGTACGAGCATCGATGCAACAAATAGAAAGAAGATGAAACCGCTCATTTTACTCTTGTTTCTGGACAATGCATAAGCGGCCATTGCAGAGAAAAACACGATACAGACAATACTGACCGTCGTGATTAAAAAAGAGTTGAAAAAAGTTCTTAAGAAATCCAGCTCCTGAAAGGCATCGACAAAGTTATCAAATATCGGTTCTTTTGGCGGTGCCAAAGTATTCTCAAACATTTCTCTTTTTGATTTAAATGCGTTGACCAACATTATATAAAAAGGTGAAAGCCATAATAAGGCAAGAGCAATACCTAAAACCTCTAATATGATGCGGCCTGTCGACTTTTTCTTTTTCATTATAGCTCCACCTCTTTCTTCTTATTGTAATATACCTGTGTAAGACTGAGTATTGCTACAATGATGAAGAAAACGACAGCTTTGGCCTGGGCCATACCCATTGTATTCATGGCAAACGCTGTATCCACGATATCCATGGCAATCATTTTCGTTGAACCGCCAGGACCCCCGCCTGTAAGAGACAGGTTCTGGTCGTAGATTTTGAACGAACCGGAAAGAGTAAGGAACATACTGACAGTAAACGCCGGCGCTACCAACGGCAGAATAACATCTTTCAATTTCTGCATGTAGCTTGCGCCATCCATATCCGCAGCTTCCAATAATTCATCAGGAATGCTCTGAAGATAGGCGATGTAAATGATCATAATGTAACCCGCCATCTGCCATACATGAAGTATGACCATCCCCCAGAAACCGGTTGCCGGTGTAGCAAGCCATCCCTGCAGCATTTCCACACCCATGGCGTTCCCTAAAGCATTAAAAATATCCGTAAAGATAAACTGCCAGATGAAGCCAAGTATCAAGCCACCGATCAGGTTGGGCATGAAGAATATAGTTCTTAAAATATTTTTTGATCTAATGTAGCTCGTAACAATCAGAGCTAAAGAAAAACCGACTATGTTAATGATAATGACAGTTACTATCGCATATTTAAAAGTGAACCATAATGCACTCAGGAAAGTTGCATCACTTAAAAGATTTGCGTAGTTATCAAACCCTTTAAAAACCGGGGTTTGCGCCATATCACCCGACCACTCGGTCAGGGAATAATAGATTCCCCATATAAAAGGCACTACTACTACTATTAAGAGGGCAGCCAATACAGGAGCAAGGAATACCCAATACATAAGACTTTTGGTTTTCATATATTAACACCTCTTTTATGTAAGGAAGGAGCAATAAAATTGCTCCTTTGCCTATATTTTTATTTACGGTTCTCTTCCCAATATGACTTAGAGTTTTCTATGACTTCTTCCCAAGTGATTTCACCTGAGAGATATTGCTGTACGTTGTTTCCGAATACGTCTTCAGAGAAACCGGTCGGATATCCGAGGAACACCCATCCGCTTGTGTTTCCTTCTTCAGTATATTCATAGATTTCTTTTGATAATGGATCTGAAATTTGTGATGTATCATAATCTTCATATGCAGGGATGAAATTGAACTCGTTCAGAACAATCTCTTTACCTTCATCAGATGTATAGATCCAATCAAGGAATTCCACCGCTGCCTTCTGTACATTTTCTTCTGCACCTGAGTTAACTACCCAATATTGCGGTACTCCGACCGGCATTTTGGCTTCTCCTTCAACAGGGATTGGAAGGATTCCTGAATCCTCTGCAACTTCCGGCGCAATTTGTTCGATTGAAGGGTAAGCCCAGTTACCCTGCTGTATCATTGCGACTTTGCCCATAGAATAAAGTGCTTCAACTTGTTGCGAGTAATCCAGACTTAACACAGGTGTTACAGAGTAATCCGCCTGCATGTCTATATAAGTCTTAAGATCTTCTGACAGTTCAAATTCAACCGTATCAGCTTCAAACGCTTCCGTTACATTGTTATTAAATTCAGGAGCAAGGAAAGAACTGCTCGTATGGTTGCCATATACCCATCTTTCCTTACCCGGGAATGCGTATACTGCATCTAAACCAAGCTCTTCTTTCATTCCATCAAGTTTTTCCGTCGCTGCCTGCAGATCTTCCATTGAAGTCAGATCTTCAGGATTGATTCCCGCTTCTTCAAAGATTTGCTTGTTGTAGATCAAACCATAACCTTCAAGGTTATAAGGGATACCATAGACTTGATCATCTATCGTAACGGAGTCCAGAGTACCATCAAGCGCTGTATTTATAGCTTCTGAATCTTCAATTGGCGCTATACGGTCTTTATGGTCTTCATAATCCTGCGGCCCGCCGATATTGAAAATATCAGGTTCTTCACCCGATGCAATTTTAGATTTAAGTGTTGCACCGTAGTCGTTTCCGCCGCCGACAGTCTCAACATTGATAGTTACATTAGGATTTTCTTCCTCATAGGTTGCAACAAGATTTTCAAACTGTTCACGAAATTCGACTTTAAACTGGTAAAGGTCAATTGTCACTTCTTCTCCCGATTCATTACCGTCGCTTCCTTCACTGCTTTCTGAAGCAGCTCCTCCACCGTCACCACTGTTACCGCATGCCCCCAGCATGAGTACTAATGACAGTAATAACGAGTAGCCCCACTTTGTTTTTGTCATTTGATTTCCTCCTTGTTTATGTAAGCGTTGTCAGACGCCTGTATAAATGAGTCTATATTCAGAAAACAATTAAGTCAAGCACTTTTTTGCAAACGATTGCATTAATAAATTAGCAGTAGTGACAACAGTTTAGAACAATATCATTTTCCTAATCGTGATTTTTATTGCAAACGATTGCTCAAATAGCGCTCTTACCGTATTTCCCTCTTTATGAAAAAACCCAAAATCTATTTTTCATAGATTTTGGGCTGTGATTTTTATTTATGAAATTAAATGGATTCTTCTTTTTGTTCTCTTCCATAATATTTCAGAATATCCCTTGCGAAGTCGTTCATATCCCCTACATATTCAAATGTCCCTTTCAATACAGGATAAATGTTCTTGATTCCGACTTCGCCGAATGTGGAGACGATGAATGAAATGACGTTCAGTTTTCTTAATTTAAATATTGTACTGAACAGTGTTGCAAGATGGCTGATGTATTCTTTTGATTTCATTTCGCCTTTATCCGTATTTTTGGCCTGATTGATGTAATCCGCGGCTCTTGGGATTGCTTTTCCGATGATCTCGCCATCTTCAGGCGACACATGAAAATGCGCTTCGGTCATCTCTTCTATGGAACGGTATGCCCGCTGCAGTATAATATCTTTCAATCCGGGGGATAGAAGTTTGGATGCCAGAGTGTTGAGTTTTCTATTTAAAAACTTTTCCATGTATCCTGCACTCGCAATCCGCTGAGAGTACACTGCATCTTTTGATTCGAATATTGGGGATATCGCCGCTTTTAATGCTTCAATGCCGAAGCGGTCTTTGACGCTGACAAAATGGTAATGAAGCGGCTGCTCCAAATATTTTTTGAAGGTCACGTGCAGCTCTGTGTCCTTGTCATGCATCAGCATCTCATGTTCGCGGTTGCCGGATACGTCGACCAGTGTGTCCGCTTTGTTGTAGATGAATATGATATTGATTTTTCTTTTTGCCAGAAAGCGGATAATTTCTTCATCCGCTTCCCTGATCTTGGAAGAAAATACATATAAAACATGCTTTAAATTCGCTTTTTTAATCAATTTTTTGTATTGCTTAGGAGAATATTCCGTAGTCCCGACACCTGGAAAATCAAGTATTTTCCCACGTGCCCCGTAGCTGTGCGATGAAATCGTACGGGTGGCGTCAGTCTGCGTGGAAATATGGGTTTCCGTACCGGCGAGCGCATTCACCAATGCACTTTTGCCTGCATCCAACTGCCCGAGGACGCCGATGCGGTAGTCAATCGTGTTTTCAACATATTCATGAAACGCTTTGACCAATGGATGTTCCAAAGCCATCCCACTCACCTCTGTCTATATAGTGTCTTTGTTATCTTTACCCATAAAATAGCTTATTAAGAATCCGGCAAAGAGTGAAAGAACCGTAACGGTCCACGTTGTTGCCGTCTGGGGCAGTCCGGGATAGATTGCAAACACCGATCCCAGAACCAGGCCGAGTATTAATGCATATGTTAAATATGTGTAGTGCCGCAGCATGTACTGGATGATTCGGCTGGCAACAAGTAGGCCCGCAACAATACCGAGCCCTGCTGAAATCAGTACCGGCAGCACCTGCAGGTTTAATGACGTCAATTCGCTCAGCGAATAGATGATGGTGGAATAAGAACCAAGCAGTAATAATACAAGTGAGCCCGATATTCCCGGCAGCAGCATCGTTGCCGATCCCAGCATACCGCTGAAGAACAGCTTTAAGAGCAACGGTGCCGTAATGACAATCTCCTCTATCGGCACCTCCTCTTTGCGCACCATCCCCATAAAGAACAGGCCTGCAAGAATAATGGCAATCAGTATATAGTGCGGTGCCCTGAACTCAACTTTATAGTTTGAGATTCTCAGCATCATGGGTACGACACCCAGGATAAGGCCGATGAAAAACCAATGGACCGGCATCGCGTGATTTCCCAGCAAATAGTCGATGAGTGAGGACATGGACAGTATCGCAATCCCCATACCGATGACGAGCGGTATTAAATATATGATCGCCTTTTTATAATGTTTCGACACAACTCTGCTGACTGCACCCAAAAACTGATCATAAATCCCGAGAAGCAGTGCCATTGTTCCACTGCTCACCCCGGGAATCAGTTCACATATACCCATTAAAAACCCTTTAAATATATTTATCCATTTAAACATTCTTTAATATACCTCTCACATTCACAGTTAGTTTTATTTTCCATACGATTGTAGCATATTATAGCCTTCAATCATCATTTACAGAATATCCTCCATTTGATAATACGTTTTCATATTGTTATAACTAATCTAATAGATTAATCGATGGGAGAAATTGATGTGAGAGACTTGGGTATATATTTTGGAACATTCGCACCTTGTCATGTGGGGCATTTTGAACAGATTGTCCGTGCTAAACGGGAGAACAGGCATGCACTCGTCATTGTCAGTGGATACGAAGGCGACCGCGGTAATACATACGGTATGTCGCTGGATAACCGGATGAAAGCAATGCGGCAATTGCTGAGGAATGATGAAAACGTCTCAGTGATCAAGTTGGATGAAACGGATATTCCGAGATATCCCCATGGATGGGAACCCTGGCTTGAAATACTTGCTGAAAAAATTACCGGGTGTATGGCGGAATTGGGTTTCGAAGTGGACGAAATGACATACTATGTCGGAGAAGAGGAATACATTGAACCGCTTCAGAATTTTTTCGACGGCAGATGGACTGATATTGATACGCATATCACTATGGTGGACCGTAAGATCTTGGGAATCAGCGGGACGAGCATCCGGGAAGAGCCCATTTTGAACTGGGACTATGTCACAAGGCCTTTCAGAAGATTCTTCGTCCAGAATGTATTGGTCCTGGGGGCACCGCACACCGGTAAAACATCACTGGTCCACGATCTGGCCAGACGTTATTCAACTTCATATTCTACGGAGTATGCCAAAGAATACCGCACAGCGCAGCATGTTGCCGCTGACGAATTGGACATCAAGGACTTCCACGCAATTGGCATCGGGCAATTTGAAAATAATAAAAAACATATTCATTCGCCGGGCACACGTAAAGTTTTTTTCGCGGATACCGATGTAATGATGACAAAGATATATATGAAGATGCATGCCGTAGGAGAGGAATACCAGCAATTAAAGCCGGTATTTGACTACTTCATCCATTTGCAGAACTGGTCGCTCATTCTCCTGCTTCCTCCAAAGGAAGATATGAGGACGGATGACTATACCGCCACAATGCATGACATTATTTTAGAAGAGATAAAAAAGCAGGGGTTGGAAGAGATTACACATATATTGGAAGGAGAATCCTACAGGAAGCAATATCAGGAAGCACACAGCCTTGTTGACGAAATACTCAAAAATGGTAAAGATAATTAACTGAAAACGAATTCATCTGTAAAATTACACAAATAGGGTGGATATGGCTATATATCGATGGAAAATGCAGAAAATTTTGTTATCATGGTTAACATCTATCGAATGGAGGAAGATTTTATGAAACAAAAACTATTGCTTACACCTGGTCCTACACCAATCCCGCCACAAGTTACAAGTCGAATGTCCGAAGGCATGATTGGGCATCGTTCATCCGATTTCAATCAGCTTATGGAAAACATACAGCCCAAATTGAAAACATTGCTTGGCACGAAAGATGCCGTTGCCATTCTTTCTTCGAGTGGCACAAGTGCACTTGAAACTGCGATGGTCAATCTTGTCAGACCCGGGGAATCGATTGTCATCATTGTCAGTGGTGCGTTTGGGGACCGCTTCAGAAACATCGCCAGCACCTATCCATTCGATGTTCATGTGTATGATGTGGAATGGGGCAAAGCAGTAGACCCCGAAGCATTCGAAAACTTTTTAGACAGTAAAGAAAACATTAAAGCCGTCTTCTCACAATCATGCGAAACGTCTACGGCCGTTGTACATCCGTTGAACGCACTCGGTAAAGTCGTCAAATCCTATAACGATGAAACATTGTTCATCGTCGACGGGGTGAGCATCGTCGGGGGAATGAAATTCGATATGGAAAAAGACGGCATAGACTGTCTGGTTACAGGCAGCCAGAAAGCATTGATGCTCCCACCGGGCATCGCATTTGTTGCAATGAATAATGCAGCGAGACAAAAAGCATCCAATCATGATCTCCCTCGCTTTTATCTGGATATCAACCGGTACTTTAAAGCGCTGGATGAAAATTCCACTCCGTTTACACCGGCAGTCTCATTGATACAGGGGCTGGAAAAAGTATTGGAAATCTACGAGCAGGACGGTGCTGAATCCATATTCGAACGACATGCAAAAATGCGCGATATGCTAAGAGCCGGCCTGCGTGCACTTGATTTTGAAATGCTGGTGGATGATGAATATGCATCTCCCACTGTCACTGCATTCAAATCAGATGAAGAAGAGCTTAAAGTGGTTAAAGACAAACTGCAAAATGAACATCAGATTACAATTGCCGGCGGACAGAAGGTGCTTAAAGGTAAAATTCTCCGAATCGGGCATATGGGATACATGTTCCCCCACGATATGATCCGGGTACTGGCTGCGCTCGAAGCAATACTCAGTGACTACAGAAATGAAAAATACTATGGAAAAGCACTCGCTGCTGCTCAGGAGGCATATTATGAATAATTACAAAGTACTCGTGCTCGATCCCGTAAGTGAAGATGGCATAAAAGAACTTCTCGATCATCCCAATTATGATGTAGACGTCAACACCGGACTCAGTGAAGCTGAAATACTGGAAATCGTCCATGACTATCATGCACTGATTGTGCGCAGTCAGACGACTGTCACAGAAGAGATCATCCGCTATGCCAGAACACTCAAAGTCATTGCCCGGGCAGGTGTCGGTGTCGACAATATTGACATCGAAGCTGCAACTAAGCATGGTGTCATTGTCATTAACGCACCGGATGGAAATACTATCAGTGCAACGGAACACACAATGGCAATGATGCTGTCTCTGACACGTGATATCCCATCAGCACATAAAGAACTTTCAGAGGGCATCTGGAATAGAAAAGGCCACAAAGGGACGGAAATGTATGGCAAGACTCTGGGGATACTCGGTGTCGGTAAAATTGGCTTCGGGGTCGCTAAACGCGCCCAAAGCTTTGGCATGAAGATTATCGCCTTCGATCCATACTTATCGGATGACAAAGCACAGGAAGCGGAAATTGTAAAAATGGAAGTAGATGAAATTGCGGAACAGGCGGATTTCCTTACAGTCCATACACCGCTTACGCCTCAGACGAAAGGTCTCGTGGGCACTGATTTCTTCGATAAGGCAAAACCGGGATTGAAAATCGTCAACGTTGCCCGCGGCGGTATCATTGATGAGAAAGCTTTGGTGACAGCTTTAAATGAAGGTAAAATAGATGGTGCTGCCCTGGATGTATTCGAAGAAGAACCACCGACGGATTCAGAACTGCTGCGGCACCCTAGAATTGTCGTTACGCCTCACCTCGGTGCTTCCACAGTAGAAGCGCAGGAGAAAGTCGCTATCAGTGTTTCCCGGGAAATAATCGACATTCTGGAAAATAACACAATTATTCATGCTGTGAATGCGCCACGCATCAGCGAGAATATCAACAATGAACTTAAGCCATATATCAATATTGCAAGTCATATGGGTGAAGTTGGTATCCAGTTAATGAACCGTCCGCCTTCAGAAATTAAGTTGAAGTATCATGGGGATCTTGCTCTCGATGATACAAGCATGCTGACACGCTCGTTCGTTTCCAGTCTGCTCAAACCGCACTTGGGGGAAAATGTAAATATTATAAATGCACTCTACCTGCTGCAGGAGCAGGATGTGGTATATAAAGTGGAGAAAAATGGCAAAGCCCATGGCTACAGCAACTATTTGGAAACAGAATTGATCAATGATGATGAAACACTCGTCCTTGGTGCAAGCGTACTCGATGGATATGGGGAACGCATCGTTAAAATCAACGATTTCCAGGTGGATATCAAACCGACTAAACATCTGCTGTTTATCAACCATCAGGACAGACCCGGCATTATTGGCGAAATGGGCATCACGCTCGGAACACATAAAGTTAATATTGCCAGCATGCAGCTTGGCAGACATGTGG
This sequence comes from Salinicoccus sp. HZC-1, assembly GCF_046736035.1. Classification (GTDB taxonomy): domain Bacteria; phylum Bacillota; class Bacilli; order Staphylococcales; family Salinicoccaceae; genus Salinicoccus. The sequence continues at coordinate 186,881 of NZ_CP177130.1, read as the reverse complement.
AAGGCGGCAATGCATTGCTTTCATTGTCACTCGACCAAAATGTGAATGAGGAAGCTATGGATGAATTGCGGAAAATTGAAGGTTTCCACGGTCTCAAACAAGTGGACTTATTATAGAAATTAGAAAAGCCATCACTAATCGTGATGGCTTTTTAGTATGATTTCTTCTGTTTCCAATACGGATTCAACTATATTCGTTACACCAAGCGCTTCGAAGTCTGGTTTAATTTCATTACCAGTCAAGCCTGTCAGTGTTGCAATGAAGTCCACACCTATCGCATCTGCACAATAGAAATCTGCAATGGAATCACCGATGATGAATATTTTGTCATTGGATTGATTGCGCTTATTAACTGCATCATCGAAGTGCGCTTCATCATGCTCATATAAACTCCAGAGGTAGCTGTATGGATGCGGCTTGGCTAAAGAGAAATCAATACCTTCTGTGCCTTCTGCAGCCAGAACTTCTGAGGCTGTTGAAACTCTATTGCTTCTGAAAAGGTCCATAAAGCCATGCTGGTGGAACGGAATAAGCGTTTCCTGCCTCGGCCTGCCTGTAGCTACTCCGATTTGCACACCGGCCTCCAGAAGACGTTTAAGCATGCTTTTAATATTTTCCGGCGGACGAATCCATTCTTCATCATGAATGAACCCTTGTTTGCCCTCTTCTTCCGCTTTCATCCCGGTAGAAGTCTTAACATCATTACTTCCTAAATACCATTCCTGATACTTATACTGGCCCGTATGCCAGATTGGACCATGCATGTCGAAAACATCCGGATCCGGGATATCAATTCTCTGACGGGCATAATTAATCAATTCCGTATATATAGAATCTTTTGTATAGTTCCCATCCTCAAGAAAGTCCACTACAAGGCTGTAGTCCACTTCCACATCTTTCAGCATTTCCCCTACAATATACAAATCAGAAATATCCACATTTTCTACATTGATCTTGGACTCTTTGATCAGATTAATATACAAAATGGAGAATGTTACAAACAACATATCCCAGTTGGAGTTAAGTCCCATTTTTTTGAACCGGTCCAACACTTTATCATTACTGAATATGGATGTGCGGATTGATTTTATCTCCTGATCAGTATAGTCCGTTCTAAATTTTTCTTTTGCCAGATTTAAGTATCTGGGGCTGTACAGCATTTCATGCACTGCCAGCGCGGAGACATCAAAACATCGTTCTTCACTGAGAAATACTCCATCAACATCGAATAGTACCACAGTCACAGCTAATTCCTCCTGTTTACAGTAGAGTCTAAGTTAAATTTAAGTTTCTCACATTGGGTGACCAATGTCGACTGAACTTTACGATGATTCTTAATATTTCATCGCCTTTTTTTATGGTTGAATAATAAATCTGAAAAGTTTTAATGAGATTTTTTAAAATTCAGTCAGCTAAGCGATTCCATCAAATGGAAGAATTTAACCCGGGTTAATTTATTTATTTTAATGCATTTTAGTATATTTCATCTTATAATGTAATCCGTGAGATCAAAAGTAAATATTATGTAAAGTAAATTAAAATAATGTAAAGGCGCTCCGGTGCCTAAGTGGAGGAATATTTATGGAACTCAGTCCGATGGAAGTCATTTTTCTTTTTCTCGGCGGACTTGGTATTTTTCTTTTTGGTATAAAAATGATGGGAGACGGGCTGCAGGCGGCTGCAGGTGATCGCTTACGCGAAATTTTAAATCGTATGACTTCCAATCCCATTAAAGGTATTATTGCAGGTATTATCGTTACAGTGCTCATTCAGAGCAGTTCTGGAACAACTGTAATAACTATTGGGCTGGTCTCTGCCGGCTTCATGACTTTAAGACAGTCTATCGGAGTAATCATGGGTGCCAATATTGGTACAACGGTTACAGCGTTTATCATTGGTTTGGATATCGGTGAATATTCACTGCCAATTCTTGCACTTGGTGCATTTATGATCTTCTTCCTTGGCAACAGACCACAAATCCACAATATCGGAAGAGTGCTATTTGGTTTCGGTGCCCTGTTTTACGGGCTTGAGCTTATGGGGCAGGGCGTGAAACCACTCGCTGACTTGGAAAGTTTCTCGAATTTGATGTTGAATATGTCCGATAATTCTTTCCTTGGACTTGCCACCGGCACATTACTCACGGTTGTCGTTCAGAGTTCGAGTGCAACAATCGCAATCCTCCAAGGATTTTATGCAAATGATTTGCTGGACTTGAGTGCAGCAATGCCTATTCTTTTGGGAGATAATATCGGTACGACAGTCACTGCCATTCTTGCAGGGCTTGTCGGATCAATCGCTGCAAGACGCGCCGCTGCTATACATGTAATTTTCAACGTAATCGGGGCTGCGATATTCATGATCATTATGCCGTTATTCGTAAGCCTTATTACATTCCTTCAGGGCAGCCTGAATTTGAATCCGGAAATGACAATTGCTTTTGGCCATGGATTCTTCAACATATCAAATACTTTGATACAGTTGCCATTTATATTCGCGCTCGCATGGATTGTGACTAAAATTGTACCAGGCAGAGATTTCTCAGAGGATTTCAAACCAAACCAGCTTGATCCTCTTCTCTTAAAACGTTCACCAGCGCTTGCTTTACAAGGTGCACACAGCGAAGTTAAAAACCTGGGTAACCTGATCCTCAGCATTTTAGATGACACGCATAAATTCAGCAAAACCGGAGATAACAAGCTATACAAAGAAATAAAAGAAAAAGTCAACGTAGTAGATACTTTACAGGACAGTATAAGAAAATATTTAATCGATGCATCAAAGTATGACATCACTCTTGAAGACAGTGAAAGACAGGCAACATTGCTGGAGATCACCCGCATACTCAATAAAGTTGGTTCTCAAATAAATGATTATGCAGAATCCTATAATAAAAAGTTCAGAGAGAATATAGACATTTCCGAAACAGCCGGAGAAGGGCTTGATGATCTTTATAATCACGTATATAAATCTTTCAAAAAATCAATAGATTCCCTTGATATATACAACCCTCAGGAGCTGGAAGAGGTAATCAGGCTCAGTCAAAAATCATATAAGATTGAAAACAAACTTAGAAAACAGCATATCAAAAGAATGAACAAAGGGGCTTGTTCCACAGATGGGGGCCTGCTGTACGTGGATCTTATCAGTAATCTGGAACGTATCGGTTATAACGCCAGAAATATTTCCGAGACGAACCTTGACGAAGACCATGAAGACCTAGCTGAAGATTTTACAATATATGAATAAACGAAAACCCCGATGCAGTATATGCATCGGGGTTTTTTTATGCTTTCCCTTTCAGCATGCCATACCAATACATGATCGGCAGCATATTTTTCTTAAACTGATATAGAAATATATTTTCATCTGACTGATCAAGAAATGTCGTTTCTTCAGGTATTCTGTCATAACCGAATTCAGCTAGTATAAGTTCACCATATTCTGTTGCAATCGGGCATGCTGTCTTGCCGTCATACTCATGGGATGGGTCTTTATCATTCATCCGGTCCAGTATATTATCTACAAGGACCGGCACCTGCTTCCTGACTGCACCTCCCATTTTAACTGTCGGTAAACTGGAGGAATCCCCCAGTGAAAATACTGTTGTATAGGTTTTATGCATCATCGTATGTGGATCGACATCCACCCATCCGTCGTCATCCAAAAGATCCGAATCGTTAAGTACAGAGGGGCCATGCATCGGCGGTGTCACAACAATCATTTCAAATGGTATGGTGGTTCTCTTTCCTGTTTCAGTATTTTCAAAAACCGCTTCCTTAGTTTGTGCATCGATTTTGGATAATTCCTCGTTCAGCTCAAAGTCGATGTGTTTTCCATTCATCTGTTTCTGCAGGCTGTCATCATATTTCTTCACTTCGAATATTTCCGGTTTTCCGCTTCGGAAGATAATATCTGCACTTCTCTCATGCTTTTTCAAAAAATCATCCATTGTGAACAACGAGTTCTCAGCAGAGACACCGCCTTTTATTTTGGACTTGGGTTTCGTAACGATGATATTTCCCGACCTCACCTGTTTTAATGTGCTGTAGGTATATTCGACATGGTCCACCAAATAGTTGGTACATATGCCGTTTGTGCCCAGTGCTTCCGGCAGTCCCTCAATCGCTTCATAATTCAGCTCGATTCCCATGGCGACTACCAGGAAATCATATTCAATATTATAATCCCCCGCGGTTACAACCCTTGCTGTGGGATCTACTTTTTCAACTCTTTCCTGAAGCCATCTTGAGCCTTTTGGCATTACTTCACCCATGGGTTTCCAGGTTGATTCCAACTTCACTTCCCCACTGCCCACTAATGGCCATGCCGGCTGGAAATAATGATAATCATTCGGCTCTATGATGAGCAGGTCATTCTTCAACTTTTTATTTTTACCAAGGATTCTGCTTGCAGTTGATATACCTCCTGCGCCTCCGCCAAGGATAACGAGTTTATAATGTGTTTTCATCCTCATCCCTCCATTTTTAAGTTCATTCCCCCGCAGGCCTGCATTCATGCACAATTCATCAATAAAATTGTATATTTCTACTGACAATATTAAAATGAAGATAATAATATGAGGGGGATTTCGCATGAATATTGAGGAGAAGCTTAATCATTTTAAAAATGAAGTGGGTAAAGTAATCATTGGACAGGAAAAAGTTGTGGAACTTATTTTTGTCAGCCTGTTGCAAAAAGGACATATTCTTTTTGAGAGTGTGCCGGGTACCGGTAAAACGATGCTTTCCAAGGCAGTCGCCCAGGCAATCGGAGGGACTTTTAAAAGAATCCAGTTCACACCGGATGTCCTGCCTTCTGATATTACAGGATTAAATATATATAATCCGAAGACACAGGAATTTGAACTGCGCACCGGCCCTGTGAATACCGACATTCTGCTCGCAGATGAAATCAACAGGGCAACACCGAGAACACAGTCCGCACTGCTTGAAGTGATGGAGGAAAAGCAAGTGACCATTGATGGGGAACGCATACCCGTCGAAGAACCATTCATCGTACTTGCCACCCAAAATCCAATCGAATCCAAACAGGGAACTTTTGACCTGCCTGAAGCTCAACTGGATCGTTTCCTAATGAAAATAAACCTGGGTTATCCTTCAAGGGCAGAAGAGAAAATGATGCTGAACCTCCATGGGACTAACAATGCATTGAATGATGTACTGCCGGTTTTTTCCAAAGATGAAATCGTTGAATTACAGTATAAATTATCCGAGATGGAAGTAAACGATACGACGTTGGATTACATTCTTGATCTTATACATAACTCAAGGAACCATGAGCATATCGAGGTCGGTGTATCGCCACGCGGTACAATTGCTCTGATGCAGGCGGCTAAAGGCATAGCATTAATCCATAACAGAAATTATGTAACACCGGACGATATTAAATATGTGGCCCCTTATGTTCTCGGCCACCGTCTAGTATTAAACATTGAAGGCATTACGGTTACCGATGCTTCCGCGCTTGTATCCGACATCATTAATTCATCAGACGTACCTGTTGAATATGGGGTTGCGAGAGATGGGGTTTAAAACTGATTTTAAAGATTCAAAAGCAATGACCTTTTTCATCGGTGCTGCTGCCATTCTATTCATTATCAATATCTTCTACAGTATTAATTTGAACCGGATGATTGCTGTTTCATTAGGACTCTTTATATCATTTGCATTACTTAATTATTTATATGAAAAAAATATTTCAAAAAGACTCAGCATTGAAGTATTGAATAAAGAAATCCGAATGTATAAAAATCAGATTGATGTCATTCGCATTAAGATAACACAGGACGGTATCCTGCCAATACTCGACGGACAGATTTCCCTGTCTGCCGGGGATGACATCCGATTTGATCACGATATCTCGACCGGCATCAGACAACACACCATTACTGCCATCAAATTCACTGTAATGCCGAAAAGTTCGATTATCCTTGAAGTGCCATTCAGAGCAGATTCCAGAGGGGTCAGTAAAATCTTCAAATCCGAAATACGCATCCCTCAAATTTTCGGTTTTGATTCTATTGATCTTAAGCAAAAAGGGAAAATTGATCATGAAATCATTATTTATCCCGACCGTTATGCAGTACATAACGAAGAAATGAAAAACCAAATGGCCCAAGGCACATTCATGCAGAAAAATGCCCTTTTCTCCGATCCATTGATGACAACCGGAACAAGAGGTTACCTCCCCCGGGATAATATGCGGGATATCCATTGGAAAGCTTCCGCCCGGACCGGTGAACTGCAAACCAGAATCTATGAAAAAACCACTAAAATCAGCTGGATGATTCTGATAAATTTGCGATCTGAAAATTCTTATGCCCCACCTAAAAATATTGAAGAGATATTTGAAAAACTCGCTTTTATAACCGCTCGGGCAACTCAAGCTGATATACCATACAGAATCATTACAAATATGGTGACATTTGAGAATCATTCATTTTTCCGTTTAGATGAAGGCGCAGGCAAATTACATTACAAACGGACACTCGAATCATTGGCGCGCCTCAATACCGTTACTTATACGCTGGATTTCGAAAGGCTTTTGAGACATGTCCAGCTGCATGAAGAGACACCTACTCATATTATATTTACAGGTATTGCTGACGATGCCATCAAAAAGGAACTTTCGGCCTTCAATAAAAAAGGTGCCAGCATATTCCAACTCAATGATTTTGGTATTGTTCCTTTTAGAATTGAAAGCGACAGGGAGGCATATACGTGAGCAGAATAAAATACATTTCCCAGTTTGCGCATGCCTATCTTACCGATATGTTTTTACTATTATTCATCATTTTATTTCTCAATGTGCATAATGGAAAAGAAGCTTTAATCTTTCCATTCACAGTTATAGTCATAGCAATGATGATTATAAGTTTCTTTATTGTGAAGTATCTCAGACTGGGCAGGATATATTTCATGCTTCCTGTTGTTTTAATCATTGCTCTGATGCTCGGTTTTAATTGGCTGGGTGCGGTATTAGTTGCCTATCTGCCGTTATTAAGACTCGAGTATCTGCATGATGATGCCGATAATGTCTTTTCACATATAACGCTCATCGTTACTTTTCTGCTGCTGATTGGCACGAACCTCCTGACAACGGAAGCGACTATAAATTATTCAATGCATTTTCATTTAATATTCCTGAGTCTTTTAGTCTTTTTCTTTGTCGGCAGAATCATTGTCTACCTGATCGATAATGGCTACTCCAAGAGCAAAAATCTAATTATGTTCTTTGCTGCCTCAGGCGCATTTCTGCTGATTGGGATTTTTATAGGTTGGATATATCATTATATCGCCTTTGCCGCAAAGTATATTATAGTAATGCTGTTAAATGGATTGATATTCCTGCTCCGTCCTCTTTTTAATACACTTGAAAATATAAAATTTGAGCCGCCTCAATTGGAAATGGATGAAGAGAACGAAGCGCAGGAAGGCGAAGAACTTCAACAAAGTTTTGATCAGAAGTCGGCATTATCCCAAATACCTCTCGATACAATCATGGCCATACTATTCATTATTGCTGTTATTGCCGGACTCTATATATATTATAGAAGAAGAGAGCGGCTTTCTGCTGTGCGGAAGGCCGAAACTGCAAAATCATCCGCTTCAATATTACGCACAAAACGGGAATCAGCTCATGAGAAATTAGAAGCACCGGATGACCGGGTGAGAAAAGTATATTTCGGCTTTGAGAAGTGGCTTGCTGCAAGAAATTTGGGACGTTACCACAACGAAACAATTACAGAATGGATCAGACGCCTTAACCTGGAGGAGATCATTGACCAGAAGAGGCTCGGAATTTACATGGAGACACGGTACAGAGATACCGATTTTACAAATGAAGACTATCAAAAGTATAAGGAAAACATTCAATTGATGAAAAAAGATATATCAGAACACTTTAAAAATCACTAAAAAAAGTCCGAGACTCTGGTCTCGGACTTTCCTTATTAGTACTGATTGAGATACTGGTCGATTTCCCATTCTGAAACCTGGGAACGATACATATCCCATTCCACACTTTTGTTACCGTGGAATTGTCTGTATATATGCGGTCCCAGAGCGTCCTGGATGACTTTATCTTCTCTGAGTGCTTTTAACGCCGTATAAAGTGTGGATGGCAGATCCTCCACCCCTACTGCCTCACGTTGCTCACGCGTCATTTCATAAATATTTTCATTCACCGGTGAAGGCAGGTCGGTTCTATGCTTTATACCTTCTAATCCCGCCATCAGGATGGCTGCAAGAGCCAGGTAAGGATTGGCAGATGGATCGACCGACCTCACTTCTGCACGCGTTGAAAGACCGCGGGAGCTTGGTATTCTGAGCAATGGCGAACGGTTCTTGCCACTCCAGGCGATATAGCTCGGCGCTTCATAACCCGGCACCAGACGTTTATAGGAGTTCACCAATGGATTACAAATTGCTGTGAATCCTCTCGCATGTTTTAAAATACCTGCCATGAAGTATCTCATATCCTGACTGAGTCCAATTTCATCATTTTCGTCATAAAATGCATTTTCTTTTCCATTGAAAAGTGAAACGTTAAAGTGCATTCCATTACCATTGATGCCGTATAACGGTTTAGGCATAAATGTTGCATGCAGATTGTGCTTTCTTGCCACTGTTTTAACAACGAGTTTAAATGTCTGGATATTATCACATGCAGAAATTGCATCTTCATATTTGAAATCAATCTCATGCTGGCCTTGGGCTACTTCGTGGTGGGAGGCTTCAATTTCAAATCCCATATCCTCAAGTTCCAGTACAATATCACGGCGGCAGTTTTCACCCAGGTCTGTTGGCGCCAGGTCGAAATAGCCACCTTGATCATTTAACTCCGTTGTCGGATTTCCTTTTTCATCTAACTTGAACAGGAAGAACTCAGGTTCCGGCCCCAGATTAAATGCTGAATAGCCCATCTCTTCCATTTCTTTGAGAACACGCTTCAAGTTAGAGCGCGGGTCTCCTTCAAATGGTTTGCCATCTACGTCATAAATATCACAGATTAATCTGGCTACTTTTCCTTTGCCGGCTGTCCACGGGAAGATGGTCCATGTACTCAAGTCCGGAACCAGATACATATCTGATTCTTCAATACGCACGAAGCCTTCTATTGAAGAACCATCGAACATCATTTCTCCGTCCAATGCTTTGTCAACCTGACTGATTGGCACTTCTACATTTTTAATCGTTCCTAAAATATCGGAGAATTGCAGTCGTAAGTATCTGACATTTTCCTCTTCAGCAATACGTTTAATGTCTTCTCTGGTAAAATTCTTCATAGCTCACGCTCCTGATTATTATTTGAAAAACCTTGATAAATCGCCACGGTTCAACATTGGCTTTTGATACTCGACGTGCTTCAGTACTTCCGGGGTGTCAATTGTTTGAGATTCATTAAGAAGTTCCCCTATCCTTTTCATGGTAAATCCTTTTTCCATGTAGTTCTTGATATCCAGCAGAACATCCAGGTCATTCATTGAAAATAGTCTATGGTTGCCTTCTGTGCGTTCTGGAACTACGAGAGAAAGTGATTCGTAATACCTGATTTGCCTGGCTGACAGACCAGTCAGTTTCATTGCTGAAGACATGGGAAACACGGCTGTGTTGCGTCTTAATTGATCATTGTCCAAACGACCACCTCAAATCATGTAAAAAGATTACCACATTTTTTTTAGGTTTCCTAATCGATGTCAGAAAATCTTACATAGTTTAATTCTATACTTTATTTCTCTTTATTCAACAATAAAAAAGACGGAAGAATATATGTTATATCCTTCCGTCTTTTCTCATTTAGCCAAAGATACTTACACCGAATACAACCAGAATAACAACCGGCAATACATATCTGAGCATGAATATCCAGAACTTGAACAACCCAAACATCTTGCTGTTCTCATCAATATTGAGCTGTCCCAACGTTATACGGCGATCGATGATATATCCTACAAATATTGTTGAGATAAGTGCCCCTGTCGGCAATAGTATATTGGAGACCAGGAAATCGACATTATCAAATATCGAGCGGCCAAATATAATGACATCACTGAGCACGCCGTAAGAAAGTGCTGAAGGGATACCAGCCAGGAACACGAGGAATCCGAAAAGGTATGCCATATTTCTGCGTTTTCCTTCATTCCCTTTAATTGTGTTGGCGACGTTGATTTCAATCATTGATATGGAGGACGTGAGTGTGGCAAATAAAAATGCACCCAGGAATAAAATATAGAAGAGCATTCCCAGTGGAATTTCAGCGAATACTTGCGGAAGCACTATAAATATTAGTCCAGGACCTTCCGCGGCCTCCATGTTTAATGATGCAATCGCCGGGAATATCGCCAGGCCTGCCATTATTGAAATTGTAACGTTCATTATAACGATGGAAAGTGCGGATTGTGTTAAATTCTGTTCTTTGCCCAGGTAGGATGCATATGTAATCATCGTAGTTGCACCAATACTCAATGCAAAAAATGATTGCCCCAGTGCATAGAGAATTCCTTCTGAACTGATTAGCGAAAAATCTGGTGTGAGGAAAAATTTAATCCCTTCCATTGCACCGGGCAGAGTCACTGAACGGATGATGACAATAAGGAATAACCCAAAGAGCAATGGCATCATTATTTTTGATGCACGTTCTAATCCTTTTTGAACCCCTTGCGCTACGATAAATGCAGTCAGGAATATAAATGCCGCCTGAGCTACTAATACGTAAAGAGGATTTGCAATAATCATTTCAAAAGCTGAACCGTAATTATCCAGCTGTATGAGGTTTACCATCTCTCCCACAGCTACAATCATATAGATGAGTATCCACCCGCCGATAACACTGTAGAAGGACAGCAGCAGGAATACGGCAATATTTCCGAGCCAGCCAAATATCCTATATGCTTTTTTATTTCCTAAATACTCAAATCCTTCGATTGGGTTTCGCTGACTTGCCCGCCCGATTACAAATTCAGAGAGCAACAGCGGCATTCCGACAAATAAAGTAAGAATCAAGAATACAAGAAGAAATGCCCCGCCTCCGTGCTCTGCTGTCATGTACGGAAAGCGCCATAGCGCACCCAGACCTATCGCGGAACCTGCTGCGGCAAGTACGAACCCTAATTTACTACCCCACTGTGATCGTTCCATAATATTTCTCCTTTTTATTTTACGTCTTTTATTTTCAGACTTTTTAATATCGTAGCACAAGAGCACCTGTTTGAATACTTTGAATCGAAATATTTAGATGCAAAATAAAAAAAACCGGCCCCTTCGGGCCGGTCATCTGCTAATAGCTAGTTCGGATTATCTTCCAGCTCCGCCACTGGCTTTTCATAATATTGCCTGTCTTTGTTGGCATTGAAATGATCTGCCTTCTCGAGTTTCACATCTACTGTGTAGTCAGGCATCTCTGCAAAGTTTTCATAAATGCCTTTAGGAACCAGATAGTTGCCTTCCGGGAATTGGATACCGATGTTCCCAGCTTTAATATCCGCGGTTCTGGCAACCCCCTGGAATACTCCGTTCACATTATAGATTACGATGGGTTCGCCTTCTTGAATCCCGTGTTTCTTCGCATCTTCTGCATTGATCAAGGCATCATAGCGCCCCATTTCATTAAATGCGTCCGTATCCCCATAGACCATGGAGTTAAACTGTTTACCGCGTCTCATCAACAGTTTGAACTCCCCGGCTTTTCTGTTGTTATCGGGAATATCGATGCTGATCAGATTCGCCCTGCCATCAGGTGTCGGGCAGACGCCGCCTTCACACAGCCATGCGCCACCGTATTGGTATACATCACCGGATTTTTTAAGATGCTGCGCCCCATCATACTGCGGGTTAGCCTTCGCAATCTCTTCACGTATCTCCTGGCCGGAATTGAACGTCGCCAAGTGCGCTTCATCCGGTTTCACACGTTTGGCAAGATCGACATAGATCTGCCATTCACTCCGGGCTTCTTTAATACGGTTACGGTTCCCTTCAATTTCAGGAGAAAAATAGATCATGCGTTCCGTCGAAGTCGACAGTCCGCCGCCGTCCTGTTCATAGCGCGTTTTAGCCGGCAGAACAATCACGGTCTCTTTTGCATCCAGCAAGGTGGAAGTGTTTAAAATAATGTCCTGATGCACACGGATTTCCAAGGCTGATAAAGCTTCTGCTACAAAATCCGGGTCGGGCATGGTTTCCAGGAAGTTGCCGCCGGACATATAGTAAAGTTTCAACTTACGTTCATTATCATCAGGAAGCATCGCATTCTCGATGGTAATGCCGACGGAATCCCCGGGCCATTCAGGCAGTTCGAAGTTCCATACCTTTTCGATACGTTCACGGTTCGCTTCATCATAGTCTCCGCCAGGAAGTACAAATGGATCGGCTCCCATTTCTCCTGAACCCTGAACACTCGAGTGTCCGCGAAGCGGCATCAGACCATTGTACTTTTTACCCAGCCAACCTCTTAGGAGTGCGAGATTACATACTTGGGAAATGTTATCTGTTGCATGTTTATGCATTGTCAAACCAAGCGCCCAAACCATAACGGCGTTTTTGGAATTAGCCATGAGCTCCGCAAGTTCACCAATACGTTCACGGCCGATGCCTGAAGATTTCTCAATCTCTTCCCAGGTTTGACGATCTACAGTTTCTTTTAATTCTGCGTAGTTGTTTACATGTTCATCGACAAATTCATGGTTGATTGCGGAACCTTCCTGAACTTCCTCCATCTCAAACCAACGCTTCATTATACCGTGCATCATTGCAATATCTCCACCAATGTTCACTTCATAGAAATCATCTGCAATTTTAGTGCCAAAAAGTGCTGATTCCGGTACTGAAGGCACCCAGTATTTTTCCATGGCAGGTTCTTTATAAGGATTGATAACAATAATTTTAGTACCGCGCTTTTTCGCTTCCATCATATATTTAGTCGAAACCGGGCTTGAGTTCGCAGCAACGCTGCCCCAGAACACAAGGACATCCGTTCCCATCCAGTCTTGATAGTTACAAGTGGAAGCGCCCACTCCAACGGAGCGTTTCATCGCTGTTTTACTTGGTGAGTGACAGATTCTTGAAGCATTATCAATATTGTTTGTTCCTAAAAATCTGGAAACTTTTGCTGCAGTATAATATGACTCATTCGTAATCCCGCGGCTTGTCAGGTAAAATGCAAATTGCTTTGGATCGAGGGATTTCATTTTACCGGCTACTGTATCCATCGCTTCATCCCATGAAATACGGATGAACTTACGGTCGCCTTTCCGACGCATCATTGGATAGGGAATACGGCCAAGTTCTCTGAGTTCCGCACTTGAAAGCTTGCGCAATTCATCGATGTCCTGATGCAGTATTTCCGGTTTTATCGGTGGTGCCGTATTTAATCTAAGTACGTTAAAGCGTGTCGTACACATATGTGGACCTTTAAGTGTCTGATCCTGGAGACCGCCGACACCGAGTGCACATCCATCACAGACTCCTTTTGTAATAATATTTTTCGCATAGTTTAAATTATCTTTATTATCCCATGCAATTTTAGCTGTGTCCCTAATATGACGGGGTTTTACCTTAGTCAGACCGAATGGCATCGGACTTGCCCACAGGCTCGGATCCCATTTCTTTGTTTTACTCATTGGGCCAGGATGCAACGTTTTTCCCATGATCACACTTCCTTAACAATATTATACTTCTATTGTACCTCAGCACCCGGCTTTATCAACTTTTCAGACTCTTTATTTTCAGCTTTGATTTTAGCTGCCGTTTCGATTTTCTTAATGTCTGACCTGATCATTATAGAGATAATCAGTGCTGCTATGAACAGGGCTCCAAATATATAAAGGGTTAACGTATAACTCTGCGTTGCTTCGTAAACTGTTGAAGATATGAATGGACCGACTAAACCTGCCGCCGCCCATGCCGTCAATATATAGCCGTGGATTGCTCCAAGCTGTTTCGTACCAAATATATCTCCGATATATGCTGGAATAGCAGAGAATCCCCCACCATAGCAGGATATAATGACAAACAGCATAACCTGGAATAAAAGTGCATGGCTGACTGAGGGCAGCAACAGGAATAGTGCAATCTGTATGATGAAGAACATTGAGTATAAATTAGGTCTGCCGATATAATCTGAAATCGATGCCCAGACCAGACGGCCTCCGCCATTAAAGACACCCATAATACCTACCATCAAAGCTGCAGCACCTGCAGATAATCCTACAATCTCCTGCGCCATTGGACTTGCCACAGCAAGAATCGCAATTCCGCATGTTACGTTCAGAAAAAGCATGAGCCATAAGAAATAAAAGCGTCTCGTCTTAATCGCTTCATTTGCAGTCAGCTGCACTGCATCTTTCCTGGCAGTGACTTTTTCATCCAAATTAACTCCTTCAGGTTTATAACCTTCCGGCGGACGTTCCAGGTAAAGACTTGATGCAATCATCACTACAAAATAAATGACCGCCAAAATATAAAACGTACCGGCGATGCTTACATTCACGATCAGCCATTCCATTGCCGGACTGGCGAGCATCGCTGCAAAACCAAACCCCATAATCGCAAGACCAGTTGCCATTCCACGTCTGTCCGGAAACCATTTTACCAATGTTGAAACTGGGGTGATATAACCAATCCCCAAGCCGATTCCACCGAGTACACCATAACCGAAGTATAGGAGCATCAAGCTCTCAATCTGAACAGCCAGACCAGCTAACGCCATACCCGATGCAAAAAATACTGTCGATACCAGACCCGATACCCTTGGCCCTTTGGCTTCCACAAAATGTCCCATAAATGCTGCCGATAATCCCAGAAATAGGATGGCCAGGCTAAAGGTGAAAGAAACATTGCTTAAACTCCATCCAAGTTCAGTCTGCAATGGGGTTGTAAATACACTCCATGCATACACAGAACCAATGGAAATATGTATCCCCACTCCCGCCAATGCGATCAACCAACGATTTTTTCTTGTTTTCAAATTAGTCCCCCCTAGTTTAATATGTTTACAAAACAAACACTAAATCATACTATAATATATACGCGGTTAAATGCTATGCAACGAATTAATAAACATTATATTGAATAAATAAAGCGTTTTCAATATAATAAACTCGAAAAGGAGGCCGTATGTTGAAAATTACTTCCGATCGCAAAATCACCAGATATAATAATGGTACATTTGAAGAAACAATAGATACTGTCGCTGAAGAATTTCCTCTCACCATTTACATAAATGATATAGAATTTGCAACACTTGTCTGCTCACCGGATCATTTGGAAGAGCTTGTCATGGGTTTTCTGGCCTCCGAAGGCGCAATTCGTAAATTCAGTGACATTAAATCAATGAACTTGGATGATCATGGCGGGTTTTGTCACATTGAGCTAAATAAAGATATACCAACAGATCATTTCACATATTCGAAACGCATACTCGGCTCCTGTTGCGGGAAGAGCCGTCAGTTCTATTTCCAAAGTGATGTGGATACCGCCAAAGTATCGATGTCCAAAACGACGATTACACCCGGCCAGTGCACAGTGTTAATGAAAGAAATGCAGGATACAAGTACGATTTTCAAAGAAACCGGCGGTATTCATAACGCCAGTTTGGGCACGCCTGAAAAAATGGTTGTGCATCGCGGTGATATCGGCAGACATAACGCTCTGGATAAGCTGTATGGTTACTGCATAGAGAACCGGATTCCGGTCAGAGATAAAGTGCTGGTGTTCAGCGGGCGAATATCTTCAGAAGTCCTTACAAAAGCAGCTAAGATTGGAGTGGGCATCGTTCTGAGTAAGTCAGCACCTACAGATTTGGCCATCAAACTTGCAGAAGACTTGAATATTACTGCAATTGGATTTATACGGGGAGAATCATTTAATATATACACCCATCCATGGAGAGTTGTCTCTTAGAAAAATAATGTAATATGAAAAACACCTCAAAAATGAGGTGTTTTTCTTTATTCTTCGGCATAATAATTTTTATAGAATTCATTTGCTGAGATATCCTGTTTATTATAATGACTTTCTAATATCCGTCCAATTTTTTTTGACCAGTCGATGTCAGTAGCATATAAGTGGCTGCCTGGATTTTCCGGATTCCACCGCATTGCATAGAGCGTATCCTGGCCTTTGGAAACATAGTTTTCCCTTATAAATTTGGCACCGCCCATAATTGCTTTCTCGGGCGACGACCAGTCTGATTTTGCTGCATAACTTGAACCTTCTGATACCGCCTTTTTATCAAATGCACCAATGCCGAAAAAGTTGTAATATGTGCCGTCCTCCACCTTGATACCCTGTGCGAGTGCCGATTTACCGTTGCCGGTTTCAATTTGGGCATGGCTGATTAGATACAGAGCATTAAGATTATATTTATTCTGTGCTTTCAAGAAAGTTTTTCCATGACCTTCCAGAATGCCTTTGCCTTTTAATGACTCATTTAATTGCTCTGCAGTCAGGTTGACCGTTTCGTCCAATTTCAAAAATTGAAAATCAGTACTGCTTTGACTGATATCCATCGCCTTTCTGATATTTTCATCCTCCGCTTCCAGCGCACTTCCGTTTTCAATCTTCAAGTCTAATGTATTGTTGTTAATTTGAATTTCTACTGCTTCTTCAAAACTATGAATATAAATATCCTCATCCTCCTTGGCTTTTTCAAAGAGCGTTGTTTCAGCGACTAAAAAAGTGATAAAGAATATCACCATAATACCGAGCAATACTAAAACTGGGAGATCCTGCTTTGTTTTTTCTTTCATCCATCACTTTTCCTTATCTTAAGTTCACTTATTTCACTATTCTATCCCATAAACCCGAAAAAAGTAAGCACCTGAATTCTCAGATGCTTACTGGTTCTGAATGCGCCTGTTTAACAAGCATGTCTATCATTAAACTTAGCCGTTCTTTAATCTGTTCATTTACTAAAACATAGCCTTCATCCGTTTTCTCAAAATCTGTGTCGCACGTGGATGCCTGCGTGGGAATCACCATCGCATGTACACCCCTCATCACCATTCTCAGTTGGGTAAGCGGGTCGGAATTTCTCATACCGCCGCTGTTACAGAAAAGGCCTACGGGCTTCATTTCAAATTCATTTATCGAAAGATGATCCAATGCATTCTTTAAAATACCTGAATACGAAGTATGATAGTTTGGCGTGCCGATTATTATAGAATCCGCATCTTCTGCAAGACGCTTTAATTTTTCTGCACCATTTGACTTTCCCTGGCCAAGTACCGGAATATCCAATTCACATAAATCAACCACGGTTACTTTATTTTCAGGCTGTTCCACTAATGATTCAATGATTTTAGCGATTGCATTGGTATGGGATCCAGGAAATGCGCTTCCTGAAATAATAAGCAGATTCATTAAAATTCTCCTTCTACGAAAACATTCCTGATTAAATTAATATTACCATCTGCGAAAAATTTTTAAAACCGACTAAAGTCCTATAAAAAAAAGCCGAGCATGGACTTTTCCATTCTCAGCTGGTCAATTATTTAATTTATCATTTAAGTTTTTGAGTTTTTCTATCGTTTCAGAGTCGAACTCATCATAATTTATCTTTTTATCAATGATTGATTGAGCTTTTTCCAGGGAAATATCCACCGCGCGACTGATTTGATATGCAGTTAGCTTTTCAGATAACATTTTAAGGTTTAAGCCAGTATCCATAATTTCACCATCCCCAATCAATAATCATGAAGTATCTTAAATTATACCACACGGTAATATATTAACAATCAAAATGAAAAACTGTATGGTTTCCAAAATCCGCTTATTATAGAGATATAAATATTAAGTTAAAAAGATGGTTGCCCGTCTATAATCTTTTTACTGCTCAAATAATGCTTGTTCTAATGTTTCTACTTTCTCTATGACTTCCGGCTCTAAATCTTCAATCTTCAATTTTTCATCCAATAAATCATTGGCCGTGTCGATTGATATGCCGAGGGCTTCACTAATTTGATATGCTGTCAGTCTGCCTTCAATAATTCTAAATTTCGTTCTCATCCCGTCACCTGCTTCTTATAGCTAACTTAATTATAGGGAGAAATTTTAAAAATGCAATATTTTTTGTTTAAAAATCGGTCTATAATCACTTTTTTTAAATTTTAGAATAAAAACTATCATATCAGACAATGAACTTGCTTTATTGCATATGAAATCTATAACATTAACTGGAAAAGAAACGGGTAATTTATAATATGAGGAGTGATAATCAATGTACGAATCAATTTATGCGAAACAAAAACAATTCTACCAGTCCGGCAGGACGAGGGATATAAAATTTAGAAAGGATGCCCTGAAACAATTAAAAAGAGGCATTAAATTTTATGAAGATGAACTGTTAAGTGCCATGATTGAAGATTTCAACAAGCAGGAATCAGACGCATATTTAACTGAGATCGGTTACGCTTATAATGATATCAGTCATACATTAAAACATTTAGAAGAATGGTCGGAACCCAAAAAAGTGAAAACACCAGTGACTCACTTCGGAGCAAAATCCAGAATTTATAAAGAACCTTATGGCGTCACACTGATCATTGCTCCGTGGAATTACCCATTCAATCTCACTATTGCTCCTTTAATTGGTGCAATCTGTTCCGGTAACACTGCTGTATTGAAACCTTCCGAACATACGCCAACAGTTGCGGAAGTCATACGAAAAATAATGGAATTTGTATTTCCTGTTGAGTATATCGCTACAGTAGAAGGTGGAATAGAGACCAACCAGGCACTGCTTAAACTGCCTTTTGATTATATATTCTATACAGGAAGTTCACATGTTGGAAAAATTGTAATGAAAAGCGCTGCAGATAATCTAATACCGGTAACACTCGAACTTGGCGGTAAATCTCCTGCCATCGTGACCAAAAATGCAAATTTAAAACTCGCAGCAAAACGGATTGTCTGGGCAAAGTTCTCAAATGCCGGACAAACCTGTGTTGCGCCTGATTTTGTTTATGCTGAAAGTTCCATAAAGGAAGCACTCATTGATTATATTAAGTATTACACTCATAAGTTTTATCATAAGAATTTCATGAATGGTAAATATATGAGCATAGTGAATGATAATCACTTCGAACGTGTGAAAGATCTAATCGAAGGCGATGTTGTATATGGTGGGGGGTCGGACTCGGGCAATCGTACAATAGAACCTACTGTCATAGACAATGTCGAATTCGATCACAAAGCAATGCAGGAAGAAATATTTGGTCCGGTACTTCCCATTTTATCTTTTGATAATTTAGACAAAGCTATTCTTGATGTACGTGATATGCCGGATCCGCTGGCACTTTATGTCTTTACAGAAGACAAATCAGAAGCTCGGGAAGTAATAAAGAAAGTGCCGTTTGGCGGCGGTGCAATCAATGATGCCATGTATCATCTTGCAACTCCTTATCTTCCTTTTGGAGGCCGGGGTAACAGCGGTATGGGTAAGTATCACGGAAAATATTCATTTGATACATTCACTCATGAGAAAAGCATACTGGAACAAACCACATTATTCGATATACCTTTCAGATACCCAAATCTGAAGATTTTTCAAAAGCTGATCAGATTAGTCCTGAGATAAAAAACGAGGCTGAGATATAATATTCCGCACAAAAAACACTTCCCATATTTTGAGTGAATAAGCGCTCAAAGTGGGAAGTGCTTTTTATTATTATGAATTTATAGGCATACCGCCTGTAACGCCATATACTTGACCAGTAATGTAACTCGCTTTGTCTGAGGCAAGAAGCACATAAGTGTCAGCAAGCTCTACAGGTTGTCCCGCACGTTTTAATGGCGTGTTTTGGCCGAATTCCGGAATATTGTCCTGAGGCTGTCCGCCGGCCACCTGCAATACTGTCCAGACCGGTCCGGGTGCTACAGCATTGATGCGGATTCCTTTTGCCGCAAGCTGTCCAGACATCGCAATGACAAAGGCGACCTGTGAGCTTTTTGTCATTGCATAATCTGAGAGGAGCCCGGCAGGTTCGAAAGCCTGCACGGATGTCGTAACGACAACACTGCCGCCTTCCGGCAGATGCTGCAGCGCTTCCTGGAGCATCCATACATTTGAGAAAATATTAACTGTGAATGTATCAGTCAGCTGTTCAGTAGAAAGATTCCTGATGTCTTTTTCAAATTGCTGTATGGCTGCATTCAATACTAATGTATCCAGCCCTCCGAGTGCTTTTTCCGCTTCGTGTACGAGATCTCTTGCAAATTTTTCATCTCTTAAGTCACCCGGAAGAAGAACTGCTTTTTGGCCTGTCTTTTCGATGACTTCTTTTACTTCCTGTGCATCTGCTTCTTCATCAGGCAAGTAGCTGATTGCGACATCGGCCCCTTCTTTAGCATAGGCAATCGCTGCTGCACGCCCGATACCTGAATCTCCTCCTGTAACAAGTGCTTTTTTACCTTTTAACTGATTATTGCCCACATATGATTCTTCGCCGCAATCAGGTACTGGATGCATTTTGTTCTGGAGACCCGGGTACGCTTGTTCCTGCTTTTCAAATTTGCCATCGTAATGTTTATATAAGGGATTGTTTGTTCCGCTCATCTTAATACTCCTCTCATTAAATCAGAATACTCTTCTATTGCGCACTTTCTCCATTTGTAAACATATTTCTTTTTTCTATGAATCTGAGACGAATAAAGAAACCTAGAGCAGCACATGTTAATCCGAGAGAAATACCAATCCAGAATCCATATACTTCGAGTGATGTATATCTTGCGAGCCCATACCCGGTGACTAGACCGACGAACCAATAAGAGAAAATGGCGATGATCGAGGGAACCGTGACATCTTTATATCCTCTGAGTATCCCTTGAAATAATGCCTGCAATGCATCCGACAGCTGATAAATGATTGCGAATAAAAATAAAGGTACAGCGATGGCGACTACGGCTGGATCATTTGTATATAAATATGAGATTTGTTCCCTGAATGAAAACAGAAGTATGGACGTTACAGAGATTAAGCCAAGGCTTGTCACAAGTCCCATCATCTTATAACGTCTTGCATCTTCAAATCTACCGCCTCCTGCACTAAATCCAATTACGATCGTCATCGCCATTGAAATACTGAGCGGCATCATAAATAACATGGTCGTAAAGTTCAGCACAATCTGGTTTGCTGCAATGATATCTGTCGTAAACATAATACCGATGAGCAATGTCATTAATGAAAAGATACTTGTTTCCACAAACAGCAACACACCGATTGGAACGCCAATTTTCAAATGATATACCATCACGCTGAATGATGGCAGCGTGATTTTCCTGAATAATTTAAATGCTGCGAGCGTTTCTACTCTGAAAGTCATAAATACGACAATGAAGAAGATGAGCCAATATGTAATCGCCGTTGCATACCCTGCGCCAATTCCACCAAGTTCAGGAAAACCGAAGTTACCGAAAATCAACCCATAATTAAAGAAAATATTCAATGGAAGCGACATGGAAATAACGTATAGCGATACACGCGTAAGTCCTTGTGCATCAATGAAATTACGGACCACTCCAAACATAAATAACGGTATAATACCAACAGACAATGCAATCAGATAATGGTATGCGATATGATGAACAGCCGGTGTCAATTCCATCATTTCGAGTAGATCATCCAGGAAAATCATACCCATTAGAATTACGAATGCAGAAAGGGACAACGCGATATACATCGCCTGTGTCACAGTATTATGCACTTTTTCTTTCTCATCCGCACCCATCAGGTTTGCAACAATTGCAGTGACGGCAAGAAGAATTCCGTTGATTCCTGTCGACACCGGTGCCCAAAAGCTTGATCCTATGGCAACACCTGCCAGATCATCGACACTTGCACGACCGGACATCATAGTATCTATCATGTTCATGGAGTAAAGCAAAATCTGGGTAATCAGTATCGGCCAGAGTATTCTCATCAGCTGTGCATACATTTCCCGTTTAGAACCCGTATGATACATTTATTTTCCCCTTTTAAAGTTTTTCACATTAGCAAATCCATTACTTAATGTAATGGATTCGCAAAAGTATTATAAAATCATTCCTGCTATAAAACCTGCTATCAGCACGGGAATATTTAAGAATATAAAGGTTGGTACACATGTATCCCAAATATGATCATGCTGTCCATCTGCATCAAGCCCGGCAGTAGGACCCAGAGTAGAATCAGATGCGGGAGATCCTGCATCCCCCAACGCACCCGCTGTACCGATGATTGCAATAATTGCAGCCATCGACAACTCCAGTTCAATACCCATGGGAACGAAAATACTAGCAATGATAGGTATTGTTGCAAAAGATGATCCAATCCCCATCGTAACGATAAGACCGACGATTAACATCGACATGACGATAAGAATTTTCTGACCGGTAAGTACTTCTGCGATACCTTCCACCAATGAAGAAACATGTCCTGTTTCTGTTATAACAGAAGCAAATCCGTTGGCAGCAAGCATTACAATACCGATATATGCCATCATTTGAATGCCACTAATCAGTTCAGTGTCTAAATTCTTCCACTTAAACTGAAAAGACAGGAAGAAAATCATAATTCCGGCAAGTGCCCCAAAAATCATTGAATCTGTACTTATTTGGATCGTAAAAGTGGCTAAAATTGATAACACTGCAGTAACAACCGTCGTCTTGCTGACTTCTCTTTTTTGCTGTGAAGCGATTTGCACTGTTTCATAATTTCTTTTCTTCCTATAATAGAACAGCGCAATAATCAGCCCCACGACAAACCCGCCGGCCGGGATAAGCAGGTTGGGAGCGACATCACCAAATGCAATGTCCACGCTCACAGTTTCAAAGCTTGTAACAATTGTATTCTGAAATATCTGGCCAAAGCCAACCGGTAATATGACGTATGGAAACGTTAATCCAAATGTAAGAACTACTGCAATCAATCGCCGATCGATCTCAAGCTCATTCATTAAGCTGAGAATTGGCGGAATAAGAATAGGTATGAAGGCAATATGCACAGGGATTAAGTTTTGACTCATTATAGCAATAGCAAGAAGTGCAGCTATAATGGAAGTTTTGGCGATAATCCTCGCTTTTTTTGATTGCTCTCTATTCAATGCTTTAATAATAAAATTAACAAGAACTTCGGTGATGCCACTATACGCAATCAGAGCAGCAAACCCTCCCAGCAATGCATAACTCAGAGCAATTTCTGCCCCTCCAACAATACCCTCGGTAAATACCGTGATGATATCTGCGATCTGCATCCCGGCAACAATGCCTCCGGCAAGTGCTCCGATAAATAATGCAAGCACCACATTTAATCTGAATAAACTCAGAATAATCATAACTAAAACAGCGACTAAAACTGCATTCATGCTGTGCCCACCTTCCAAATTAATTCAAGCATAACATTGTAATATTAATGAGTTAAGTATGGTTTGTCAATGACAAAAATAAGAGAAGTTCAAAAGGACCTGGAATGTTAACTGCAGAATGTTTTAAAGACACTAAACGGGGAAATCAATTACTGTAATGAACAAAACTGCTATAGGAGGAATAATCTTTATGAAACCTTTTATCAAAGCATATGAAAACGATGAGAAACTTCAGGAAGACATTAAAAAGATTTCAGGTAATAATGTAAAAGATGAAGATATTTATGTTCTTTCACACGATGATGACAGGACGAAAAGAATTGCTAAAAATACAGGAATCAATACTATCGGTGCCAAAGAAATGGACACAGGAGATGCTGTGAAAGCACCATTCGAGAGCAAAGGTGACGAACTCCGCACCAAACTTCAAAATATTGGCTTTGACGAATCTGAATCTAAAAATTATGAAGCTGAAATGGATAAAGGAAAAGTATTCCTGATTGTAACAAACAGTGAAAATGTTGAGCAATTCCTTATCTAATCTTTCAAAAGGCCCAGCCGTTTCCAAAAGGAAACGGCTTTTTATATGGACATGTAAAAAAACAGCGATAACAATAAGGAAACAAACAATATTACCATAAATGGCTTCGATGCCCGTTTCATTGTGTCCTTCAAGTTAATATTCAGACCCAGCGCTGTCATAGCCATCGTAAGCAAAATAGAAGTGAAAACAGAAACTGCTTGCATAACTTCTGCATTTACAGCAATGTGTGTGCCCAATACATAACTATTAAACAAACTCATAATTATAAAACCGATCAGGAAATACGGGAAAGGTATTTTTTTTATGCTCTCCTTGTTCTGTTTTCTTCTGACAAAGAAAATTAATATAAAACAAAGAGGCACCAGTAAAAACACTCTGGATAGCTTTGCGAGCAGCGCAATGGCCAGTATATCTTCTCCCATCGGTTCTGCAGCGAGTGCAACATGGGCAAGCTCATGCAGACTCAGACCGGCCCATGTTCCATATTCAAGGGAATCCATTGGTAAATATGGTCTGATAAATAAGTACCCAATCGAAAAAACAGTTCCCAGCAGTGCGATAATGCCTATACTTATGGCTGTATCTTCCTCTTTTGATTTAAGGATGGGTGCAACAGCTGCGATTGCCGCTGCTCCGCAGACTCCAGTGCCTACACCTACCAACATGGAAATATTCATATCTGCCTTTACCATTTTTGCAAATATAAACGTGGCCCCGATTGAGAAAACAATGACAATGACAGACTGCATCAATAATGTCAGGCCTTCCGCAAATACGATATCAATGTTCAGTTTCAATCCGTATAGAATAATAGCGGCACGAAGTAAAATTTTAGAAGAAAACTGTATACCTGATGCTATTTTATATGGATATCCAAATATTTGCCTGTATATGAAAGCGATTATTATTGCTGTAGCCAACGGACCTATATATTCAAAAACCGGCAATTTTGCAAGTGAAAATCCTGATATGGCAATCACCAGTGTAAATAAAATACCGGTGATAAACCCTTTTGTTCTAATAGAGCTGATCATAATAACGCCTCCATATTTATGATAGCGCCATATGAAGGATAAATGAAATAGTATATAATTATGTTATCTATAAGTGATGATTTATGAGAGGGTGTCCTAATATGATTAATCAGGGAATTAAAGTTTTTGTAACAGTAGTAGATAAAAAGAGCTTTACCCAGGCTGCTGAGCTTTTGCACATGACCCAGCCTGCTGTTTCAAGTTACATTAAAAAACTTGAGGAAGAGCTTGGTGTTACTCTCATTGACAGATCCGGCAGAACGATAAAGCTTAATCCTGCGGGAGAAATTTATTATTATTACGCCAAAGAAATGCTGAGCATTAATGAAAGAATGCAGCATTTGATACAAGACCTGCAAAATGAATCCAGAGGGCCCATTAATATTGGAGCAAGTTATACATATGGTGAGTACATTCTTCCAAAAAAGATTGCGAAACTGTTGAATAAGCATCCTGCAATTTCGCCTGAAGTATCAATCAGCAATTCAACTTCCATTATTAAAATGGTTAAATCACATGATTTGGATATTGGTATTATTGAAGATGAGGAACGTGCAACCGACAAAGACCTAAACATCACCCGGCTGCTTAAAGACCGCCTGTATATTATCGGCAATCAAAATATGCCTGATGACCTTAATAAACAGGCGCTTGAGAAAGCAACCTGGATTATCCGTGAAGAAGGTTCGGGAACAAGAAGTTACCAGAACCATTTATTTGCTTCCCTCGACATTCACCCCAAAACCATCACATTAAGCAGCACGCAGGCGGTAAAAAGTTCTGTAGCAAACGGTATTGGCCTTACACTATTATCGAGCCATACCATTGAAGAAGAACTGAAAGTCGGCTCCCTGAAAATTATCAACAAAGAAAGTACAGAACTCAACCGTTACTTCCACCTGCTTACTCCTGACGTGAAATTTCATTCAAAAAGTACCCGCACTTTGCTTGAACTGCTTAATGAAGACAGTATTGAAACGCATTATTTTACATCATGAATTATGAAATCAACTTCAGCCCCACCACTGCGCTTATGATGAGCAGTATGAACATGATACGTCTCCAGTCTTTGGATTCATTGTAGAAAAACATGCCTAAAAGTGCCCCGCCCGATGCGCCAATACCTGTCCATACTGCATACGTCGTGCCCATCGGCAGCGTCTGAAGTGCGAAGGCAAGAAACGTGAAAGATAAACCAAAACTGCCGAGCAATATTAATAATGAAGTTATATTTTTATCTCTGTGAAGTCTATTAATGGATAATACACCCAGGACTTCAAACAAACCTGCAATAACTAATGAAAACCATGCCATAATTATTGTACCTCCTCTTTATCGCCGTCATCTGTGACCATTTTGAGGCCGATAACACCTACAAGAATCAATGCGATCAATAAAACTTTCAACGGCACAAACGGTGCACCAAATAGTACAATTTCAGAAAGTACTGTACCAAATGCACCTAAGCCAACGAAGACAGCATAAACTGTTCCGACCGGTAAATATTTACCGGCATTAATCATCAAGTAAAAACTGACATATATCGCGATAAGTGTAAATATCCACTCATGCCATGCATCCGCATGCGTCAGTCCAATAACCCAGCCGACTTCAAAAATACTCGCTATGACAACTTTAATCCATTGATTATTCATTACTCTGAACCCTCCATAATAATATGAAAAAACCCGGGATGAGAATATTATTCTCTCCCAGGCTTTTGTCCTTCCGTGTCATGGAAATTTATCCATGCGCCTCCTCTCGGACCTGACCTGCGAATGCAGCGGAACCCTAGGAGGCTTTCGATGTTTAATTAACTTCATTATGAACTACGCCGTCGCTAAAGTAACGGGTTTCTAGGAACATCTAACTTGTCCAGGCAACTTAAACGGTGCAACCGTACAGCGGTCGGATTATTTTACTACGGCCCGTCCCGGGCTTTTCAGATATTACTTGTATTGCAGGATGGCTTGGTTATCGCCTATCTGAAATATACCATCAAAACGCTGTCATCTCAAATGTTTAGCTGAAGTACAGGTCGTCCAGGACGAGATTCATCCTATGGTTAAAATTATAGATTTTCTCTCTGACGTCTCCTAATAAAATTTCACCTTTAAAAATGCAAGATATCGGGTATATTATATCAAGAAAGCATATAAATGAGATGGGAAGGGATTACATGCTTGTAGCTATAGATCTGCAGAATGATACATTTGATGCCTCTGGTTCGAGTTATGGTGAATGGACGGAAAAAATAAAAAACGACATCACTGCACGTATACAAAAAGCCATAGATGATAATGAATCAATTATATATACAAAAAACCTCTATCCTGAATTTGAACATGATCGGAGATCCACTGAGAGCATTCGATTTGATGAAACCATATATCCTGAGTTTTTTGCTCTACTGGAAAACTATGGTGATGAATACGTAAAAACTTTCTACGGGATACCTCCGGAGGAAGCTAAAAAAATTCAGGAGGAATACCAGGAGGAAGTAGAAACCAACCAAACCATAGAATTCATCGGTGTGGAAACTAATATTTGTATACTGGCCAATCTCATGGTCATACAAAATATCTTCCCCCAGGCTGATATCACTGTTAATAAAGACCTTGTCGGCAGTTCAAATGAAGATCTGCACGATAAAACACTCGAAGTATTGAAAAATATGAATGTCATTATAAAATAAAGAGGCTGGGACATAATCTTCCGCGAAAAAAAACACTTCCCATATTTTGAGTAAATAAGTGCTCAAAGTGGAAAGTGTTTTTTATTATCTTAGAAAAAATTTAGTGGAGAATAGGGCTTGAATTTATAAAAGTCGAATATTCCCGATTTATATCTTAGTCTCTTTTACTACTGAACTTTTGATCTGTTTTTCTTATTCCCCATTAAAGCAATCCATTTGATAAATAGGCCTGCTCCCAATATTAGCCCGAGATATCCCATTACCGGATATACTGTTCCTACCAGATCCGCAAATCCAGCAAAGCTCAAAATATAACCGAGGATTAGTGATAACGGCAACAGAATATTGTAACCATTGCTTTTGGGGGTGAAGAATCTGATCAGGAAAGGATATAGCATTCCTACAGCCGTATTATAAATAACAAGTAACATTGCAATGCCAAGCAATATTCCTAAAAGAGGGTGTATTTCATTCCCCAGCAGCAGCATGGGCAATGCAACATCATTTACTGCATCAAGCCTCGAGAGGATACCCGTATTAATCAGAAGCATTAATATCAGAATGATGATACTTCCGGCAATCCCACCGTAACCGGCTGTTTTACGGGACTTGGAATCTGATCCCATCATTGTGAGGAAACTAAATGCTACAGCGATAGTGAACCCGCTGTAAGTGATTGCATCCCACCACCAGGCTCCGTTGACCGTAAGTTCCGGTTTTGCAAACTGATCTGCTTCAGTCAGGGCCAGTGGAGAATTGAAATACGTGATAACTGCAATGATGATAACGACACCAAGTAAGTAAGGTGTGACTGCACCTAAAACGATTACAATTTTATTAAAATTTAAATTTAAAGTTATGTACACTGCAATAACCAATAACAATGCGCCCAGCCAGGGCGGTGTACCAAAGCTTTCATAGAATGTCGATCCGGCACCTGCAATCATGATGACTGCCACGCCGTACAGGAAAAACGCCAATATGTAATCAATAATCTTTCCGAACACGGGTCCAAATATATTCATAATCGATTCTACATGGGATTCTGACTTAAGGTCGTACCCTACGTCAGCTGTCCATTTACCTGTGAATAGTAAAAGAAGCCCTGATAGTAATACAGCGAAAACACTGATGAAACCGTTATTCGTAAAGAACTGGAGAATCTCCTGTCCTGTGGAGAATCCAGCACCGACTACGACACCGGTGTAGGCAAATCCAATCTTCAGGACATCCTTGATGTTTACCAAAATAACCACTCCATATACTTTTCGAATTTTTTAAATAGTAACTTAATAGTACACTTCTTAACTAATCATGACAAATGAGATATCCTGAAATTAAAAAACACTGCCAGATTGGCAGCGTTATTTGTTGTGGTGATCAAAAAAATCTAATATATCTTTAAAAAGCAGCTTTTTATCTTTTCCTTTCGTCATGAGATGTCCGGTATTAGGATATACTTTCATATCTTTTGCTTCCGATTCAATTTCATCGTATATGTGATCCGCACTTTCTTCATATAAAGCAGCATCTTTCCCGCCATACTTTACAGCCAAAGGCACTGAAATCTCTCCGAGCTTACTATGGACTTCATCAATCAATGATTCGAATTCCGGTAAAGATGCCATTGGCTCTTCTTCCAGCCCCTTCAATTTCTCATCAATTTCTTCATCACTTCTGCCCACGAATTCCATGAAATTTTCTGTATAGGACACTACTCTTTTGTTAAGATCTTCAATGTCCTTGCCCTGCGGCACTGACATAACTACAGCACTGTTAATATCCTCTAATGAAAATGCCGCTTTAAGGGATAATATACCGCCCAGCGATACACCACTGATTGAAATCTTATCGTATCCTTTGTCTTTAAGCAGTTCGTAACTCTCAACAACGTTATTCCACCAATCCTCCGGGCCAGATTCTACTAACGGATCCGGCCCCATGCCGTGTCCTTCGAATATTGGTATATATACTGTATACCCATTGGAATTCAAGTGTTCTCCAAGTTCTTTCATATCTCTTGTAGTGCCGGTGAAGGAATGCAGAAGAATTACTGCTTTGTCTCCGCCTTCTAAAAATACCGGATCAGGTTGTGTGATTTTCATTTTTTTCCTCCTCGTATTTTACGTTCGATCGTCCTGTTGTAAACATATTCCGCTTCACGATAGCCTTAATCAAAATCTCTCATCAGGTTCTCTATCGTCTCATTCTTACCTTTACCTTCATGTTCATACTTTAAAACTTTTTTCGTCATTTCTTCAAGCTGGCCGGCTCTGGTAGCAGCCTTCATTGTATTCTTTAAATAGTTGCGGCTGATTATGAACAGAACCAGTGCAAGTATTATCAGCATGATGATCATAAAGTCGAAAATTTCCATTACATCGCCTCCCCATATCACTTTAATTGCAGTTTTTCACTTCTTATCACAATCTTTTAAAGTGTTTGACAAATCAGAAAAAAGTTAGTAATATGAAATACAATTAAATAATACTTATCCAGAGTGGTGGAGGGACTGGCCCTATGAAACCCGGCAACCTTTTTAGTAAGGTGCTAAATCCTGCAGGTTTCCCCCTGGCAGATGAGTGAAGCGAGAGTCTCCCTTATCTTAACAAGGCAGACTCTTTTTATTATTTAAAATTAATGGAGGCGTTAAAATGACTGAAGAATACCGTTTTGAAACGAAACAACTGCATTCTGGACAAGAAGTGGATCCAACAACGAATTCACGGGCACTGCCCATTTATCAAACAACATCCTATGCCTTTGATGACGCCAAACACGCGGCTGATCTTTTCGGGTTAAAAGAAGTAGGTAATGTTTATACACGGCTCATGAACCCAACAACAAATGCGCTTGAAGTAAGGGTCGCTGAACTTGAAGGTGGTGTGGCAGGACTTGCTGTTGCTTCCGGTATGGCTGCGATTACTTATGCAGTGCAGGGTGTTGCAAATGCAGGCGATCATATTATTTCAGCATCCAGCCTCTATGGTGGTACGCATACCCTGTTCACACATACGTTTAAAAAATTTGGTATTGAAGCAACACTTGTAGATACTAAAAATCCGGAAAATGTTTCACGTGAAATAAAAGAAAACACTAAAGCAATATTCATAGAAACAGTTGGTAATCCTGAAGGTAACATTGAGGATATTAAAACTCTTGCTAAAATCGCCAATGATAATGGCATTATTCTTATTGTGGATAATACATTTGCAACCCCTTATCTGTGTCGTCCGATCGACCACGGTGCACATGTTGTAGTACACTCGGCAACTAAATTCCTCGGGGGACATGGCACTTCAATCGGTGGTGTCATTGTCGATGGCGGCAACTTTAACTGGGATAACGGCAAATTCCCAGGGCTTACTGAACCGGACCCTTCTTATCATGGCTTGATTTTTACAGAAGCTTTCGGAGAGGCGGCACTGGCATTCAAAATCAGAGTCACATTATTACGCGACACTGGAGCAGCAATTTCGCCATTCAATGCTTTTCTGCTCACTCAGGGAATTGAAACGCTCTCTCTTCGCATGGAACGCCATGTTGAGAACACACAAAAAGTTGCTGGGTTTTTAGAACAGCATGACAAAGTGGAGTGGGTGGATTACGCAGGACTGGAGTCCAGTCGATATCATGAATTACAAAAAGAATATCTGCCTAAAGGGGCCGGCGCAGTATTCACATTTGGAGTTACAGGGGGATATGATGCAGGCATAAAATTCATTGAATCCCTGGAACTTTTCTCACTGCTCGCTAATGTAGGCGATGCGAAATCATTGGTCATTCATCCGGCTTCCACCACACACTCACAACTTAACGAAGAAGAGCAGCTTAAGGGTGGCGTGAAACCTGAAACAATTCGTTTGTCTGTCGGTTTAGAGCACATCGATGATATTTTGGATGACCTTAAAAAAGGTTTGGATGCGATATAAATGCCAATTAAAATTATTGAAGGCCTCCCTGTACGGGAGCTCCTAAAAAAAGAAAATGTATATACCATTGAAGCTTCGAGAGCACACACACAGGATATTCGTCCGCTCCGTATGCTTGTTTTAAATCTTATGCCTAAAAAGGAGGAGACAGAACTTCATCTCCTCCGTCTTCTGGGCAATACACCGCTTCAAATTGATGTCGAATTTTTATACATGTCTACACATCACAGCCGGAATACACCGACGAGTCATTTGCAAAAATACTATAATTCTTTTGATGAGATTAAAGACCAAAGGTTCGATGGCATGATTGTCACCGGTGCTCCGGTCGAAAAATTAGCATTCGATCAGGTCGATTATATAGAAGAATTACGAAACATCCTCAACTGGGCCCAGACACATGTATACTCCCGATTTTTCATCTGCTGGGGTGCACAATTTGCCTTGAATCATTATTTCGGTCTTGAAAAACAGGAACTGCCAAGCAAACTCTTCGGTATTTTCAAATATGAGAATTTAAACTCCGAGCATCCGATGCTGCGTGGATTTGATGACGTATTCAATGTCCCCCAATCCAGGCATACTTCCATCGATATCGAAGCATTAAAAAACATTCATGAGCTTAATATTCTTACAGAACATCCGGAGTTCGGACCTGATATTATTGCTTCCAAAGACCAACGCGACCTGTTCATATTCGGACACCTTGAATACGAGCGTGAAACTCTGAAAAATGAATACGAACGTGATGTGTCGACCGGACAGCATATAGATCTGCCACACAACTATTTCCCGGGTGATAACTCCTCAAATACACCTCTTTTCAGCTGGAAAAGCCATGGACACAACCTTTTTAATAACTGGATCAATGAAACATATCAAAATACGTATTACAATCTGGAGAATCTGGAAAATTTGACGGATTTGAAAAAATGATAAACACTGCCTGAGGCGGTGTTTATTTTTATGCAAAAAAAGAAGCTGAGGTACAGGACCCCGGCTTCTAAGATTTTCATATATTATTAATGGGAGATTCGTAATCTTTAAGATTTTCATGCTGACGTTTTCTGGAGAGCGCCATTAGATGTCTGAAAAACGAGGCTGCGTGCCGTTCTAAAGTCTCATCCTTTAGTCTTCCCACATTTTTGTCCACAACTTCTTCTTCTCTTGCTTCATCAAAAATAGGAATATCATTTTGCTGCTTATAGTCTGCTATTCTGCTGGACACTTCCATCCGGGCTTCAAACAGTTCCATAAGCTCTTGGTCAATTTTATCAATCCTATCCCTTAGTTTTTCATGTGTATCCATTGGCCGCCCTCCTTTAATTATTTTTGAACGATTGCTTCCATACCTGTCGTCTTTTTCTCTATTTCGAGCAGCATGTTGATTGTTGTCATCAATTCGTCGAACTCATCAGGCGTCAGACACTGCTGACCGTCACTCCATGCATTTTCAGGATCCTGGTGAACTTCAATTTGAAGACCGTTCGCCCCGGACATTACTGCCGCTTTGGCCATGGAAGGAATAATATGTCTGATACCTGCTGCGTGGGACGGGTCAATAACGATAGGCAGATGGGATTCTTTTTGAATTACCGGTACTGTCTGCAAGTCAAGCGTGTTACGTGTTGCTGTTTCGAAAGTGCGGATGCCACGTTCACAGAAAATAACGTTTTCGTTTCCTCCAGCCATAACATACTCGGCAGACATCAACCATTCTTTCATAGTTGCTGACATACCCCGTTTTAGTAGAACCGGTTTGTTCGTTTTACCAATCGCTTTTAAAAGATCGAAGTTCTGCATGTTACGGGCACCGACCTGAATGACATCGACCATTTCAACGAAATCATCAAGGTAATCAGTAGACATCAATTCGGATACTACAGGAAGGCCTGTTTCCTGCTTTGCAGTCTGCAGAATACGAAGTCCTTCAACACCAAGCCCCTGGAAAGCATAAGGAGATGTTCTCGGTTTGAATGCGCCGCCTCTTAGAGTATTGGCTCCGGCAGCCTTCAGGCGCTTTGCAAGGGCCACTGTGTCTTCTTCATTCTCTACAGAACAAGGGCCTGCACATACCATGAAGTTCTCTGCCCCTACTTTGACACCGTCAATATCGATGATGCTGTCATCTTCATGGAACTGACGGTTCGCCTTTTTGTACGGTGCTGAAATGCGGTGAACGTCGTCTACTACTTTATATCTCTTCATATCATTCTCTGTAATTTTCGAAGTGTCTCCGATCAAGCCGATGATCGTGCGGTTCTTGCCATCCGACCGGTGTACTTGAAAACCTGCCTCCTCAATATTTGTTGTCAATTCTTTAATTTCCTGTTCTTTCGCGCCTTCTTTTACGTGAATAATCATAAAATAAAACCTCCCATTAAATTTTGGTAAAAATTAAACCGCCACTTATATCTAGAATAAGTGGCGGTGGAATTTATATAATAATATACAGGTTCTCTAGCCACTTATTTTAGATAAATGGCTAGACATCACAAAATGCTTTAGCCATCACTTGATACAAACATAAAAGGTTTGTTTTACGTTTGTACGCAGGTGATGGGTACAAACGGCATCAAAAATAGCTAAAGTAAAATCGATTATGTTGTTGTTGTTTTGTAAGTAACATATATAATCGCCTCTTTTGAGATGTGTTGAGAGTAATTATATAGCGGTTAGATTGTTTTGTCAATACAGAATTATCAGAAATATTAGATTGCATGAAAAATTGTTTACGTATATACTAATTTAATATATTGAAAGTGGAGGTTTGTCATGAAAATAGTAATTGCAGGGCTGGGAAATATCGGTGGTTCATTTGCCCTTGCCATAAAAGATAACACATCTGAACATGATATATATGCGATAGATATAGACACGGAATCGCTGAAGAATGCAGAAGAAAGTGGACTTATTACAAAAGGATATGAACATCCTGAAGAGATTATTCCGCAAGCGGACCTGATAATCTTCTCCGTCTATCCAATGATTCTTAAATCTTTAGTAGAGTCATATGCCCCCTACTTTAAAGAAGGTGTTATTTTAACGGATGTAACTGGGGTGAAACGCTCCATTATAGAAGAAATTGAACCGCTTCTTCCTGATAATGCTGATTTCGTATTCGGTCATCCAATGGCGGGACGCGAGAACAGAGGGCTCTCATTCGCAAGCGGTGAAGTATTCCAGGGTGCGAATTATTTATTCACACCCACAGGGAGAAACAGCGGAGAGAATATTAAAATGCTCACTGAACTTGTGGAACAGATCGGTTTTAAAAATGTTACCTCCGTCACACCCGACTTCCATGACGAAGTCATCGGATTCACAAGCCAGCTTGCCCATGTGATTGCTGTATCCCTCATTAACAGTGATGATACAAACCGTAATACGAAAGCTTACACTGGAGATAGTTACAGAGACCTCACACGCATTACCAACATTAACGAAAAATTGTGGCCTGAGCTGTTCATTATGAATAAAGACCATCTGCTCAGTCATATTGACGGATTCAGAGACCAGCTCGATCAGCTGACAACAGCAATTGAAAATGAGGATATTGAAACAATGCAAAAAATGATGATCGAATCCAGACATCGTTATCACGATCTGCATAATTTAGATGAATCTGTCTGGAAATAATGACGTGACCGAAGCGGACTTAACGTTCCGGTTCGGTTTTTTGATTTGCTTCAACTTTTACTTGCGATTGTCAAATATACCAGTGAATGAATCCCTGTAAAGAATAAAAAAATGCCGAATCCTGTATTATTTTATAGGATTCGGCATTTTAAAATATCATTAAAATTGATTAGTAAACTTTATCACCATTGAAAATAGAATTTTTAACCATTACATAATCTACTGTACGGATGGCTTCAAGATTATTTCCACCGGCATATGAGATGGAAGACTGTAGATCCTGTTCCATTTCAGTCAATGTATCCTGCAGCAGCCCTTTATATTCTACGAACATTTTTTTGCCTTCTACATTTTTCTTTTCACCTTTTTGGAATTCAGAGGCCGAACCAAAGTACTCTTTATATTTCTTTCCATCCCGTTCCACTGTTTCTCCCGGTGATTCTTCATGACCTGCGAATAATGAGCCGATCATTACCATGGAAGCGCCAAAACGTACCGACTTGGCAATATCTCCATGTGTTCTTATACCACCATCTGCGATAATTGGTTTAGTAGCGGCTTTGGCACACCAGCGTAATGCTGCGAGCTGCCATCCCCCTGTACCAAACCCTGTCTTAATTTTAGTAATACATACTTTACCCGGTCCGATACCCACTTTTGTAGCATCTGCACCAGCGTGTTCAAGTTCACGTACTGCTTCAGGAGTCCCTACATTTCCTGCGATCAGAAAAGTTTCCGGAATGTGTTCTTTGATATATTGGATCATTTTGATTACAGCATTCGAATGGCCATGCGCAATGTCAATCGTCATATATTCAGGAATTAACCCTTCTGTTTTGAGCTGATCAATAAATGCATATTCTTCCTCTTTAACACCTACACTGATTGAAGCGATCAGGTTTTTAGACTGCATATCTCTTATGAAATTAATGCGTTCTTCCGGCTGGAACCGGTGCATGATGTAGAAGTAACCTTTTTCTGCCAATGTCAAAGCGATGTTCTCATCCACAATTGTCTGCATATTTGCCGGTACTACAGGCAACTTAAAAGTATATTTGCCGAGCGTAACTGATGTATCACATTCTGAACGGCTATTTACAACACATTTATTAGGAATAAGCTGTATATCTTCATAATCAAATACATTTTCCATGGTTTTTACCCCTCTAACACGAATATTATGACGATAATGTTTTAATTTTGTTCGCCATTCGGTATTGTATGCCATTTTGAATACAAAGTCAATCCAATGAATTAAATCCATTATACTAACTTATCTGAATATAATTATTATGCATTTTATTAAATATTTATTTGATTTTTAGCTGTTTTATTGTATAATACTCCT
Organism: Salinicoccus sp. HZC-1; assembly: GCF_046736035.1. Lineage (GTDB taxonomy): Bacteria > Bacillota > Bacilli > Staphylococcales > Salinicoccaceae > Salinicoccus. The sequence continues at coordinate 150,330 of NZ_CP177130.1, read as the reverse complement.
TAATTACTTTTTTAGGAGATGATTTCTTGGGGCGGCAAAACAATTAAAACTCATTAAATTTCAAGGCAAAAACTTTTTAAAGGAATATGACTTTAATAAAGCAGAGCTGGAGACACTAATAGACTTCGCGGAACATCTTAAAACTAAAGAAAAACACGGTATTCCTCAGCGTTTTATGAGTGGCAAACATATTGCACTCATTTTTGAAAAGCAATCCACAAGAACTAGATCTGCTTTCACAGTTGCTGCCGGTAAACTGGGTGCCTCTGTTGAATATCTAAACAAGAATGATATACAACTCGGTGCAAAAGAATCAGTCGAAGACACAGCTAAAGTATTGGGTTCTATGTTTGATGGTATAGCATTCAGAGGATTTGAGCAGGATACAGTTGAAGCACTTGGAGAATATTCAGGTGTCCCTGTCTGGAATGCTCTTACGAATGAATGGCATCCCACACAGATGCTCGCAGACTTCCTTACAATTAAGGAGCACCTTGGTACATACCAGGGGAAAACAGTGACGTTTGTTGGAGATGGCAGAAACAATGTTGCACACTCCCTGCTCGTCACCGGAGCGATACTTGGAGTGAATATAAATATTGTTGCACCGGATTCTCTTCAACCCGAACTTTCTGTTCAGAAATTGGCCAAAGAACTGCAGGAGATTTCCGGCAGTAAATCTGTAATCACTTCTAATATAGCAAAAGGGATTACAGGCAGTGATGTAATCTATACCGATGTTTGGTGTTCAATGGGTGAAGAAGAACAATTGGATGAAAGGTACGAACTTCTTAACGCTTATCAGGTCAATCAGGATATGATTGATATGACAGGCAAGCCAAACACAATCTTCCTGCACTGTCTTCCGGCGATTTACAATACTGAAACAGATATTGGAAAACTTGTTTACGAGAAGTTTGGAGAAAGTGGGTTTGAAGTGACAGATGAAGTATTCAGGGCAGAATACTCGAAAGTATTTGAACAGGCGGAGAACCGCATGCATACAATCAAAGCATTGATTGCTGTAACCTGCGGAGAAGTTTATTAAGGGTCATCAGAGAGAAAACCTATGATTTTAACCATGGGATGAATCTCGTCTTGGACGACCTGTACTTTGACTAAACATTTGAGATGACGGCGTTTTGATGGTATATTTCAGATAGGCGATAACCAAGCCATCCTGCAATACAAGTAATATCGGAAAGGCCTGGGACGGGCCGTAGTAAAATAATCCGACCACTGTTCGGTTGCACCGTTTAAGTTGCCTGGACAAGTTAGATGTTCCTAGAAACCCGTTACTTTAGTGACGGCGTAGTTCATTAGTTTATTAAAAGAGCAGATCTCAGATCTGTTCTTTTAATTTTGTTAAGAAAACATTTATTCAATGCTTTTTCATTCATTTTTTCTTATAATTGAGGCAGAGTTTAAATAAGGAGAGTGGCGTAATGTATTTCAAACAGCTGTATGACAACAAGCTTTCTCAAACCTCTTACTTAGTAGGATGTCAGCAGACAAAAGAAGCAATCGTCATAGATCCATCACGCATTCTTGATGAATATATAAAAATTGCTGAAAATGAAGGTTATAAAATTACTCATGCAACTGAGACTCATATTCATGCAGACTTTGCATCCGGTCTCAGAGATGCTGCCAGAAAACTCGGTTCGGCACTTTATGTATCCGATGAAGGAAATGAAGATTGGAAATATCAAAATGTGCCTAAAAATACAGTTTTCTTAAAAGATGGTGATATTATCAATGTCGGTAATGTCGAATTAAAAGTCATTCATACCCCTGGCCACACACCGGAAAGCATCAGCTTTATGCTGACTGATAAAGGTGCCGGCAGTGAGATCTCCATGGGTATGTTCACCGGTGATTTCCTATTTGTAGGAGATATTGGCCGTCCGGATCTTTTAGAAGAAACAACAAATGCTGAAGGCGCCACTGAAGAAGGTGCAAACCAAATGTTCGAATCGATTCAAAAAATTAAAGATTTACCTGAATTGCTGCAGGTGTGGCCGGGCCACGGTGCAGGTTCGCCTTGCGGTAAATCTCTAGGCGCTGTCCCCCTCTCCACACTCGGGTATGAGAAAGTAAACAACTGGGTATTCAACACAGAAGACCAGCAAAGTTTTATTGACGAATTAACAAGTGATCAGCCGGAGCCCCCTACTTACTTTTCTCAAATGAAAAAGGTGAATAAAGAGGGACTTCCTGAATTTAATCTTAAAGAAGTCACAGTCGATACACCAGATGACTTGATTGGACAGGTTTTTGATTTAAGAAATAAGGAAGAATTCAATAAGAGTTTTATGAACGGCTCGTATAACATCCCTTATAATAAAAAGTTTCTTCAATTTGCAGGCTGGTACATTGATTACAATCAGCCGATGACAGTTATCGCTGATCCTAAAATCAGTGAAATACTGCAGAAAGACCTTGCTTCTATTGGTTATGATAAGCTTGAGCTTATTGTCCCGGAAGAGAAAGCAGATAAGTACTTTAATGACAGCTATGAAAATGTTTCAACTGAAATATTTGCTTCAGATTATAAAAATGCCAAAGTACTTGATGTACGTACAGCAAAAGAATATAGTGCCGGAAATGTAGAAGATGCTGCCCAGGTTCATTATGGTCATTTACTTAATAAAGACCTTCCCTTCGATAAAAAAGATAAAATTTACGTTCACTGCCAGTCCGGCATCCGTTCCGCTATCGCTTTAAGTGCTTTAAAAGCTAAAGGATATGAGAATGCAGTAAACGTTGAAAAAGGATTCATTGGTATTAAAAAAGCGATGTCCTCTTCAAAACCAGCACTATAGTAAAAAATGGACCGTTACTCCTTATGGGAGCTGCGGTCCATTTTCATCTCTCATCCCTTTTTCAGTTGTTGCCAGAACATAAATTATGCTGCCTGTAATCCACCATTGTATTAATGACAATGAGAATATAACTTCGCCATTAAATACGAAGAAACGCACGATCAGCTGCATTATAAACAGCGTTATGGATATAAGCACTATCACTCTGAAACGGTGCCATATGAAGTATATAGCGCCAAGTGCGCCGAGCGATACAACAGCAAGAATGATATACGGCCCCTGTGTAATTGCCCTAAGTTCCAAAACACCATATAATGCTATAAAAGCAACACTGAAAATGCTGTATGCTTCCGCATAATATAGACTGTTGGAGCGATATATCATGTATAAGAACATAACGATAAGTCCAATTAATACACCCCATTGTCCTCCGTTCTGATAAAGAACATTTAACGGTGATTCGATAAATGAACTCCAGTTAAAAGGGATATAGGAAAGCTTATATATTAAGAAAAGTATGGCCGCCCCGTTTAACCAAAAGCTGAACAAATTTTTCTTTTCATCTGAATTCCAGATCATTAAATAAGAAATTAGCAGAGCCAATAAAAACGCAATATATAAAGATGGAATCTCAATTGATCCAATTGTAAATGATTCAAGCATAGTATCCGTCCTGTTCAAGAAATAATGACATCTCATTAATGATGACATTGTTTTACTTTAAATTAAAGCAAGAAGCCCGTTATTTATTTTAATCTCTTTATCCCTTCTCTAATAACAAAGTCATATGCTTCAGCAGGCAGTAGTTTGCTTAGATATGACAAGACGAGAGAATCTTTGGTCGTTCTGTAAATTGGTTTTACCTTCTCACCGATGAGGCCTTTAACCATTATATCCCTGGTCCTGTCCGGACTGGGCGCACGGTCAAAAGCTTTGAGCATGTACTGCTTCAGCTCTTTCATTAACGGGGAATATGCGCCGCCTTCGGTATTGATATAATTTTTCTCTAGAGCAACTTCTCCAAATGATGTTTTCACGATTCCCGGCTCAATCATTACTACATCAATCCCCTGAGATTTCACTTCTTGCCTTAATGCTGTTCCAAGCGCTTTAATACTATGTTTGGTCGCAGCATAATACCCCATTCCTGCACTCGATACATGCGCAGCGGAAGAACTTGTAATCACGATACGGCCAGACGAATTTGCTCTCATTGTGGGCAATACTGAACGGATTGTTTCTACAGCACCGAATACATTGACTTCGAATTGTCTGACCATGACTTCATTGGGGACCTCTTCAATGGGACCATAGACACCATATCCTGCATTTACGAGTACAGCATCAATATTTCCGACTTCACTTTCAATTCTTTCTCTAATGCTGTGGATTTGTCCCTGATCAGTTATGTCCAAAGGATAAGAATGCGCACCTTCTTTAACAAGGACATCCAGCAGTTCTGCACGCCTTGCACTTACGCATACTTCATGTGTAGTTTCTCTGAGTAATTTTAATGCTGTTGCCATGCCAAAGCCGCTGGAGGCACCAGTAATCCATATTACTTTTGTCATTACAACCACTCCCCTAAACTTTAAATTAAAAACGTCCTTCTGTGAGAGAAGAACGTTTTCATTTGAATCAGGATTCATTGATCATTGTTTTAGCAATATTACTTCGGTAACGGAATAGATTCTGAATCGTCGTTTTTACAACCGCATAGAATGGTATCGCAATAAGCATGCCGACAAAACCGGCAATATTACCTGCAGCAAGGACAACTGTGATAACAGTCAACGGGTGTAAATGCAGCGTTTGTCCCATAACGTTAGGCGTTACTATGTTTGCATCAATCTGCTGTGCAACGAGGGTGATCCCCGCCACCCATATCGCCAGCACAGGATCCTGGACTAAAGCAAAGAGTAATGCAGGGGCAAATGCAATCCAGGGTCCTACAAAAGGAATAACATTCATAAATAATGCAAATAACGCCAGTAGTATAGCGTAGTCTAAATCGATGATTACATATCCTGTATAAAGCATTGTTGCCAATATAACGCTGACCAGTACCTGCCCTTGTATAAATGCTCTGAGCGTATAATCGATATCATAAAGAAGTTCAATCAAAAACTGTTTGACTGTTCCAGAAAATGGTTTTGTTACTGCAGGAATAAATTTCTCATGATCTTTTAGAATAAAGAAGAAAAAGAATGGGACTAATATAAACGTAAGCAACACACCTATCGTATTCGCCAGCACTGTTATTACTCTTGATGACAAATTCTCTAATATCTCAGTTGCTTGATTGATCGTCTCATCCACTTGTTTTTGAATATCAAAAGGCAAACGCTCTCTCTGTGTCATTAAAAATTCTAGAAGCGACTCAAATTCCCTTTGTAACTGGGGCATTTTCGCGATTAAGTTCTGAGTTTCGGTAGCAATCATTGGTACTATAATTGATCCCAATGCTATGACTACCAGCAAAACAATCATGAATATGACAGTTATGCTTAATAATCTGTTTGTCCTGCGACGTTCCAGTAACCGCTGAATAGGTTCAGTAATATAATATAACAGACCGCCTAGTAATAATGGGAAGAAAATCGTAGTTAATATTATAGACAGTGGTTCAAATATTACTTGAATCCGGATGGCTAAAGCAACAATCAATAGTGTAATAACAATTGCGATTCCCGTTTGAAACCAATTCTTATTCGTCATATTTGCGATTTCCTTTGCCGATATTTATCGTTTAGTATGCTGCGACAATTATTTCTTGAATATACCAAACAGCTTACTGAAGTATCCGCCCTTCTCTTCTTCCTTCTTAAGAGATTGTTCTGCAGTATTCTCATCGGGTGTAAGACTATTGTCATTATTGTTTTCGTCATTTCCGTAGTTGCTCATGTCTATGTTGGAAGTATTGGAATCCTCTACAGATGTTTTTTCATCCGCAGTCACTTCTTCATCTGCAGGCGCCTTCTCTTCTGCAAGCTCATTTTGACTGCTTTCTTCCCGGGGCGGTTCTTCAAATTCACTTGTATCTTCATTATTATTAGAATCATTGATTTTATCAGATTCCCATTCAGCAGTTTCAGTATTCGCATTATTATCGCGATATTCCAAAGATAAAGGTTCGTTATACTTACTGTAAGCTTCAAGTCGTTCAACGAGACTGTGAACGTTATGTTTGAGTTCACGATTCTCCTGCTGCATTACTTCCAGCTTATCCATCACGGCGCCAAGCATTTTATCGATATCATTATTAGTAATATTTGCAGGTGTGTTCCCACTTTTCTCAGAAATTATATGCGGCACTTTTTCGATAATTTCATCAGCTGCCGTTTCGAGAGTATATCCCGGTTGTTTGGCCAGCTTTATGAACTCTTTCAGTACTGCTATATCTTCCTGTGAAAACAAGCGTCTGTTATGTTCATCTTTTGCAACTTCATACTTTCTGTCTTCCAACAGTCTCACATATTTCCGGACGTTCTGATCAGATAGCTCAACCATATCCTTAACCTGAGCTGTCGTGTAATATACTGCATGATTTGTCTCTCTCATATGTATTCAATCTCCCATTGTTTTATCATTATTTTATCATTATAACGTCTATCACTACGTTTTTCCACTATTTCTCCATATTGAAAGTCCATAAAATTTTTATAGCGCTGTAATTATACTGATGCGAACTGCGTTATAGACATGCTTAAAGTATTGCATAAATTGAGTTTTTAAGCGTTACTTGATAATTTAACACTATAACGTTATAGTGTTAAATTTTAGGATTCGATTTTTTAAAATAGTTGATATTAACATTGGATAACGTTGGCATAAAGCATGTGCGCCCGGCGTTATTTAAAAAGTGAGTTTTGATTATTTAAATATATCAGATAATATTGTTGACTTTATTCCTTTTAGTTTGTATATTAATCTAAACTTATAGTTTAACTAAAAACTACAATAGCGTTGAAGAGAAGAGTAGTTATTGGAACAATTTACAGAGAGCTGCTGTGGGCTGGAAAGCAGTATTGAATCAATAATGAATATGGTCTCTGAGCTTCATCATTCAAAAGATGTTGGTGGGTCCCGCCCATTATAGCGGCACAGTAAACATATATACTGTATGAGGCTGGAATAGTGATATTTCAGTGAATATAAGGTGGTACCACGATTAGCTTTCGTCCTTCTATCCTGATTAAAGTTCAGGTAGAGTGTCGAAAGCTTTTTTATATTAAAGGAGGTTACCAGAAATGGAAACAAAATTAGCTCAAATAGGTATCAAGAATGATTCGACAGGGGCAACCACAAGTCCTATATACACTGCAACGGCTTATGAACATGAAAAGCTTGGGGCATCCACAGGTTACGACTATACTAGAACTAAAAATCCTACCAGGTCACACTTTGAAGAAGCATTTGCTGAACTTGAGAACGGGGCGAGTTCTTTCGCAACGTCAAGTGGCATGGCTGCGATCCAACTCGTTTGCACTCTTTTCAAACCCGGCGATGAAGTACTGGTGAGCTTCGATCTTTATGGCGGTACTTTTAGAATGTTCGATTTTTATGAAAAACAGTATAACGTGAAATTTAAATATGTTGATTTTGCTGATATTGATGCAGTTAAAGAGAAATTGAACGACAATACCAGAGCATTTTTCATTGAACCTGTAACGAATCCTTCAATGATAGAAGTACCATTGCATTCTCTATATGAAATTGCTCAGAGCAGCGGTATATTGACGATACTGGACAATACATTCCTTACGCCTTTTTATTACACACCATTGAGTGACGGAGCAGATGTAGTACTTCACTCGGCGACAAAATATATCGGCGGGCACAATGATGTTTTGGCCGGTGTCGTTACGGTTAAAGACGAGCAACTGGCAGAGACGCTGTCTGCTTACCATAATATGATTGGAGCAACATTATCTCCTTTTGACAGCTACCTGCTTCTCAGAGGCCTGAAAACACTTCATGTACGTATGGAACGTGCTACAGAAAACGCTAAAGTATTAGCGGAACATTTTACTGCTGACGAAGCGATTGACGAAGTATTATACGCTGGCAGGACGGGTATGCTCAGCCTACGGTTAAAACAGGAATATAGTGCAGCTTCAGTTTTAGAGAATATCAGAGTCTGTACATTCGCTGAAAGTCTGGGTGGAACCGAGACTTTTATCACATTTCCGTTTACCCAGACCCATGCTGATATGCCTGATGAAGAGAAAGTAAAACGTGGTATTGACGAAAAGCTATTAAGACTTTCAGTCGGAATTGAAAATGTAGATGATATTAAAGCTGATTTAACGCAGGCGCTAAATAAAGCAAAAAGGGGATAATATGAAAAATTCTATAGATACTGACATGATTATTGATAATAAACGCGGCAAAGAATATGATACTGCGAACCAGCCGTTATACTATTCCACAGCATTCCTCCGTCCAAGTTTAGATGATGAGGAAGCACATCTATATGTACGCAACAGCAACCCTAACAGGGAGAAACTTGAAGAGAAACTTGCACGTCTTGAAAATGGAAAATATGGTTTTGCATTCAATTCCGGCATGTCCGCCATAACTGCTGCATTAATGACTTTTTCTCCTGGCGACCATGTTATAATGCCGAGCGATATGTATGGCGGCACTTACGAGTTGAGCAAAACCATCTTAAAGCGCTATCAACTCAACCTAACTGCAGTAGATCAATCCAACTTGTATAGCGTTGCGAATGCCGTTACAAAGGATACTAAAGCGATATATATTGAAACGCCATCCAACCCGACATTAAAAGTTACCGACATCAAAAAGATTGTTGAAATCGCAAAGAAAAACAATCTGATTACAATTGTCGATAACACATTCATGACACCTCTTGGCCAAAGCCCGCTCAGCCTCGGAGTAGATATTGTTGTCCATAGTGCAACTAAGTTTTTAGGCGGCCACAGTGATGTTCTCGCCGGAGCCGTTATCGTTAATGATGAAGAGATTAAAAACAGCCTGCAGGAACTGCAGGTCGTCATGGGCATGGGACTCGGAACTTATGACTGCTGGACTTTGAATCAACACCTTAAAACATTGTCGATTCGCTGGAAACAATCTACTGAGAACACCGATAAATTATATGAGTTCTTTAAATCTCATGAAGGCATCACAAATATTTATTATCCGGGTGAAGATAAACTTCATCTGTCCCAGGCAAGTCATGGCGGGGCGGTGATCAGTTTCAGAATAAAAGATGAATCCAAGGCTCAGGTATTTGTGGACAAGCTCAATATCCCACTCGTATCAGTGAGTCTTGGAGGTGTGGAATCCATCCTTTCCCATCCAAAGACATCCAGTCATAAAGCACTAACTGAAGAAGAAAGGCAGGACAGGGGAATTACAGATGGGTTGTTCAGGCTTTCCGTTGGTATCGAAGACGCAGACGACTTAATCAGTGACATAAGACAGGCTCTCGACAGCATATAAAAAGAAGGCACCCCCGGCGGGTGCCTTCTTTTGTTGTTTCATGAGAAACTTTTCTCCAAATCCATTTTTTCTAGTAAATCTTCAATCTGTGTTTCTGTACGCTGTATCAGTTCCGCTTCCTGAATAGGGGAGTCTGACGTTTTATCAACCTGGCTGTCCAAATAATATACACCTTTAAGCGTCGTGCCCTTAAGCGTTGAAATTAATGGTTTAAGTGCGTATTCCAAAGCGAGCAGATGGGAGATGCTGCCCCCGGACATAACGGGGAGCACCGGTGTATCCTTAAAAGCATCTTGTGGTAAAATATCAAACAAGCTTTTTAATACGCCTGAGTAGGCTGCCTTATAAACCGGTGAACCTACGATAACACCTTTTGCATTTTTTATATTTTCCGCAATATCATTTACTTCAGGGCTGTTGAAATTGCCAAACATTAGATCTTCTGCTGGAACATCTCTGACTGATATATGACCGACAGATAATCCTTTGTTTTTTAGAATATTACCTATATATTTCAATACACTCTGAGATCTCGATTCTGATGAGGGACTGCCTGAAATAATTACGATATCATACATGGTATCTTCCTCTCTGTACAGATAATTGATACTGCTCATGATAGTGCTTTTATACTTTTGTTCCTTTTTTTGTATACTGGTTTTCTTTAAATTTCAACCCCAGGTTTTCTCTTAAGGTTTCACCGGCATATTCACGCGTATAGTTACCGTTCTCCTCTAGAATCGGTATAACATATTCTATGAATTCATCATACTGATCACCGAATGTCTGAGGCGTGAATACAAAGCCGTCTGCTGCTCCATTTTCCACCCATTCAATCATTTTATGCGCCACCTGCTCATAAGTGCCGGAAAATGCATCTTTGGGAGAGGCTACATCCAATGCGACTTCTCTCAAGGTGGAGCCATTTTCTGCAGCTTTCTTTTTTATGTTGTCTGTAGTAGATCTAAAACTGTTTTTACCGACATCCCCGATATCAGGGAACGGTTCATCCAATGGGTGCTGGCTGAAATCGTAGTGGTCGAAAAATCTCCCTAATACTTCCAGTGCCTTATCGATGGTAATCAAATTCTTAATTTCTTCATGTTTCCGGTTAACATCTTCTTCAGTGGCACCGATGATTGGAGACAGGGAAGGAAGTATTAAGACTTCTCCTTCTTCTCTGCCATTTTCAACCGCCTGTGACTTAATATCGTCATAGTATTCTTTGTTTTTTTCAAATGAATTTGCATGTGTGAAAACCGCTTCTCCGTATTTTGCTGCAAAAGCCCTTCCTGTTTCAGATGCACCGGCCTGGAAAATGACAGGCTGGCCTTGTTTGGACCTCTGAATATTTAACGGGCCTTTTATATTAAAGAAATCCCCTTTGTAATCCAGTGTATGGAGTTTCTCTTTATCAAAGAATTCACCCGTTTCACGGTTTCTGATAAAAGCGTCATCTTCCCATGAATCCCATAGACCTTGTGCCACTTCTATATATTCGCCAGCCATTTGATAACGCACTGAATGCTCAGGATGATTTCCTTTACTGAAGTTTCCGGCACTGCCTTCCAACGGCGTTGTAACGACGTTCCAACCCGCACGGCCATTACTGATCTGATCGATTGTTGCCAACTGTCTCGAAATATTGTACGGCTCACTATATGTTGTTGATACAGTACCGGCCAAGCCGATTTTAGATGTAAGTGGGGCCAACGCAGATAAAAGCGTCATGGGTTCAAAACGGTTTAGGAAATGAGGGATGGATTTTTCATTAATATGAACACCATCTGCAATAAATAGAAATTCAAACCCTGCTTCTTCAGCTCTTTTCGTAACGTTCAAATAATACTCAAAATTGATGCTTCCATCAATGACAGTATCCTCTGCTCTCCATGAATACGGATGCGCACCCGGGCCTTGAACCAGGATTCCAAGCTTAATCTGCTTCTTACTCATGCTTCCACCACTTTCCAATTATTTTCTTGATTTAAATAATACATCATGCTTCGTACGGTTTGTTAATTCTTGCTTCATACCACTTCTGGAGCCAGCTGTATAAAATAGTCATACCCCAATATATGATGCCGACGGCAAGATAGGCTTCGAAAAACTGTAACGTTGCTGTAGCGAGCAGCTTACCCTGTGCAAGCAGCTCTGTAACCCCGATTGTAAAGGCAAGGGAAGAGTTTTTTATCAATCCTATAAACATATTTCCTGTCGCCGGAATAGCATTTCTAACCGCTTGGGGAAGTACAATGCCCCATACCGCCTGACGATATGTCAATCCTGTCGATATAGCCGCTTCAGTCTGTCCTTTATCGACTGATATCAGTGCTGCCCTGAATATTTCTGCAAGGTATGCTGATGTATTTAAACTAAATGCAATTATAGCTGCATTGACGGCCGACAGGGAGGTTAACCACGGAAATAGCTGTGGCAACCCAAAGTAGATCATCAGCAGCTGTACAAGCACCGGCGTGCCTCTGAAGAATGAAATGTACAGTTTTGACAACTGCAGAACTACCGGCACTTTATTGACCAGAATTAAAGATAGGAAAACACCTATTATGACTGCAATAATCATTGAAGCAATCGCCAGATATAAAGTGATTGGAATGTATACCAGCAGCTGGGGCAGTATTTCGATCATGTAACCCACATCAAAGTTCAATTGAGCACCTCCTCTTTTTCTTAAACTGTAACCAGTTCCGGCTCAATCACTTCATCGCTGATGCTCCCGGAATGTTTTGAATATTTTCTTAAGAACTTTTTAGTTCTTTCCTTTTGGGGATGATCGAATACATCCTCCGGCTTTCCTTCTTCAACAATATAGCCATCTGCCATAAATACCACTCTGTCAGCAATTTCTTTGGCGAAATCCATCTCGTGGGTCACAATAATCATCGTTTTTTCCTTTTCGGATATATCCGAGATTACTTTCAGCACTTCACCCACCCATTCAGGGTCGAGTGACGATGTCGGTTCATCAAACAATATGGCGTGCGGATCTGCTGCCAGTGCCCTGGCGATGCCGACCCTCTGCTGCTGTCCTCCGGATAATGAGACAGGGTACTGTTTTGCTTTATCAAGTATGCCTACCTGCTCCAGTAAACTTTCTCCAATCTTTACCGCTGCTTCCTTTTTAAACTTTTTTGATGCTGTCAGCGGATATGTGATGTTCTCCAAGGCTGTCTTGTTTTTGAATAAGTTATAATGCTGGAATACCATAGAAGTCTGCATACGTAATTTATTAATTGTCGCTTTTTTATGATTCTCAGCATGCACAGATACATCACCTATATCTATCTGTCCTGAGTCAGGCGTCTCCAAGTAGTTTAAACATCTGAGTAATGTTGATTTCCCTGAACCTGACGGACCAATAATGGCTACAGTTTCACCATCTTGAACTTCGAAATTAATATCTTTTAGTACTTCTGTATTTTTGAAAGCTTTCTTTAAGCCTGATACTTTAATCATGGTCACCCTCCTAATCCCTACTTATAAAGTATGATTAATGCTGATAAGTATAGCACCTTGGCAATGGGGCTTCAAGATGCTTATTTATAAGTATTTCAAAGTTTACTTATAGAGAACTTCTATATGCGGTTTCATGTTTGGACGCCCGCCTGCCGCTTCTGTAATCATTCCAAGAAGCTCATTAATATAAGATAGCTTCATATCACTTCTGTAAATCATATCCGTCTTCAGTGAAACATTGGCCAGATCAGGAATATCCAGGGCATGTAAACTGCCGTCTGCAAGTTCCCAGTGCACGCTGAGTTCCGGCAGGAAGCCGATTGCAGCTTTATTTAAAATGATTCCCTTAGCCGATTCCATGCTGTCCACCTCATATTTAATATCGGGCTGCTCTTTCAAATTCAGGAATAAGTTATGCACCATTGTCCAATCCAATGATCCACAGGCAAAAAAGACGATTGTATTTTCAGCCAGTTTTTCCGTATCTACTTTTCCTCTGACAAATTCATGACCTTCAGGTACAATCAGCCTGATTGGGCTTTCCACTACTCTTATTGAGTTAAGTTTAGGATCGGAGACATTGCTTGCGAACCCCAAATCGACCTCGCCGCTGGAAACCAGTCTGGAAACCTCTTCACTTGGTGCAGTGATGACCTTTACATTCAAATCGGGAAGCTGCTGTTTAATCAGAGGAAGGATTCTCGGAATCAGATAAAAAGATATCAGACCTGAACTTCCAATCACGAGCTGGTTTTCGCTCTTACCGTCCTCCAGGCGTCCTCTCCCTTTCTTCAGTGTATTCACAATATTTTCTGCATACGGAAGAAACTCAGCCCCTTTATCATTGAGAATCAACTTTTTGCCAGTACGTACAAACAGTGCTGTATCAAGTTCCCGTTCAAGGGATTTTATTCTGGATGTAACAGAGGGCTGGGATAAAAAGAGTGCTTTAGAAGCCTTGTTAATGCTTCCAAAATGATTTACAAATACAAATGCTTCTAAATTTTCGATATTCATGCAAGCCACCCCTTTCCAAATGATTACCGATAGCGGTTTGGATACTTATTAATATCCTATTATATTACTAGGTATTAAGTAAGTAAACAGCTTAATTATTTTTTATAGAGATGAAGATGATATATTGAAGGTTAAAGAGGGTAATTATAATTAAGCTTTATAAAGGGAGGCATATATAATATGTTATCGGAAAAACTTAAAGAGGTATTGAATAACCAGATGAACAATGAATTTGCAGCAGCGCATGAGTATATGGCTATGGCAGCATATTGTGAGTCCAGAAGCTATGATGGCTTCGCAAACTTTTATATCCAGCAGGCCAAAGAAGAACGGTTCCATGGTATGAAGCTTTATGACTACCTCAATGATCGCGGTGTTCATGCAGTATTTAATGAAATTCCAGCTCCAACGACTGATTATAATTCCATCCTTGATACTTTCAAAGCCGGACTGGCCCAGGAAAGAGAAGTAACGAAGTCTTTCTACGACATCTCTGATGTCGCTACTGAAGAGAAGGAGTATGCAACATTGTCATTCATCAGGTGGTTCCTTGATGAACAGGTTGAGGAAGAAGCAACATTCGAACGTCATATCGACTATATCGAACGGATTAAAGATGACAACAATGCATTGTTTATTTATGAACGTGAACTGGCTAAACGCAGTTTTGATAAAGATAGCGAGTAAATCAATTCAATATATAAAAATAACCGGCGGGGATTTCTGAGGTGCTACCTCATTCCCGCCGGTTTTCTATTTCTCGTTTGCATCATTAACCGCCTGCATCGCCTGCATGACACTCCCTCTGAACCCTTCCTGTTCCAGCTTCATCACCCCTTGGATCGTAGAACCGCCGGATGTCGTGATCTGATCTTTCAATACTCCGGGATGGGTATCAGCATCCAATACTAATTTCCCTGCGCCCACCAATGCCTGAGCGGCAAGACGGTAGGCCTGTTTTCTGCTGAACCCGACACTAACAGCTTTATCCGCCATTGCTTCAATCATTAGAAATGCATATGCAGGGGAGGACCCTGTCAGAGCCGGCACGTACTTCATCAAATCTTCATCGATCCACTCGACAGTACCCATACCGCCGAAAGCATCGCTAATGGAATGCTGTTCCTCGAGGCCAATCCGATTGTTGGCCGCCATTACCATAACGCCTTCACTGGACGACACAGCAATATTCGGCATGCATCTAACTACTTTTTTATCCGGTAATACCGATGCTATATCTTCAATAGAAACGCCGGCTGCGATTGACATGAATATTGTATCCATATCTGTCTTGATTTCATTCAGCTTTCTAAACATTGGAATTGCAGCTTGTGCGCTGACGCCGACCACAATGATACTGCATGGTGTCAGACGCTTGAAATCAGTACTGATTTCAACTTCTTTACCGATATTAAATCGCTCTAATTTTTCTCTGTCTCTCCCAACGACGACAATTCTCTCCTTCATGCCCGGCTGGTCTAAAAACCCATTTACGATATGTGTAACCATTTTACCGGAACCGATAAAACCAATTTTATAATCCATATATTTTCCCTTTCTGTTCTGTAAATTTAAATAGTGTTATAATCTGCCCCAAGGAGGCTAAAATATGAATGATTTCAATTTATTATTCAGGCAAAGGATCGGTTTGTCAACGGACCAGAAAATCACTTTTGATCACCTGGATGATATTCTCGATCGTACAGCCCGGATACTCCCATTTGAAAATATGTCCATCATGCTTGAAAAGACGGATTCTATTACAAAAAAACATCTAATCGATAAAATATTAAAACGGTATGAAGGCGGCCTCTGCTATGAACTTAATCCGCTACTCCATTTCTTTCTGCTGGACAATGCTTTCAAAACTGCGATGTATTATGGAAGGGTACATAATGGGAATGAATACGGAGACAAGACCCATGTAATGTTTCTCGTGAAACATAAAGGAAAAGATTACCTTATAGATACAGGGTTTGGAAGTAATCTGCCATTAAAACCTGTACCCATGTCAGGCGAAACAATTCATTCAAGAAATGGCGCGTTCAGAATTATCGAAGAAGGAAATGCACATATTCTTGAAATGAATCTGTCCTCCAAACAAAAAGGATGGACGAATGGATACAAATTTTACACTTATGATCCTGTAAGGAATGTAGAAGACCTAAATACCATCCAGAAGAAAATTATTAATAGTGAAACTTCTCCATTCAATAAAGACCCGCTGATTACTTCCTTCACTAAAGAGGGCAGGCACACGCTCACCAAGACCAGTTACAGTGTATGGTCAGGTACGGAATTTGAAAAAGTGAAGATAGAACCAGATCAGTTCCATAAATACGCAGAAAGACATTTCAACTTTAAATTTTACTCATAGGAGGGGCAGAATCATGAATATTTTCTTCATATTATTCCTGGCATTGCCGATACTCTCTTTTATCGGAGTATTCCTTTTAACAGACAGTCTGATATATGCGATTATTACACTTCTCATTATCGACTTGGTTTTTACTGTCCTGTTCGTGAAAAGACAGAAGGACAAAAAAAGGTAGCCAGAGATATACAATCATTTGACAGGAACAAAGAATCGTTATACAATTTACTTAAGCTATTTTGCATTACAAAGTAGCTTTATATTTTAAATTACTATTATGTATTACAAAGTAGGTGTAGGATGTTGAAAAGAACCCAGCTCCTCAAGGGTATTATGGAAGCCTGTATCCTGAAAATTATCAATGACGACGTCATATACGGATATGAGTTGTCGGAAAAACTGCAAAAATTTGGGCTGGACGCAGTCAGTGAGGGAACGATTTATCCGATATTGCTCCGGCTTCAGAAAAAAAATTATATTTGCAGCGAAAAGCGCGCATCAGATTTCGGTCCCAGGAGGAAATACTACTTTATAACCGAAGAGGGTAAAGAAGCATTAAAACTTATGATTGAAGAATGGGATAAGATTGCCGATCCAATTCATACAATCCTGAAGGAGGACACACAGCATGTCGGAAAAGGCACTGATTAAAGAGAATAACAGGATGAGAGAAAAATTGAATCCGCATAATAAAAAAGTTTATGAAGATATATTGGTTTATATCAGATTGAATTATAAGTCTGAAGATGCGGAAACAGAAGAAGTTCTCAACGAACTGCTTTCACACGTACTCCAGGCACAAAGGGATGGAAAAGAAATCGAAAGTGTCACGGGTGAAGATTACAAGGCATACGCAGACAGCATCATTGATGCATTACCCAAAAGAAACATATGGAAATTTTCCGGTATTCTGGCCGTGATACTACTCGGGATTACGTATACATTTTCCTATCTCCCTAATTTAATATTCAATATGATTGATGGTGCACCAACAACAATTACTATTCATTTGATTGCATCACTGGCTAATCTCCTCATAATTCCGGCAATTGGGATTGGAATAGTATACTTTCTATTTCATTCACTTCAATACTCGTTATTCAAAAACTGGCCGCCATGGAAAGAATACGGCTTCTACTTTCTTATAGGCGGCGGAGCATTTTTAATTTATATGTTTATTATTTTTGCAATCGCTCTTATCGATATCGGGCCATCATTTGAAATAATCTTATGGTTTCCAGTATTGCTGGGCATTATCCTCTTGGCAGCAGGGCTTTACATGCTTTTCAGTCCTGAAGATAACGCAGGGCAATACGAAAATAAATAACATATACCATTATAAAAGCAGACCCCTGTATCGAAAACAGCTACAAGGGGTCTGCTTTTTAGTAGTTATTGGTGCTACTTGTACATATTACTTTAGCAGTATTTAAAACATTAAGGTAATACTCTGTATCTCAATTCTTAAAAGTTTATAATCAGTTTATTTTATTTTTATATTCGATTTATACGATGCGTGTAAAGTAGGGTTCAAACATTGAGAAAGGAACTCTGCATATGAAACTCGCATTGAAAGAGCTTAAGTTTTACAAATTTAAATATGCCCTTGTCACATTGATCCTATTTCTACTCGCATTTCTGGTTTTGTTCATTTCCGCACTTGCACAGGGACTCTCTAAAGAAAACATCTCGGGGATCGAAGCATGGGGCCAGGAGCAATTCATAATATCGGAAGGCGTGAACGATTCACTCACACAGTCGAACATCGGGGAACAGCTGGATCAGATTGAAGAAATTATAACTGATGGACACAAAATAGAATTCTCGAGAAACAGCTTATCCACATCCGACTCCAATATTGATGTTGTATTTGCCAATACTGATGAAAGTATCATCCCAGAGCCGGATGAAGGCCGCCTGCCGGAAACTTCAGGGGAAATTTTATTAAATTATAAATTGACCGATGACGGTTATAAAATCGGTGATACAGTCGAAATTAAGGATTCTGACATGACTTATGAAATCACCGGATTCAAGGAAGATATTATGTATTCCCATACTTCCATGGCCTATGTGACGGATGAAGGCATGGACAAATTGCAACGCACAAGTATCGCAGCTGTTGCATTACCTGCAGGTGGCAGCGGTATTGCAGACGACATCGATAATATAGAGAACGTAAAAATCGTGAGTGAAGATGAAATCAAAAATGCCATTCCAAGCTATCAGGCGGAGCAGCAGCCACTCAATCTCATGATTATCTTTTTATTCATCATTTCCGCAATTGTCCTGTCTGCATTCTTCTACGTTATAACGATACAAAAGTCATCACAACTTGGTATTTTAAAAGCAATCGGCACTAAGAACAGTGAGCTGGTCAAATCAATACTGGTACAGGTCTTACTCATCACACTGATTGGTGTAGTCTTTGCTGCAGGCATTATGTTTGGACTCAATACCGTTATACCGGTATCGATGCCATTCTATTTGAACACCAGTTTGATGATGATTGTTTCAGGACTGTTCCTGGTTGTCGCATTCATGGGCGCGACACTATCATTGGTGCGTATTATTAAAATAGATCCGTTAGATGCTATAGGAGGCGAATAGTATGGGATTACAGATAAATAACCTTACGAAATCATTCGGCAAAGATGATATAAAAACACAGGTGTTAAAAGGAATTGATATTGAAGTGAACCAAGGGGAGCTGGTCATTTTAAAAGGGGCATCCGGTTCTGGTAAAACGACATTGCTCTCAATCATTGGCGGCCTGCTGAAACGCAGTGCGGGAGATGTATCATTAAATGGTGAAAACTATCTGGATATCAATGAGAAAGCCCTGACGTCCATGAGGCTTAAGGAAATCGGATTCATATTCCAATCCTCTCATCTCATCCCTTATATGAGAGTCATTGATCAATTGGCGTTTGTCGGTGAGCAGGCAGGCATGTCGACCAAGACTGCTAAAAGAAGAGCGGAATCACTGCTGAAAGACATCGGTCTCGGCCACAGATTGAGAGCTTATCCAAACGTCCTTTCCGGCGGTGAAAAACAGCGGGTGGCAATTATGAGAGCCTGGATGAATGAACCAAAAATGATACTTGCTGATGAACCAACTGCAAGCCTGGATGCCGAAAGGGCAATGGAAGTAATCGAAATGATACGCGATAATATTAAAACCAATCAATCCGTCGGACTTATGATCACTCACGACACACGGCTGTTTGACTATGCAGACAGGATTTACACTCTCGATGAGGGATATATAGTGAATCGGGAAGCAGAAATCGCATATAACTAAAAATAAGCCCGTCAGATCAAAATGAACTGACGGGCTTATTTTACATTAACTCAGCAGAACGCCTTCTTCATGATTATTCAAGCCGAGGTTTCCAGATATTTTTTCATCTATCTCTTTAAAGTATTCCGGATTGTCTGTAAGTGATATTCCGAATGAAGGAACCATTTCTTTGATTTTCTCTTCCCATTCGGGGAAATCGTCTTTGAAGCATCTGCTCATTACATCAAGCATTACATCAACAGACACCGATGCTCCTGGTGAGGCACCAAGCAGTGCTGAAATGGAACCATCTTCTGAAGTAATGACTTCTGTCCCAAATTGCAGTGTGCCTTTGCCGCCCTTGTCTGTATCCTTGATTACCTGGACACGCTGACCTGCGGTAACAACATCCCATTCATTGCTTTTAGCATTTGGAATAAATTCACGGAGCTCTTTCATTCTGTCTTCATTAGAAAGCAGTACTTGCTGAATAAGATATTTAGTCAGCCCCATTTCTTTTGCACCTGCTGAAAGCATTGTAAGTACGTTATAAGATTTCACCGAACCTAATAAATCCATGTTGGATCCTGTTTTCAGGAATTTTGGCGAGAAGCCGGCAAACGGGCCGAAAAGCAGGGATCTCTTACCGTCGATATAACGTGTATCCAAATGCGGTACGGACATAGGCGGTGCGCCCACTTTTGCTTTTCCGTACACTTTAGCATTATGCTTTTCAACAGTTTCAGGATCCTGGCAGATCATGAACAGACCGCTTACAGGGAATCCACCCACATTTTTAGATTCTGGAATTCCAGTTTTCTGAAGTAGCGGCAGACTCCCGCCGCCTGCGCCGATAAATATGAATTTCGACGTATGATATTCGTTTTTTCCTGTCTGAAGATTCTTGACTGTAAGCTGCCATTCTCCGCCTTCAGTTCTTCTGATATCTTCGACGCTATGTTCAAAGTGAACATCGACGCCTTTTTCCTGCTCCAGTACATCAAACAATTTACGTGTCAGATTACCAAAGTTGATGTCCGTCCCCGACTCAATTTTAGTCGCGGCAATCGGTTCAGTGCTGTTGCGGCCGTCCATCATCAGCGGAATCCATTTTTTAAGTGTTTCCTCATCATCTGCAAACTCCATACCTTCAAACAGAGGATTGCTGGTCAGCGCTTTGACACGTTTTTTCAGGAATTCAACATTCTTTTCTCCTTCTACAAAACTCAGATGCGGTACCGGCATGATGAAATCATGCGGATTTTCAATCAGTCCCCGATCAACCAGATAAGACCAGAACTGCTTCGATAGCTGGAACTGTTCATTGATCTTGATCGCTTTAGTAATATCCAGAGAACCATCTGCCGCCTCAGGCGTGTAGTTCATCTCACACAGCGCAGAGTGACCGGTACCTGCGTTGTTCATTGCATCAGAACTCTCCTGAGCTGTCTTATCAAGCTTCTCGAAAACTTTAATATCCCATTCCGGTTTTAATTCTTTCAGTAATGTCCCCAGAGTGGCACTCATAATTCCGCCACCGATAAGGATGACATCAGTCTTATTCAATACACTGTTCATAATAACCACAATGCTCCCTTATATATATTCAAAGATCTGAAGCTCTTAAAAAGTTACTTAAATTAACCACAGTAATTAAGAGCTCCATTTTTACAATCAATAAACACCATACCAAAATTAGTATAGCGTATATTGAGGTTTCAAAATATTTATTATTATTAATTATACTCTTTTTTCCCAAGATATAAAAGAGTGATTTTGCATATTATGACATACAATTAAACGAATGTGTTATACAATTTAATTTTAGTGCTTTGTTTCTTCTTTTTGAAGATTGGAGAATAATAGCTTAATTTCTGCTAAACTATCAATATATTAATTAAGGGGCTTTTTAATGAAAAATTTAACGGTTTTCGTCATTACACCTATTCTTTTATTCTTCTTTTTACTTTTCATCACTGATCCTGCAAATGCAATCGGCGGTGTGTTCATCTATTATCTCATTATGGCCGCAAGCAGGATATTTGATGGCTATAAGAGGAAAAAAGCAGAAAAAGACCAAAACCGGCAAAAATAAACCGCCTTTGGTCTTTTAACAATGTTACTCAACTTTATCATTCACGTAATCTGCAAATTCCTGGAGATTTCCTTCTACTACATCAATCATGGCCACTTTTCCCATACCTTCCGGGAATTCGATGAATAGCGTCTCACCATCAACGATTGCCTGTACAATATCCTGATAGCTGAATGCGCGTTTATATGGTTCACCGTTCATATCCACACTCATGATCATTCTTTCGCTCGTTGTGATATATGCACCTTTAAACTGTGTCTGTTCTCCAACTTTATAAATAATCGTACCTTCTACTGCCGGTCCGATTTTCTCTGTTGGATACAATTCGTTTTCATCTACATCAATTAGACTCATACTCTTCATCCTCCAGCTAATATTCTTATCCCACTTCAATAATTTTATCATTCGGGTTGAATAACTTCTAATTAAATGGTTTGACTAATCAATGTGTATCGTCCAATTCTTTCTGGAAGCCACTGCCAGAAGTTCAGGGTCCGGTGTTACTGCGACCGGTCTGCCTACAAGCTCCAGCATTTTCAAATCCGAATAGCTGTCGCTGTATGCCTCACTGCTTTTCCAGTCTATTTTTCTGTCCTTGAAGTGTTTTCTTATAATGTCGATCTTACGGTCGGCATGCACACGTTCAAACTGTGATTTATAGTCCAGTCTATCGTCCTTATAACGCACTTCAGACCCTACAATACAATCGATGTTGAACCCTTTGAATACCGCTTCAAGTAACGGTACAAAAGCGCCTGATATCAGCATTATATAATAGTGGTCTTTTTGGAGCTGTCTGATTTTCTTAACTAATGAATCTCTGAGCTCTCCGGCCATATCTTTCGCCACATCATTGAAAAATTGTTCTATTTCAAACTTTGAATTGTATTTGAAAGATCTGATATAGTATTCCATCGCCTTGTGCTGCATCTTTGTTTTTTTAACCAGCTTAAGTTTATAACCGATATAGAACGGAGCAAAGTTTCTGACGAACCTTCTGTAGTTCTTTTTGAACTTCGGATGATTCTTCAACCGTTCCATCAGTATTGTAAATGTCTCATGGGGATACAGTGTTCCATCGAAATCAAATAACGCCACTTTCATATCCGATGTTCCTTTCTTAATCATAATCATCGTATTTTAAAACACTGAAATATATATATCATTTTAACACAAAACCATTCGCTCTCAATACATCACTGCCTGGTCAATTTATTATGAAATCAGCAAATTCTTCTATATGATTGAGTTAACAACCATTGGGAGGAATAATTAATATGGAACTCACAGTATATTTAGCAGGACAGATTCATGATGACTGGCGTGATCAGGTTGCGCAAAAAGCGAAAGAAAAAAACCTGACCTTGAACTTTGTCGGTCCACAGACGGACCATGACCTGTCAGACAACATCGGAGAAAATATTTTAGGGGAACAGCCCGGCGGCTATTACAAAGATGATGCAGCATCAAGCATCAACAATCTCAGAACTCAGGTACTGATGCAGAAATCTGACCTTGTCATCGCATTGTTTGGGGAAAAATATAAACAGTGGAATACTGCAATGGACGCCAGTACAGCCGTTGCCCTGGACAAACCGTTAATCCTCATCCGTCCGGAAGAATTGATCCATCCGCTAAAAGAGCTTTCAAACAAGGCGAATGTTACAGTATCCTCAGTAGATCAGGCCATGGAGGTCATCCAATATATTTATAAGTAGGATAATCTAGCGCATATGAAGTGTCGTATGCTGTAATTCTTCCAAGAAGAGCTTGGCCATGCTGCTGAGCTCTGCTTTTTTATTGACTATCCATCCGACTTTTATCGTATCTTCAGCAACAAGCGGCACCTGTACAATTTCAGAATCATCCAGATCCGCACTTAAAATTCCCGTTGATATGGTATAGCCATTCAGCCCGATTAACAGGTTGAATAATGTCGCACGATCGCTGACCTGAATACTTTTGGGACTGGGGATGGTACTGAATATCTCTTCAGAATAATAAAATGAATTGTACTGCCCCTGTTCAAATACCAGCCGTGGATAGGCTTCCAGATCTTCTAAAGTAACCGCATCTTTTTTGGCAAGCGGATTTTTCTGGCTGATGAAAATATGCGGGTCTGCCTCGAAAAGCTCATTAAATTCCAACCCCTTCTCCTTCATCAGCTGCAATAGTACCTTCTCATTAAATGCACTGATGTACAGCACTCCTATTTCACTCGTTAAATTTTTAACATCCTCGATGATCTCATAGGTACGTGTCTCTCTAATCGTAAATTGATACTTATCCCCGCCATATCTGCGAATTGTTTCCACAAAGGCATCTACAACGAATGAATAATGCTGTGAGGATATGGAGAATAGCTGCTGGGACGGCTGTACATTGAAATAGCGAGTTTCTAAAAGCTCGACCTGCTCATTTATCTGCCTCGCATAGCTTAAAAATTCTGCTCCATCCTGCGACAGGGATATTCCTGTCGATGTTCTGGTAAATAAAGAAAACCCAAGCTCTTTTTCCAATTCCTTAATCGCTTTTGATAATGTCGGCTGAGATATATATAATCTTCTCGCTGCTTCATTGATGGATCCACTCAAAACAACTTCTATAAAATATTTTATCTGATGCAGTTTCATAAGATTCCTCAATTCTTGTTATAGTCTTTTGCTATATCAGATTATGACAATTAACCGTTACACTATATCTTACAGTCATGATAATATTTATACAATATTAAAAAATGGGAGAGGATTTAAATGGCAGTTGTAAATACGAAAAAGACATATCGGGCAGATCAGGTAGGGAGCTTACTGCGCTCAGACAAAATCAAAGAAGCCAGGAAACAGAGAGACGCGGGTGAAATCTCTCAGGAAGACCTCAAACGAATTGAAAATGAAGAGATCGCAAGAATTGTACAAAAACAAAAAGATGTCGGCTTGGAAGCTGTTACAGACGGGGAATTCCGGCGTGCCTGGTGGCATTTTGATTTTCTGGAAAACCTGGTTGGCGTTGAAGGATACTGGTCCGGCGGGGGCATCCAGTTTAAGGAACAGCAGACAAAGTCACGTGCAATTAAAGTGACGGGGAAACTCGATTTCGGCAACCATCCATTTTTGGAAGACTTTAAATTCTTACAGAAGCAGGCAGGAGACCATACAGCGAAATTTACAATCCCGAGTCCCAGCATGCTTCATTTCCGCGGTGAGATCGATACATCCGTCTATCCTGACGAAGAAGAATTCTTCAATGATTTAGCTGCTGCATATAAAAAAGGAATTCAGACATTCTATGATGCAGGCTGCAGATACTTGCAGCTGGATGACACTGCATGGGCATACCTCTGCTCCGATGAACAAAAAGAACAGTTGAGAGAAAAAGGCCTGGACCCGGATTACCTCGTCCATAAATATTTGGAAACAATCAACAACGCTGTTTCAGACCGTCCGGATGATCTTAAAATCACAATGCATATCTGCCGCGGCAACTTCCGTTCCACATGGATTTCTTCCGGCGGATATGAGCCGGTTGCTGCTGAAATTTTCGGTAAACTCAATATAGATGGTTTCTTCCTGGAATATGACACTGATCGTGCCGGTGGATTCGAGCCATTGCGTCATGTCAGCAGAGAAGATCTTACAATCATATTGGGGCTCGTCACTTCCAAGCATGGTGCGCTCGAAGATAAGGAAGAAGTAAAGAAGCGTATTTCTGAAGCATCCAGATATGTACCATTGGAACAACTTGCACTCAGTCCCCAATGCGGATTCGCTTCTACTGAAGAAGGAAATCTTCTGACAGAAGAGGAACAGTGGAAAAAGCTTGAGCATGTCGTAAATATAGCCAACGAAGTGTGGTCATAAAACGTACTGACATAAACTTATGAAGGGGGAGAAATCCGGATGCAGAAAGTGCAAGTGGAAGAGGCGATTGATAACAGCCGCTTTAATAAGTTTCATCTATTGGTGTTTCTATGGTGTTTCTTTGCCATCGCTTTTGACGGGTTCGATATCGCATTATACGGAATAGGGCTGCCGCATATGATGGAAGACTTCGGTCTGTCTGCAGCTGAAGGCGGCGCAATAGGAAGCTATGCACTCGCCGGAATGATGATCGGCACTTTTGTACTCGGATCATTCTCAGATATACTTGGAAGAAAACGTATCCTGATTATCTGTCTCGTACTCATCAGCATATTCAATATGCTCGCAGGTTTTGCAGCAAATGCAACGATGTTTACAGTTTTCCGTTTTATCGCTTCAATGGGAATGGGCGGATTGATGCCTATCGTCATTTCGTTCATGAGTGAATACTCACCAAAAAAGAACAGGGCGATGACAGTCGCTGCAATGTATTGCGGGTATTCCATCGGGGCGATCATCGCTTCGGTTACAGCAATCTACTTACTGGAAAGTCTAGGATGGCGGTTCATGTACTGGCTAGGAGCACTACCGTTGATTACACTGCCTTTATTGATCAAACAATTTCCTGAATCGATTTCCTACCATCTTCCAAGAGGCCGAAAGGATAAAGTTGCTGAAATATTAAACAAAGCTAATCCTGGAGGCAACTACAGGGAAACGGATGAGTTCATCTATACCGCTGCAAATGAAGATGCGAAGGGCATCCCAGTCGGCAGACTCTTTGCCGACAACCGTTCCGCCACTACGATTGCTTTTTGGATTATGGTATTTAGCTGCCTCATGATGATTTACGGGCTGAATACATGGCTGCCGACAATCATGCAGGAAGCCGGTTTTGGGGTCGCCTCCAGTATGTCATTCATATTGATACTTGCAGTGGGGCAGATCATCGGGTCTCTTACAGGCGGCTATCTGGTCGATCGCATCGGCCATAGGAACGTACTGCTCACGATGTATTTGATCGGTGCATTGTGTTTTGTAGCGCTAAGTATTACAAGTCAGCCAATATTGCTATATATTTTAATCGCAATTGGCGGGGCATGTACGGGAGGGACCCAAAACCTGGTGAATCCATACATCAGTGCGTTTTATCCCTCAGATATAAGAGCGACAGGACTCAGCATGGCAGTGGGCATCGGCCGTCTGGGCTCAATCACCGCTCCGGTGCTCATCGGTTTTGTGCTGATGACCAACATCTCTCCGCAGACCGCTTTCATGGCATTTGCCATACCGAGCCTGCTGGGAGGTGCTGCACTTCTCTTCGTACGGGAGAAAAGCATAAAACCATCAAAATCGAATATCCACGTAGCTAACGAAGTTTAAAAAGCGACTGTCTGAGATTCTCTCTCAGGAATCAAAATAATTCAATTAAAGTGGAACAGGGTTGAAATCCAATCTTGTTCCATTTTTTATTTAATCTGACTGTTGATTGAATACACTTTAAACAGATTGGATTTAATACCGGGAATATCTCAAATTATATTTATATTGATCTGATTTAATTATTTTTGGTATACCAAAATGCATGCAGGTTTATCAAAGAGTCCGCTCCAATGAATAATACTTTGTGATCCATCTGTTTCAGGGAAAATTCTTCCGGTATAGATAAATAGTCTCGCGGCTCTCTTTAGTAATACTTATGTACTCTCAAGGATGAACATCCGATATTACCAAATTATCTGTTTCATTCACCATAACACTGCCATTTTGTATAGTAATTGCCGCCTCGGTATTAGCAGTAAATATGTCACCGGGCCACACAGTCTCCATCATACTTTTTAGAAGAAAATAACGCTGTCCGTTATCCTTAAAAACCCTTTATCTACAGTAATTATAAGCTTTAATGATTATTTTAAATATCGCTTATATTATGCCTTTTTTATACGTATATGCCCTTTTACAACCTTCTTTAAAATGTTTTTCCCAATGCTTACTATCAAAATCAACCTCATTGAACAAGATTACATCGCAAAGGAATTAAAATCCAAAAAAGGTGCGCCAGTTTTTAACTGGCGCACCTTCTTGCGAGCTTAGACTTAACCAAGCTCCTGCTGTTTCTCTTTATTTCTGATATCAATAAAGATTTTCGTTTCAGCTACGACGACACCGGACAATCCTATAAGTCCGATTAAGTTAGGCACCGCCATGAGCGCATTGAAAATATCTCCCAGATTCCAAACTGTCTGAAGAGACATTGTCGCACCCGGTATAATAGCCAGTACAAAAATCACTCGATATAAGTACGTAAACCTGTCACCGACAAGATAAGTAAAGCATTTTTCACCAAAGTATCCCCATCCGAGAATGGTGGAGAAAATGAATGTGAGCAACGTTATTGCAATGACATAGTTACCGACACCTGGCAGCAGCATTTCGAATGACTGTGCTGTCAGAGCGGCACCTTCCGGCCCCGTTCCATATAAATCCGCCATAGTAAGAGATACACCGGTAATAGTACATACAACGATTGTATCGATGAATACCTGTGTCATGGAAACAAGCGCCTGACGCGCCGGAACATCAGTACGTGCGGATGCCGCGGCAATACCGCCGGTACCAAGTCCTGCTTCGTTTGAGAACAACCCGCGCGCTACACCCATACGGATTACTGTACCGATGGCACCACCCGCAACTGCCTGACCTGTAAATGCATCAGTAAATATAAGTCCGAATGCTGCGGGAACCTGATCAAAATGAAGGATTAAAATTGCAGCTCCGGCAATTAAGTAAAATACTACCATGAACGGAACGAGTATACCGGCAGTTCTCCCAATACTCTTTACGCCACCGATGAGAACGAGGCCTACCAGAATAGCCATAATTACCCCGGTTACCCAGGTTGGGACACTGAATACATCCAAAGCAACGCCAGAAGCAGCATTGGCCTGTATCATGTTGCCAATACCAAATATTGCTGCAAACACTGCAAAGAATGCAAATAGTACGCCTAGCCACTTTTGGCCAAGTCCATGTTCCAGATAATACATCGGTCCGCCGGACATTTCCCCTTTGTCGTTTTTCTGACGGTATTTAACACCCAGTATACCTTCGGAATATTTCGTCGCCATACCAACTAGCGCCGTGATCCACATCCAGAATACGGCACCGGGTCCACCAAGAACGACAGCAGTGGCAACACCAACTACGTTTCCTGTACCCACTGTTGCTGCCAAAGCAGTCATCAATGCCTGGAAGTGAGAGATGTCTCCCTCACTTTTATTGTCCTGTTTACTGAAAGCCATTTTTAATGAATGCGGTAACATTCTGAAAGAAAAAAATGAAATTCTGATAGTTAAGAATAAACCTGTACCCACTAAAAAGATGATAAGGGGTAACCCCCACACGAAACTGCTAAGCTCGGCTGTTAAATCTGCAAACCATGCACCCAATTTAAATTCCCCCTTTATTTGTTAACATGGTTAAAATTTATACGAATTTTCAGATAATGTCAATAAGACGTTACATCTTAGTGGGTAATTTTACTTTAAAGGTGTCATATTCTTTTTATATAGCCAATTAAAAATCAATTGAAAAAAAGCCGTTCTTATGAACGACTCGAAGTTTGTTTTTTGAAGACGAAATCACTTTTACGTATGCGGTAGTTTCTAAACACATAACTGCCGAGTAATCCGACAAGTCCGGAGATAACCGCTACGATAGCAGCATATAATATGACCTGTGTTGCCGGATTGAAACCGAATAATACTAAAAGTCCTGCAGTTGGTGTCGCTGTGCCCGGTGCATTATTAATGAGTCCGGAATATGCGATGACCATGCCACTCAATGCCCCGCCTACGAAGTTTGTTGCATAAATAGGGACAGGGTTAGAAGCGATCAGGTCAGCTTTTGAAAGCGGCTCTATCGCGACTGATATTACTGATTTCAAATCCCCGATCTTCAGTTTATGGAATATAACACTATTCATAAACGCAGAACCGAATGCTGCCAGACTGCCGACAGCCATAGGGATACCCGTTAAACCAAGAAGTGCTGTCAGAGCCATGGAACTCAATGGTGACGTACCGACTACTGTAATAATGCCTCCCAGTAAAAGCCCCATGACAATCGGGCTCGCCTCTGTAGCCATTTCTATTATACTGCCAATTTTAAGCAATGTTCCGTCCACCAATGGTGTAATGATGAGTCCAATTAATCTCGTAATCGGAACAATCGCAATCACGACCACTATAAAGTCCAGACCACTGGGGATTTTTCTCTCTAAAAATTTCACTGCAAAAGAAACAATGTATGATGCAAATAATCCGGGAATCAGGCCGATTCCACCAAGTGAGACTGCAATAATAGCAGTGTTCAACGGATTTACCCCGATTGTCAAAGCTACGAGAAAAGCAACAATCACTCCGCTGAGCAAGCCGGCTTCCAGTCCTGTTTCCTGGAAAAATCCCAAAGAAAGAATATCTCCGATAACGAATCGCTGTAAAGCTTCAACTAAAAATGTTGCGATTGCAGCACCTGCGAGGGCCCCCATTACTTCTCCACCATACGGTGCATAGTAAGTAAATACAGTAAAGAATATAAGTATAAGTAAAAGTAGTAGTACTCCTGTTAGTTGCTCCATTTTTATCTCCTATTAGCAAGGCCGACAGCAAAGAATAGTACTATTCTTTGCTGTCGTTCATTAAGTAATCTATCGCCGCACTCCCGATTGACTGCGCAGCAATGAGCAGTGAGTCTTCGTTGATATCAAATTTTGGATGATGGTGCGGATAAATCTGCCCCTCAGGTGCTGCACCGATATATATAAAGCTCGATGGCAACTCTTTCGTATAATAGGCAAAATCCTCTGATGGCGGTTGCGGTTCACATCTTTCCACAGAAGTTACATTGGATAGATTTGCATCTTTTATCGCTTTTGCAACCTGCCGGGTCAATTCCGGATCATTATAGAGAGTAGGGTAGTCATCTTTATATTCAAGCACATTCGTAACACCAAATGTCGCTTCTATACCGGAGGAGATCCTCTTAATTTCTTTTTCTATGGTCTTTTTAGTATCGTCACCCATCGCCCTGACATCACCTTCAAGAACCACCTGGTCTTTGATGACATTGAACACTCCTTTGCCATCAAAAGAACCGATTGTCACAACACCGGCTTCGAACGGATTTAACCGTCTGGAAACAATTGTCTGCACTTCAGACACAAAGTGTGCGCCTGCAACAATTGGATCATTGGCAAGATGAGGGGATGAACCATGCCCGCCAGACCCTTTTATCGTCAATTTAAAAAAGCCACGGCCTGTCATCGATTCTTTTTCCCGATACAATACTTTGCCCGTCTCCATGTTACTCATGACGTGGGCACCCAGGACATTATCCACTCCATCTAATATACCGTCAGCAATCATCCGCTGTGCGCCGCCCGGCGGTAACTCTTCAGCATGCTGATGGATGATGACGATAGTGCCCTTAAGTTCATCTTTTAATTCGATTAATGTCTCTGCCAGAATGAGCATGTAGGCAGTATGGGCATCATGTCCGCATGCATGCATCACCCCTTCATTTTTAGAAGCAAAAGGTAAATCTGTTTCTTCTAAAATCGGCAATGCATCGAAATCTGCTCTCAAAGCCAATGTTTTTCCCGGCGTACCCGTATCAATTGTCACCTTGACTCCATTGCCGCCAACTCCGGTTTCGACTTCAACATCTTTCTCTTCATAAAATTCTGCGATATACTTAGCTGTTTCAGTTTCCTGAAATGAAAGTTCAGGATTCTCATGTAAATGCCTGCGGATCTCAACCATTCGTTCTTCCTTGTCTTTCAAACGGTCCATCAGTTTGCCAAGTATCATTGAATCTCCTCCGAAATAGCTTTTACACAGTATTTCAACTGTTCCTTTTAATGCTTTAGATCTAAATCAATTTTTATTATCAATGTAAACTACCTTACCAAAGTTTAACTTGTAAATTCAACAAAAATAAATTAATTCACAAATATGAAATTTTATATTAAAAAAACCAAGGATTTTATCCTTGGCAGATTAGCAGTTTCTTATTTCCCCACTTCAAATGCAGGTTCCAAATGTCCTTCTTTTTCAAGTTCCGAAAGGAAATCATAAACTTCCTGTGAAGTGAATGCTTCTTTCGCTGCCTGCAATGCTTCAGTATCCTGATTATCTTCACGGGCAACAAGCTGGATTGCGAATGTATTATCTTCATCCTCTTCCAGGAACACGGCATCATCCGGCGTCAACCCGACACTTTCAATATACGTTGGATAGTTGAATACAAGTTCAACACCATCTTCATAGGCACCGGTTAAGTTAAGCAAGTCTATATGAGTGAATTCGAAATTATGCGGATTCTCCTCAATGTCATCCACTGTTGCTTCATGACTGACATCTGCTGATAAAGAAATTAAATCGTGCTGCTCAAGAATCATCAACGCACGTGCTTCATTTGTAGCATCTGATGGAAGGGCGACTTCTGCGCCATCCTCGATATCTTTTATGGAATCATACACTGGCGAATAAAAACCGACAATCGCGTTATAAACCGGCTGCATAGCCACCAGATTTCCGTCTTTTTCTTTATTGAAAACTTCCATGAATGGTTCATGCTGGGCAAAACTTGCATCTACTTCTTCGTTAAGAAGCGCCTCATTATATTGAATATTATCGGAAACTTCCACAAGTTCAATCTGGTAAGGTTCTTCAATGGCATCTCCTGCAATTTCAACAACATCTGTCATTGGCGGCAAGTGGGATGCGACTTCGATCACCGTATCTTCTTCAGAGGCGCTTTCTCCTCCGCCACAACCTGCCAGCAATAGTGCAACACCAGTGAAAAACAACCCTTTTTTCAACATCAATAATTTCTCCTTTTTATATGAATTTATCTTTTATCCAACTTTTCTGCGAGCCGTAATCCCAGCCACTGGGCAAAGACTACAAACACGATAATGACTGCGATGGCAGTGTACATTATATCTGTTTCATAGCGTTGGTAACCATAGCGGATGGCAAAGTCACCAATACCGCCCCCGCCAACGACACCCATGATTGTGGAGTACGATATAAAGCTTACAAACGCGGTTGTAAAACCGATGATGAGGGAACTGCGTGCTTCAACATATAAAAATTTCCAGACAAGCTGAGGTGTGGTGACCCCCATGGACCTTGCTGTTTCAAGCACACCTTTTGGTACATCATGCAATGATTGCTCTACAAAACGTGCGTACAGAGCGATGGCGATAAGCATCATCGGGAATGACGCTGCTACAGGATCGCCTGTGGCACGCCCGTAAAAATAGCGAATGAGCGGTTGCATGACCACTACTAAAAGTAAAAACGGGAACGACCGCACAATATTCACAAATATATTCGAAATCTGATAGAAGAATTTATTCTCAAGCGGCTTGCCTTTAGACGCCAGATATAGCAGCGTTCCTAACGGCAGCCCCAGAAGAATCGCTGCCACCATTGCAAAAATCATCATAATTCCGGTTTCGTATAAACTTTCAACAAGGGGCGGCGTATACTCAATGACGCGTTCTATGTATATTTGAAGTACTTCAGGCATCCTGCAGCACTTCCAATACACGCTCGTGATATGACTTGTCTGAACGATCGATTACTGGATTGCTGACTTCAATGGTATCGACCAATCTGCCGCTCTCCAATACCGCTGCACGATGACACAGTTGTTTAATCACATTAAGTTCGTGTGTCACGATTACCACTGTCATATGGAACTCGTTTTGCGCCTTCCTTAAAACATCTACGATTTCATCCGTTGTATTTTCATCAAGTGCAGATGTCGGCTCGTCACATAATAAAATCTTTGGGCGTGTAACAAGAGCCCTGGCAATACCCACCCGCTGTTTCTGTCCACCGGAAAGCTCTGCCGGGTAGTTATCCCTCTTATCATCCAGTCCGACAAACTTAATAACATCTTCTACAGTCAGCGGTTTTTTATAATTATGCAGTTCCAATGGTAATTTTATATTCTCTTCAACCGTTTTATTATTCAATAAATTAAATTGCTGAAAAATCATGCCAATATCTTTCTGATGTTTCCGCAACCCTTTTTTATCGAGTTTTTTAACATCTATACCATCTACAATGACCTGACCGGAATCCGGTGTCTCAAGTGCATTGATAAATCGCATCAGAGTAGACTTTCCGGCACCACTCTCGCCAATTATACCAAATATCTCTTTGTCATTTATGGATAGGGTGACATTATCAACCGCTTTAAAATCACCATTTTTACCGACAAAAGATTTGGTTCCATTTTCTATATCAATCAAGCCACAACCACCTTCCATAACCAACATTCAATTAAACGTCATTATCACTTATAATATCATATCCATGTGCTCCCTGAATCCTTCCGGAACAAAAACATACCCGGTCAAAAGTATGAGTTCTTTTAACCGGGCCAGAAATTATTATTAGTCGTCGTCATCATCGTCATCGTCGTCGTCATCATCTGAATCATCAGTATCAAATTCTATATAATGATTATTTTGGTATTGTGCATTATAATCCTGGAGCTGTTTTGCAAATGCTTCAATATCAGCGATATTATTAAAATCTATCGCAAACCACAGGACTTTCAGCGCCTCTCCATTTACTGCATCAACTGTAACGAGTGCCCCTTCATCATCATCATCTACCAGCTGAATGATCTGGTACTGTTTTGGATGTGTATTTTCATTTAAAGTTGCATGGACGAATTCGCCGCCAACTTCACTGAAAGCAATTTGTTTTGCTTCATTTTCAGTAATCAGCGTGTCGGCTGTTTCTTCTTTTTCTTTCTTTTCCTGTTCTTTTTTCTCAGCTGCTTCCTTCTCTTCTATATTTTTGGCTTCCTTTGCTTTTTTATCCCCATTGGATTTTTTTTGGTCTTTTGCCGGTTTTTCCCCGGAATTTGCTGCTGTGTCTTCTGCCGGCTGTGTAACTTTTTCCGTCACAATATTTTCAATGCTGCTGTCATCGCGATCTACTTTAATTTCATATTGGTATTCTCCGTTCTTCAGATTCACAATATAAAACCGTTCATCATCCGACATTGAAATATTATCAATGTCACCTGCATACCGATCGGTAACCACCGCGCGCACTTCCTGCTCGTTGATATATTCACCGCCTGATTGGTACACCAATACAACGCCGACGGCGATACCGACGATTACAGCCACTGCAGCAATAAGCAACTTATTTAGTTTTTTCATTTTTCTTCACCTTTTTAATACTTAATTTAAATGTTGTACCTGCGTTTACCCGGCTCGTAACGTTAATTTTAATATCATTTAAATTCGCTAATTCTTCGGCAATGGATAAACCGAGGCCCGAACCGCCCGTTTTTCTGGCTCTGGCTTTATCCACCCGGTAAAACCGTGTAAATATATGATCGATATCTTCTTTTGGTATGCCTATGCCTCTGTCTTTTATCGTTACTTCAACGTTATTCTCCAACTCCATAATGTTTACCGATATCTTGTCGGCACTGTATTTATAAGCGTTATCCAGGAAAATTTTAATCAGCTGATCGAACGTGTCCACATCGACCAGTCCCAGTACATCAGCGTTATCAAAAGCGACTTCAATTTCTCTGTTATATACTGTTTCCAGACGTTCTGCCACACTTTTTATCAATTTCACTACCCGTACCGGTTCCAAAGAGAACGTCTCATCTTCCCGGTTCACTTTCGCAAAGCTTAACAGCTGTTCCGTTAAATACTTCATCCTCTTTGCCTCGTCACTAATGGCAATGATACTTTCATCCAACACGTCTTCCCGTGTTTTGCCAAAGCGTTTCAGCATTTGGCTGTATGAATCTATCACAGTGATCGGTGTCTTCAACTCATGGGATGCATTCATGATAAACGCCTGCTGGTTTTCATCGTGAGTCTTCAGATCTATCATCATTTCATTGAATGCTTCGGACAGTTCGGTCAGTTCTCTAGTATCTTTTTCATTTATCTCAATCATCGTGTATTTGCTGGTATCATCGGTCTTCTTCATCTTATCGATCAGCTTGTTGATCGGTTTGAGTATGATATTTGTGATAACGCGGTTCAGCAGGAAAATAACGATGAGAATGATGAGTGTTGAAATGACTAAAATCCATTTTAAAACTTCGAATGTTTCATATAAGAATTGGACGTTTTCATAGATTTGCAAATTATAGACCTGGCCGTTATCCCAGATAACGGGTATCGATACCATTACAAACTCCATACCGTTATGTGATACCGCCGTTTTATACTGGCTTGTTCTGTAAGGTTCACTCAAATCTGCATATTCCGTTTCTGTCGCTATACGGACAACCGGCTTATCTTCCTCGTCGACAACCCTCATATAACCATCCGATAATAAAAACGCCTGCAGTACTACTTCACTGTTAACGTTATTGTCATTGGCATTTTGAAGTTCCTGCATGATGTTGACCCCGCGGTTCTCAAGCTGTCCCATTTCAGCATTCAATGAGAAGTTCTTATATGAGAAATAAACGAACAAATTAATCAAAATGACAACAATAACCGTCATTACGGTCGTATATAATTGTATTTTCGTACCGAGTTTCATCACGTCAGTCCTTCACTATATAGCCAATACCTCTGACACTGGAGATAATGGACGGTTTATCCCGATCTAACTTCTTACGGATATATCTCACGTACACATCGACAGTATTCGTGTCCCCGTAATAGTCAAACCCCCATACCGCTTCTATAATCTGTTCCCGGGACAGTGCCTGGTTCTTATTTTCAATCAGGAAATACAGCAGATCATATTCCTTTTGAGTGAGATAGACCAGTTCATCCCCGATGTATACTTCCCGTGCCATGGGTACAATCGTTAAATGACGATACTCCAGATTTTCAGGTTTGGCTTTATTCGCCGCAGTCTTTTGCTTTAACTGTGTACGGATACGGGCAAGCAGTTCTTCTATTTCAAAAGGCTTCGTCATATAATCATTGGCACCGGAATCGAGTCCGCTGACTTTATCCATTACAGCATCCCTTGCTGTGAGCATTATAATTCTTGTGCTGTCATCTTTCTGTCTGATTCTGCGCAGCACTTCCAGCCCATTCAATTCGGGAATCATGACATCCAGTAATATTAAATCAAATGAAGATTCCTCATAGCGCTCCAGCGCTTCCTTACCGGTATAGGCAATTTCTATTTCATAGTCTTCAAATTCCAATTCCAATTGGATGACGCGTGCAATCTTCTCGTCATCTTCAACGATCAATATTTTAGACATATATAAATCTCCTTACATGAATTGATGTTCCTTGAATATTATTACACCAATTATAGCATGATAAGGGTTTTGAATTTCGTTAGAGAGCTATTAAAATCTAATTAAAAAGTCCGAAAGTATTACTTCCGGACTCAAAGCTTAATGCATATGTCAGTCATCAATTTCAATGATGTTACCCGTTCTTGCATCTATTTCAACTTCACGCTCTTCACCGCTTACATTAAGCTCCACTTCATATTCCGCATCTTCATCATCGTAGTCCCATTCGATAACCTTTCCACCCACTTCATTCTGGGCGATTTGGATTGCTTCTTTAGAAGAGATTACACTGCTTTTAGCTTTATTTTGAGTTTTACTCTCCTTAGTGGCTGGCTGGACTTCATCATTTTGATTGTTGTTGCTGGATGCAGATTCCTGATCATCTCTGTCATCATCGCCGTCGCGGCCTTCTGAATCATCCCTGTCATCGTCATCTTCTTCTCTGTCGAAATCCTCTTCAAGAATACTCAAGGTTTCAGCATTGATATCCACTTCATATTCTTTTTTACCATTCTTCATTTCAATTTCGTAATAGTAGATGCCGTCGTCTTCATCCAATTCGACTTCCTCGACTTCACCGTCGAATCTTTCTTTTGCCGCATTAACTGCTTCTTCTGCGCTTTTCAGACCTTTATTCTCCTGAGAGTCAGTGTATACCTTGGTCTGTTCTGTTTTGCCATTGTCGTCATATTCGAATTTGTCATCTACGTCATCATCCAGATCATCATCACTGTCGAAATCCTCTTCAAGAACACTTAAATCTTCAGCATTGATATTCACTTCATAATCCTTTTTGCCGTTCTTCATCTCAATTTCGTAGTGGTAGACACCGTCATCCTCATCAAGTTCCACTTCGGTAACTTTACCTTCGAAATTCTCTTTTGCTTTATCTACTGCTTTCTGTGCGTTCTGTTCCACCTTGTCCATATCAACTTCTTCAGCCGTCTGTACTTTCGCTGTGCCCTCGTTACCATCATCTTTCCAATCCATATTCGTATCTGCGCTGACGCTCGAGCATGCACCCATTAATAGTGCTGATGCAATCCCACCGGCCAATAAATATTTTTTGCTGATCATTTTACAACGCCTCCCGTTTTATTTGTTAACTTCATTATAGGAGGCGGGTCCTAAAGATTGGTTAATGAAAAATTAAAAAACGGTTAAAGGATGGAATGATTCCTTTAACCGTTCTGTATATCAATGATTTCATTCATTTTACCAGTTCGAGACGGGCCTTATAGCATTTCCTGCATACAGGCACATACTCTTCATCTCCCATTTGGATCGTTTCACCGATATTGACCGGATCGCCGTTCAGCATACGCATATTTAACGTCGCTTTCTTGTTGCAGAACTGGCAGATTGTTTTAA
Organism: Salinicoccus sp. HZC-1; assembly: GCF_046736035.1. Taxonomy (GTDB): domain Bacteria; phylum Bacillota; class Bacilli; order Staphylococcales; family Salinicoccaceae; genus Salinicoccus. Next base: position 112,226 of record NZ_CP177130.1, on the reverse strand, counting down.
GTTCGTCAATCGCATCTGAAAGTTCCAGTAAAACTTTGCTGCCTTCAAATAATTCGCCTTTAAAGTCAGTCTTCAAGCCGAAACAGATGACGGGAATATCCAGATAGTCCGCAATATCACTTAAATTATGAATATCTTTCCTGGATAGGAACTGGGCTTCATCGACAACCACGGCATGCACCCTGGATGCTTCATGGATTTCTTTCACTTCATCATATATATTATCATGGACATATTCACATAACAGTTCAAGACCGACTCTGGATTTGATCTTTTTAAACCCGCTTCTTGTATCAATCGGAGTCGAATAGGCCAGACATTGCTTCCCCTGGGTCGTATACTGGTGGTGTGTAGTAATGATCTGATTACTTTTATTGCTCTGCATTGTGCCGTATCTATAGTAGAGTTTTGCCATAAAATGCACCGTCTTCCTTTATCTATTGCATCATTAATGATTATCTATTTAAATGCCGGAGTACTACTCCCGGAAATCATGATATCATATTTATGTACAGCGGGCGCTCCACTATTTTAAATCTTTTTTGAATTAATCCATACTACTTGAGTCGGAATGATTGACCGGGGGAGTCTATAGTTATACAATCACTTACATATATTCTGAAAATTATCTATTACAGGAGTGATGAAATGGAGTTTGGGATTTTAAATCAAAGTCCAATATTGGACGGACAGGATGTTGCTTCATCCATTAAAGATACAATGGAACTTGCTAAAAAAGCAGATGAACTCGGCTACAGGCGCTATTATGTCTCAGAGCATCATAATGAACCGCTCGCAGGCACTGCCCCGGAAATCATGATTTCACATCTGCTCGCCCATACAGAACATATCAATATTGGATCGGGCGGTGTAATGCTGCAGCATTACAATCCATTCAAAGTGGCGGAACAATTCCAGCTCATGAGCCACCTCGCTCCGGGCAGGGTGGACCTCGGCATCGGCAAGGCACCGGGCGGTCTCCATTTATCCACGACTGCACTCCAATCCGAGCTAAAAAAAGATCGTCCTTCGTTTGATGATAAATTCAAAGCCTTGAATCACTTTATAAATCAAAGCCATACCGGGGAATTAAAAGACTTACAAACATCGCCCGATACATCCAATCCGCCGGCAGTATTCCTTCTCGGATCCAGCCCCAACTCGGCTGCATTCTCCGCCGTTGAAAACGTGAATTTCATATATGCCCACTTTATAAGCAATAACAAACAAAAGCTGCAAGACAGCATCAAAGCATACAGAGAAAACAATGATGCCGGCAAACTCATCGTCGCTCTTTCTGTAATCGTTACGGAAGATAAAGCGTTAGAGGCAAAGTTGAAAGAAGAAAATGTTATATACGAAATCAGTTTCGAAAGCGGTAAAAAACTGAGGGTCGGCGGTAAGGACAGGGCCGAGGAAACCGTTGCCTCTGCAGAGGAACCTGTGGAATCAGAAAGAATTGAAGCGGACATCATCATCGGATCCAGAGATGAAGTCTTTGAAAAACTCGAATGGTATATAAATAATAATGAAATAGATGAACTCATGTTCCACCTGCCGACTAAAGATGAAACTATCCGCCATCAGACAATCGAGGCACTTGCTCCCATTCATTCCATCCATAAAAGTCAGCCGTTCAGTGAGATAAAATAATATATTACCCGGGAAATTCATAACAGTTTCGATAGGCAGACCCATCCGCTATTCTTGATTTGGCGGGTGGGTTTTCTTAGAATTGGTATTGTATGAACAACTAGGAGGAGAAAACATGAAGAAATTTATCAATGCCCGTATTTACGGACAAGATGAAGCGAACGAAATACTGGTAGAAGATCAGGTATTTAAAGCAGTCGGAAACAATGTTGGTGACGCGGATGAAGTCATCGATCTGGAAAACCGTCTGGTGCTGCCTCCTTACGTGGATCCACACTTGCATCTGGATTATATCTTCTCCGGGCTGGGAGAGGGAAACGCGAATATTTCCGGGACTTTATTTGAAGGGATACAGAGATGGAGCGACAACAAGAAAACCCTGACCAAAGAAATGGTAAGGGAACGTGCCATGGAGGGGATACGCAAAGAAGTCAGCCACGGCGTACAATATATCCGCTCCCATGTAGATATTACAGACTCTGAGCTGACGGGAATGAAAGCACTCATCGAATTGAGGGAAGAGTTAAAGGATGTTGTCACACTGCAGCTTGTCGCTTTTCCGCAGGAAGGGTTCTTCCGTTACAGCGGGGCGGAAGAACTGCTTGAAAAAGCGCTCGAAATGGGGGCGGACGTTGCAGGCGGCATCCCTCACTTTGAAATATCATATGAACATGGTGCAGAATCATTGCGCCGCATCGTAGACCTGGCGATTAAATACGATGTCATGATTGATATTCACTGTGATGAGAACGACGATCCAAACAGCCGATTCCTGGAAGTCCTGAATGCATTGGTCATGGAAAAGGATTACGGCGTGAAAACGACAGCCAGCCATACATGCAGCTTCGGTTCGGCAGATAACAGCTATGCCGCCAAAATGATGGGACTGTTCAAAGAATCAAACATCAACTTCATCTCCTGTCCAACAGAAAATGCACACCTGCAGGGGCGGACGGACAGCTATCCGAAGCGCCGGGGACTCACACGGGTGAAAGAGCTGCTGGAAAACAGCAACACTGTAGCTTTCGCCCAGGATTCCATCGCGGATTACTGGTATCCCCTTGGCAACGGCAATATGATGAACATTCTCGATAACGGAATCCACCTGGCACATTACACGCATATCGATGAAATCAACAAAGCATTCGATCTCGTCACTATCAACGGTGCAAAAGTGATGCAGGTTGAGGAACAGTATGGTATTGAGGCAGGCAAACCGGCAAACTTCATCGTTCTTGATGCCCACGATACTTACGAGGCGATCCGCGAACGTGCCGATGTCCTCGCTTCTGTCAGGAACGGGGAGTGTCTGTTCAAGCGTGCACCGAAAGCGAATGAAACCGCACATGATTTCCTGAAATAATCCAACTATATATCACATCTCAAAGTCAGCAGAGGTGTGATTTTTTATTTTCCGTTCAATAAAAAGCAGATTCAGAAAATACTTGTTTTAACGAATGTCAGAAACGGTTTCAAATATGAATAACTTTTGTTTCCAAATGTGATTAGAACACCCGGATTAAGGATACAGTATAATATTATGAAATAAAGGAGATTAATTGATGAAAAATCATACTAAACAATATATAAATGGTGAATGGGTAGATAGTGCCAGCGGTGAGACGATCGATGTCATCAACCCGGCAACAGGTGAAGCGTTCGGAAAAATTGCCAACGGTAATGCCGAAGACGTAGATAAAGCGGTTGAAGCAGCCCATGACGTTTATATAGAATTCCGTAACACACCTGTAGAAGAGCGCTGCGCAATGCTTGACAGGATTGTTACTGAATATGAAAAGCGCAAAGATGATCTGATTGAAGCAATCACCGATGAACTCGGTTCTCCGATAGATAAATCTGAAAAAGTGCATTATCAGATGGGGCTCAACCATTTTGCCGCTGCGCGTGATGCACTGGATACATTCCAATTTGAAGAACAGCGTGGCGATAACCTGATAGTGAAAGAAGCGATTGGTGTGTCAGGACTCATTACACCTTGGAACTTCCCGACGAATCAGACTTCCCTTAAGCTTTCAGCGGCTTTTGCCGCCGGCAGCCCGGTAGTATTGAAACCTTCTGAAGAAACACCGTTTGCAGCAGTGATTTTAGCAGAAATCTTCGATAAAGCCGGCGTACCAAAAGGTGTTTTCAACCTGGTGAACGGCGACGGTGGAGGTGTCGGCAATCCGCTGAGCGAACATCCTAAAGTCCGTATGATGTCATTTACGGGATCCGGCGCAACCGGTTCTAAAATCATGGAAAAGGCCAGTGTTGACTTTAAAAAGGTGTCTCTCGAACTCGGCGGCAAATCTCCGCTGATCATTTTAGATGATTCCGATGTTAAGGAAGCCGCTTCCCTCGCGGTGCAAAAAGTGGTCCACAATACAGGCCAGGTATGTACGGCGGGTACGCGTACCATAATCCCCGCCTCCATGAAAGATGAATTCCTGAGTGCGGTTAAAGAGGAGATGACCAATGTTAAAGTCGGGGATCCTAGAACTGAAGGCACTCAAATGGGACCACTCATCAGCAAAAAGCAGTATGACACGGTTCAGTCCTACATCAACAAAGGTGTGGAAGAGGGCGCAACACTTTACCATGGCGGTACTGATCACCCGCAAGGACTTGATAAAGGATTCTACGTGAAGCCGACGGTTTTCAGTGACGTTGAAAATAAAATGACAATTGCCCAGGAAGAAATCTTCGGTCCCGTGATGTCCGTCATCACCTATAACGATCTCGACGAAGCAATCGAAATTGCCAACGACACCAAATACGGCCTTGCAGGGTATGTATTCGGAGAGGATATGGAAACGCTCAAGAAAGTTGCCCGTTCCATAGAAGCCGGCACCGTGGAGATCAACGGTGCCAAAGGCGGTTCCGACTTGCCGTTTGGCGGTTATAAACAGTCCGGCATCGGCCGTGAATGGGGCGATTTCGGTATTGATGAATTCCTGGAAGTGAAATCCATCAAAGGTTATTTTAAGTAATCGCTCTTGAAGTTACAGTGCCCCAATCTTGATAAACAAGGTTGGGGATTCATTTATCATTATTAAAACAAAGGGAGGAAACAGTTATGAAAAAACTGATTAAGGACAAGGAGAATTTTCTGGCAGACATGCTGGACGGCTTAAAGTTTCACGAGGAACATATCGATATCATAGAAGAGACTGTAGTCGTCAGAAAAAAGAAAAAGGCTGAAGGCGTGGCGATTGTATCAGGCGGCGGAAGCGGCCATGAGCCTGCCCATGCAGGATATGTCGCACAAGGCATGCTGGATGCTGCGGTATGCGGGGAAGTATTCACTTCACCCACACCGGATAAAGTGATGGCTGCGATCAAACATGTCGATAATGGTGATGGCGTACTCTTAGTCATTAAAAACTATGCCGGGGACGTCATGAATTTTGAAATGGCTCAGGAGATGGCTGAAGCCGAAGGGCATAAGGTGGCATCAGTCATTGTCAGAGATGATGTGACCATCGATAACGAAGAACAACGCCGGGGTGTCGCCGGTACCGTACTGGTCCATAAATATGCCGGTTACTTGTCCGAACTCAATGCACCGCTCGATCAAATAGTGGAAAAAGTCGAAGAGATGATGACGTCTCTTTATTCCATAGGGATGGCAGTCCATCCGTGCATGGTGCCGACAACCGGTGAATACGGCTTCGATCTTGGAGAGGACGAAATGGAAATCGGTATTGGCATCCACGGTGAAAAGGGCATTTACCGTGAAAAGATTACAACTGTTGACGTGATTGCAGACCGTCTGCTGGATGAATTATTCAAACACACTGAGAGCAGCAATCTCATCCTGATGATTAACGGCATGGGCGCAACACCGGACAGTGAACTTAATATTGTTACAAAATATGTGATGGAAGCACTTGGCGAACGAGGTAAGAATATCACTAAAATACTTGTCGGCAACTATATGACGGCACTCGATATGCAGGGTTTTTCATTAACGGTTGTCGATGACGACGGAGAGGTCACAGAAGCTATTAATTCACCGACGGAATCTAAACACTTTTAAGAAAGAAGGATATTATATGAATTCAGAAAAACTCCTCAAACAACTTCATGGATTGAAAACAGTGTTTAATGACAAAGAAAGCGAGCTTACAGCACTAGACCGTGAAATCGGAGACGGGGATCATGGTGTAAACATGAAACGCGGATTTAATGCAGTGAATGAAAAGGTATCAGAAGGCAGTACTCAGGAAATATTAAAACAGACAGGCATGACATTGATGAGTTCCATCGGAGGCGCCAGTGGTCCTTTATATGGATTCAGCTTCGTTAAAATGAGTGATGCAGCCAACGATGAAATTGATGCCAGCAACCTGATAGAAATGCTTGAAATATTTTCTAAGACTGTCGCTGAAAAAGGAAAGGTCGAAGGCGGCGAAAAGACTATGTACGATGTGATTTCCAAATCAGCTGATGTTCTGCGTGAAACAGGTGCACTGGAAATGGATGATGTTCAAAAACTCGCTGAAGAAACAAAAGATATGGTCGCAACCAAGGGACGTGCCGCCTACTTTAAGGAAAAATCCAAAGGCACAATCGACCCCGGTGCACAGAGTGCCGTCTATATTATTCATGCGTTAGGGGAAGGTGTTAAAAATGGCTGATATTCTTATCATTAGTCACAGCAGTCAAATTGCCGAAGGGACAAAAGCGCTTGTAGAACAGATGGCAAAAGACGTTACCATACATGCCTCCGGCGGAGTGGAAGGCGGCATCGGGACGAATATTGACCAGATCAGTGAAATGCTGGGAGAAATCGGAGATGACACTATTTGTTTCTATGACATTGGCTCCAGCCTGATGAACCTGGAAATGGCTGTAGAGATGTATGATGGTGCTCATTCCGTCCATATCTCCAATGCCCCGCTTGTAGAAGGCAGCTTCCTGGCGGGGGTAGAGAGCAGTGTCGGATCAGGCATCGAGGATATTTTGGAAAAACTGAATGACATGAAGAAATAGAAACACATCCCTGGACCGTTGAAACTGGTTCAGGGATTTATAATGCGATTTAAGAATTATTTAATATCCGGTTTATAGTTTAATAATTTCTAAGCCTTATTGTAAGTATAGTTAAAAATTAAGAAAAGAGGAGTTAGCTATGCCAGGCAATAAAAAAGCTTTAAACTGGAGACTGATTACAGCACTTGCACTGATTGCACTCATCAGGCCTTTTATGAGTATTTTAGGAATATCAGAAGCAATCGGAAAACCTGCAGCAAGCATCACGGCAACCATTATCATATCACTGATCTGGATCACAGCCGTATTTATTAAAAATGAAAAGCAGCCGGTACTTACACTTGTTTCCGCAGGCATCACCTATGCCGTAATGGCAATTATCATAAGCGGGATCCTCTCCCCGGTACTGACGGGAACATTACAGGGACCGCTTACGAATCCGTTCGCACTTGTCAGCATACTCCTGACAAATATAGTCTGGGGGCTCATTACCGGGGGCATTGCCGCCTTATTATTAAAAATAAGATAGAAAAAACGCAATCCGAAACTGGATTGCGTTTTTATTTCCCGGGCAATATATTAATGTCCTTCGTGATCTTCGGGCATTTCTTCATTACTTTCCGGACCGCCGCTGTTATCGTGATGATCTCCGCCGCCATGGTCATGGGTGAAACCGAATGACATGACAAACAGAGAGCCTGCAACGATAATTGCAGCTATGACAGAAGCGTGGATCATCATGTTCCACGGTGCATGTGTGGCGCCACGCTCCGTAATATGCATGAACATGAACAACTGTATCGCTGCCTGGATCACAGCCAGAACCATAATGACGATGATGATCCACATCACAGGCAGATTGGATGATAATGCCGTCCAGGCTGCAATGAGTGTTAACGTAATGGACAATGCAAATCCCACAATATGATTGATTGGATATTTATTATGTTTTTTCTCCATTTAGACCACCATCCCAATCATATACACACTTGTAAAGATGAAAATCCATATTACATCCAGGAAGTGCCAATAGAGACCGACGATAAACACCTTCCTGGTTGTTACTGCAGTCAGTCCGCGCTGCTTCAACTGGATCAAAATCGCAATCATCCAACCGATACCGAGTGTAACGTGCACGCCGTGCGTTCCGGTCAGCGTGAAGAATCCTGACCAGAATGCACTGGAGCCGAGTGCCGCACCTTCACTTACATAATGTACAAACTCATAAATTTCCAAGCCCAGGAACGAAAGACCAAGCAACAACGTGATGCCCAGCCAGATCATCAGGCCTTTCAGTGAGCCTTCCCGCATATTATGAATAGCGAGCCCGCAGGTAAAGCTGCTGGTCAAAAGGATAAATGTCATGATCAGCACTGTGCCTGCCTCGAACAATTCCCCGGGTTCCGGTGCACTTCCTGTCCGGCCGAATAAAACGGCATAAGTTGCAAACAAGGTGGAGAACAGTGAGATTTCTGCAGCAAGGAAAATCCAGAATCCGACGATATTCATCTGTCCCTGGTTCGTACTGTATTCCAAAGGTGCAGCGTCTGTCTTATGTTCACTCATCGGTCATCCCCCTCGCCTTACGTTCTGTTTCTATAATTTCATCCACTTCCACATGATATCCTTCATCGTAGTCGAATGAACGGATGAACATCATTACGATTGCACCGATCAGGCCGATGACAGCCAGCGTAATCCATTCGAATACCAGTGCAAAACTGGCAAAGAACAGAATGGCCATCATGATAAATGGCTGCCCTGTATAGCTTGGCATGTGAATATGCTGTAATTTATCCCGATCGAAAGTGGTTTCTCCTTTTTCTTTCATATCTATCAGGGCATCGTGGCTGTCCACTTCAGGTACTGTGGCAAAGTTGTATTTTGGAATCGGTGTAGGCGTTGCCCATTCCAATGTCCTGCCGTAACCCCATGAGTCGCCTTCTATATCTCTTGGACTGAAGCGGAAACTGTAGATGATACCATGTACAAATATGATAAATCCGAGTCCCATCACGAAAGCGCCCATTGTGGATAGGAAGTTCAGCGTGAACCATTCCGGTCCGACAGTGAATATCCTTCTGGCCATGCCATCGAGTCCCAGGAAGTACTGAGGGAAGAAACAGAGATGGAATCCAATAAGGAACAACCAGAATGCCCATTTTCCAATGCGTTCGTTAAGCTTATGCCCAAACATTTTCGGATACCAGAATACAAGTCCTGCAAAGCAGGCAAACACTGTTCCCGGTATCAGTACATAGTGGAAATGGGACACGAGGAAATATGAATTATGGTATTGGTAATCCGCTGCAGCCATGCCCAGCATGACGCCGGTGACCCCACCGATTGTAAAGCTTGGTATAAACGCCAGTGTCCAAAGCATCGGTGTAGAAAATATGATTTTGGATTTATAGAGTGTTGCCAGCCAGTTGAATATTTTCACACCGGTTGGTATTGCGATCATCATTGTCGATATGGAAAAAACCGAGTTGACGAATGCGCCGGCACCCATAGTGAAGAAGTGGTGCACCCATACTACAAAACTCAGTCCTGCGATGATTACAATAGCACCCACCATTGCCTTATACCCAAAGAGCTGTTTTTGGGCAAATGTCGCGATGATTTCCGAGAAGATACCAAATGCAGGTAATATGACTATATAAACTTCAGGATGTCCCCACATCCAGAATAAGTTCGCCCACATCATCGGCAGTCCTTCACCGGTCAAGGTGAAGAAATGGGATCCGAATATCCTGTCGATCGTCATCAATGCCAGTGCGACCGTCAAAATCGGAAACGCGAAAATGATAATGAATGTTGTAATGAGAGTGGACCATGTAAAAATCGGCATTTTCATCAATGTCATGCCAGGCGCTCTCATTCTAAGTATCGTCACCATCAAGTTGATACCTGTTGCCAATGTACCGATACCTGCAAGCTGCAGGCCGAGCAGGTAGAAGTTGATTCCAGGCCCCGGACTAAGTTCCGAGCCCGCGAGCGGTGCATAGTTCGTCCATCCGGCATCAGGCGCGCCGCCTATTACAAAGGATAGATTGAACAGCATTGCACCAAAGAAGAATGACCAGAAACTGACTGCATTCAAATATGGAAAAGCAAAGTCTCTGGCTCCGATCTGCAGCGGTACGATGATATTCATCAACCCGATTAAAAAGGGCATTGCCATGAAAATGATCATGATTGTGCCGTGAGTTGTGAACACCTCATTATAGTGCTGTGAATTTAAAAAATTCATATCTGGAAAAGCAAGTTGTGTGCGCATCATCAATGCATCGACGCCTCCGCGGAATAACATCGCAAGCGCCGAAAGTATATACATGATACCTATTTTTTTGTGATCAACTGTTGTCAGCCATTCCTGCCAGAGCCACTTCCATTTTTTAAAATAGGTTAACAGAAAGATTACTGTCACTGAAGCCAGCGCAATCGAAACCATACCGGCATAAATCAGCGGTTCCCCAGTAACAAAAAACTCATCTAATTGCATTACGGTCTACCTTCTTTCCGTTATTGTTGAATTTCATCAGGAGCCCATCCAGGTTCATTCTCCAAATGAAGATTTTCTTCATACTTTTCACGATGGCGTTGTATAGAATAATCTCTGTCTTCATTAGAACCATGATCAACCCATTCCAGATGAGTGGAAGAGAATGTCATCGTTTCATCCAATAGACCGGGAGCGAGTATTTCATCATACTTATTCTGCGTCAACTCGGGGGCTTCCTCACTGACAGAAGATGCCCAGTCATTGAACTCGTCTTCAGGCTGGGCCGTCACATTGAACGTCTGGCCGGTAAAGCCTTCACCGGTAAAGTTAGCGTTCCTGCCTTTATAGACCCCTTCTTCATCCGCCTGAAGATAAAGGGTGTTTTCCATCCCCGCCATGTTGTATTTCTGACCTCCAAGCTGCGGCACCCAGAAGGCTGCCATTGACTCAGCTGAAGCAAGACGGAACTCAATTGCCCTGTCTGTAGGTATATGGAGATAGTTTACAGTTTCAATATTTTGTTCAGGGTAAGTAAATATCCATTTCCAATCTGCGGCAGTGGCATAAACGACAAGTGGTTCCTTATCCTGGCTGGACTCCGGCGGTTTTTCAAGATCAAACAATGTGGTCACTGTCGGAATGGATAAGGCAATTACAATCAGTACGGGAATTACAAACCACACAATTTCTAATTTCGTGTTGCCCTCCTGTTCAGGCTTATAATCCTCCGGTTTCCGGTTCGGGTTGTTTGCCCTGTATTTGAAAACTACAATCGCAAAAATCGTAAAAACCACCAAAATGATCCCCAGCATAAAAATGACAGCGTACAGTATTAAATTCTTTTGACTTTCGGCCACAGGACCCGCAGGATCCAGAACGGCTATTTTGTCACATCCTGTCATAAAAAATACTAAAAAAATCGGAATCAGAGTGAACCATTTTTTATGCAATGAAACTTTTTTTCCTTTCATTCCAATCACTCCAAATTAAGTAAGGTATGTTCCAAATATTAAGTAAGAGTCGTATTACATCTATTTTTTTACTGTAACAAAAATATTTATTGAGGTAACAACCAATATCAACAGTTCATACAATCTTTACTAAATCGTAATATTTTATGAAATAAATAGACATAATTTTACCTGAATATTCCTGAATTGTTAAAGGTGATCCATTAATAAAAAACCATTGCGGCTTTTCGTTGAATGCTTTTTATCTGATTTTTCATGATTTGGTTCTTTTCCCTAAATTAATACTTTTAACACGTGCTTTAAAGTAATTTCATCAATAACCGGGGATTTTTAAGCCAATGATTGGAATTACCATGTCAACTCAATTATTGTTATTCTGAGAAGTATTCTTAACACTGAGAGGAGAGACATACATGATTCATTATCTATTCAATGCATACATCGGTAAAAATATGATTGATGGCGGTCTGCAAAAGGTTCAAAATGAGGGTGAGATGGGCGAAGATTTCGAAAAAGAATTTGATGTTAATAAAGATCAGATGAAAATTGCCGGTTATTTGGAAACAATCGGTTCAATATTTTTATTCGCTTCCTTCCTGGGGAAAACCTTTACAAGAGTAGGCACAATCCTGTTGAACATCGTTCTTGGCGTTGCAATCATTAAACATTTGAGAGCAGGGCATGGATTTGAAGGCAGCAAGAATGCGTTGAAATTATTCGGTTTGAATACTGTCAGCTATTTAGGGACTTTCAGCAAAAAATAAAGTTGTCGCATAATTAATAAGACACGCATCCAAAAGGATGCGTGTCTTATTTGTCCAAATGGCGATATAACGTTGCCCGGCTGATGTTTGTAGCTTCTTTAATCTCATCCAATGTATACTGTTTCGACATATACATCTCAACCGCCCGCTTAATGTTATCATCGCTGCGTCTTGGCCGTCCCATTTGTTTTCCTTTGCTCACGGCGTCCGTCATCCCCTGACGGGTCCTGAATCTTACCACGTCACTTTGGAAATTCGAGATATGATTCAACACTCGTATAAAAGAGTGGTCTGATGAACCATCGATCTTTAAATCCATATTAAGGACACTAACGACAATATCCTTTTCTTCAGCCTGGTTCATTATATCCAGCAGCTGTTTCGTGGAATCCGCCAATATGCACAGATCTGTAACGATGATTGTATCACCATCATGAATCGTCTCATTTAACAATCTTTCCAATTCATCCCGTTTTTTATTATGGGCGTGCGCTTCTACGAATAACCCATCTGTATTTTTTATCTTTGATTTTTGTTGCTCAACAGTATCATATAAATCTAAAGGCCTTATGTAGCCATATCTCATTTAGAAACACTCCTATCACTGGAATTATATCATTTATATTCTCAAAATGGGGTATACTTATGAAACTTTTCTGCTATAATGGCTATAGTTATTTTATAAAACAGGAGAATTCAAATGGTAGAAAAAATCAAAAAAGAATGGTTTTCACAACCCGGCACTAATATATTGGCCGGTATCGTCGTTGCGCTGGCTCTGATTCCCGAAGCAATCGCATTCTCAATTATTGCAGGCGTAGACCCGATGGTGGGACTGTATGCTTCATTTCTTATTGCCGTAATCATATCGTTTGCCGGTGGCCGTCCGGCAATGATATCAGCCGCTACAGGGGCAATTGCTCTGCTTGTTACACCACTGGTAAGCGAGTATGGTGTAGACTACCTGCTTGCCGCTACAATCCTCATGGGTGTAATACAAATTGCTTTAGGCCTTTTTAAAGTGGGGCGTCTGATGAAATTCATACCGAACTCTGTAATGATCGGATTCGTCAATGCACTTGCCATCATGATTTTCATGGCTCAAATCGAGCATATTTTTGGGGTTTCTCTGGATACATATGTATATCTGATCATAACTTTACTGATTGTTTATCTATTCCCGAGGTTTCTCAAAAAAGTCCCGGCGCCTTTAATCGCTCTTGTAGTTTTAACATCTGCCTATTTAATATTTGGTTCAGATGTAAAAACTGTCGGTGATTTAGGGGAAATTGAACGTTCATTACCAAGTTTCTTTCTCCCGGATGTACCTTTCACACTCGAAACTTTGAAAATCATACTGCCTTTTTCATTATCAATGGCTGTGGTCGGACTTGTAGAAAGTCTCCTTACCGCAAGGATTGTAGATAATGCAACGGACACATTCAGCAGTAAGAACAGAGAGTCGCGCGGTCAGGGTATCGCAAACTTCATTACCGGTTTCTTTGGCGGTATGGGGGGCTGTGCGATGATCGGACAATCAGTCATAAATGTAAAATCAGGTGCAACAACGCGTCTGTCGACATTTACTGCTGGTGTATTTTTAATGTTCCTGATCATTGTTCTGGGGAACTGGGTCGTACAGATTCCGATGCCTATTCTTGCAGGTATTATGGTAATGGTATCAGTTGGCACCTTTGACTGGGGATCGTTTAAATATCTTCAGAAAGCGCCGCGCACAGACGCATTTGTAATGCTGATCACTGTAATTATTGTATTGTTTACAAGTAACTTGGCACTTGGGGTCATCGTCGGTGTTATTTTCAGTGCTCTATTCTTTGCTACGAAGATATCAAAAGTAGAAGTCCACCTCGAAACAGAGGATAATTTGAATAAGTACCGGATTGAGGGACAGATTTTCTTTGCATCCATCGACTCAATGATGAACCAGATTGATCTGAATATTTATGACAAAAATGTAGAATTGGATTTTTCAAAAGCACATCTGTGGGATGATTCTGCAGTCGATGCGATTGATACGATTGTCAGGAAGCTTGAAGAGAAGAATAATAAAGTATATGTTAAACAACTCAATGCGGATAGCAGAAAGATCGTTAAAGAACTAAGTGAGCTGAACGAACAGCATCTCACATCATAAAAAGGGGAGTCGTTTATGTATAAATCGATTTTATTGGCTGCAGATGGTTCCGACAACAGTTTCAGAGCTGCGGAAGAAACTTTAAATTTCAGCGATGAAAACACTCAAGTTACAATACTTAATGTAATCAATGCGGATGAATCTAAAAATGATGTCCTTCACAGCGGACCATCAGAAAGCATAACAGCGAAAAGGAAAGAAAAACTATCCACAATCATTGAACTGTATGAATCCAATAATATTCATCATACAGTAATATTCGAACATGGCGTTCCAAATGAAACTGTTGTCAAAGTGGCAAACAGCGGCGACTATCAAGCTGTCGTACTGGGGACAAGAGGACTGAACAGCCTGCAGGAAATGGTACTTGGCAGTGTAAGCCACAAAGTGGCAAAACGTGCTGACATACCGGTAATCATAGTGAAATAGTAAAAGCATGATGCGACTCGCATCATGCTTTTTTACTGCTGGGACATGGAATTCATCATATGAAATGTAGTTTCCAAATGACTGATGATCTGAGAGGGTGTCATGGATTCTATGGCTACACCCTGTTCAAGTAAATAGTCCGCAGTAAACCCATGCATGTAAACTGCGCTTGAAATCGCTGTTTGGATATTGTCATACCGTGCAATGAATGAAAGGATCATCCCTGTCAATACATCACCGCTTCCTCCTTTTGCAAGTCCCGCGTTGCCTGTATTATTAACGAAGCTTTCACCTTCAGGTGTAGCCACTATAGTACACGGTCCTTTGAGGACTACATAAATACCATTTTCCCGGGCAAATTTCTCTGCGATACTAAATCTATTCTCGTTCACTTTTGCAGGTGTTGAATCGATCAGCTTTGCCATCTCTCCCGGATGCGGAGTGATGATAAGCGGTGATTCCCGGTTTTTGACGAGCGGCAATACTTTTTGAAACTGGTACAGTCCGTCTGCATCAATTATGAGTGGGGCCTGGAAGTTATCTATTAAATTTATAGTCGCATCCTGTCCCCCGGAATCCGTTCCAATCCCCGGACCGACAGCAATCGCATCTTTCCCTGCGTAGAATTCCTGAAGATCTTCCCCCCTATCGAAAAAAGTCGCTTCCGGCATTCGAGAAGCGATGACAGGAATTGCTGATTTTACCGTGTTAACTGTAGTCAACCCGGCGCCGCTCTTTACTGCAGCGCTTGCCGACAGAGCTGCTGAGCCCGGCATCAGGTCACTGCCGGCAATGATTCCAACTTTACCGTGACTGCCTTTGTGAGATGACGATGAACGTTTTGGCCAGTGGTTTACAGTGTCTTCCATCGTCCATTCATATCTTTTGCTCTGAACAGCCGCTTGCAACCCTTTTTGTGGAATGCCAATCTGCACCACCTCAGCGCCACCATAATAATCACGTGCGGGGTAAGTGTAATAACTCAGCTTAGGCTGTTGCAGCATAATTGTGTGATTTGCCTTCAGTGCAAATTCTGAAACAGCTTCCTCAGCACTCGGCACACCACTTGGAAGGTCTATGGAAACAACTTTTCTTTTCGACTCAGAAATATCTTTAAAAATACTTAAATAGGGTTCTCTGATTTCCCCCTTAACTCCTGTACCAAGCATCGTATCCACAATAATATCAGCATCTTTCAAATAGCTGTTGTCATAACTTTTCCATGTATATCCTGATTTCTCATAAACACCTTTATGATATTCTGCATCTCCGGTGATTTTATTTTTATCCGGAATCACGCAGACAGTCACGTCAAAGCCCGAATCAAGCAAAGTACGGGCGATTACGAATCCATCTCCGCCGTTATTGCCGCTGCCTATGAGGACGATAAATTTCTGTCCTGCATAATCCTCCATCAGGCGTTTTGCAGCAGCACGGCCGGCATTCTCCATTAATATCTTTCCATCTATACCAATATGATCCATCGTATATTGATCTACATTTTTCATCTCTTCACCAGTAACAACTCTCACAAAAGAAACCTCCCGTATATGGCCATCTATTATTTTGATATAAATAGTATTGAATAATGCATTTATAAACTTTTCCCGGATTCATGATTATTGAACCTTTTTTGAGGAGGAAAATGAAAACTGCTTATGATAAAGACAATCAAGCTGCGTACCAGAGACTGGAGATAGAAATTAACGCCAGCCAGGATGAAATATTCTATTATTTAGGAACAACGGAAGACATCAGTCAGTGGTTTCCTCAGCTTTCATTCTCAAAAAATGAAAACATCCATACACTCAGATTTAATCTGGGTGATGGTACTTTTTCGGTTTTACATGGGACATAGGTTATGTGAAACTGCTACTCCAGGATCCGAAGAAAACATTTTACTCAGGGTTGAAGAAAAATTGCCGTTAAAATTTGAGGCAATCACCCAGGACTTCACCGGTTGACAGTTCCAGGCGCAAAATATAAAACATATTTCAGAAACCGGACAACTCAAGGATCTAAGTGACACCAGCTTTAAAAATCAGGAATCAAAAATCGCCCATGAACTGACTGAAATTTAAATACATCATATATTTATAAGCTGTAACAACTTATATACTTTCGAAATGTTTGTTTAGACATAGTTTTTATACTGCAGCGATACTGCAGTATAAAAAAGAATACTTATAAATTGACAGAAATCCACTACATCTTTATTTATCAGGGTTAATGTGAATTTTCATCAAATTTTTCTTTATTCTCAATTTTTTCTTTTCCAGTTTTATTGAATTGTGAATCAACGGCTTTTTGTTGCTCTTCAGTAAAATCTATCATCTTCAACTTATCGTTCTCAGTATTATCACCTGCCGGGCCACAGATGCCAGTCTCCATATCACAGATCATACTCTCTTCCTCATTCATGCCAACTCTTCCTTTCCTCATTAAATTTCAGTATTATTATCTTATTATCATCCATTAAATTTTAATTGATTATCCAAAGAATTAACACCAATTGATTTTAAGATAAAAAAGAGCCGCCTTCAGCAGGTCACTCATTCGATCTCAGATAAGTCGAAAACATGTCCGATACCGTGTTTACAGATACTATGAAAATCGGTTTGAATATCAATTAAATATAACGGTATGCATTATAGTAAAAATCCTTATTGTAAAGGGTTTTTTGTCATGTTATAACGCTTAAATAACGTCATTAATCAAACTGTAGAGCTCTTCATTTGAAATTCTTATTGTATTTATTACGCGAATTTGTTATTATCGATAGGTTATTCTTTTACAGAACTGTAAAAATATCAGGATATTCACACCATATCCTCTAAATATTAAGGAGCAAACAAATGAAGGATTCTTCAAATCACAGTAGTAAAAAACTGTCTAACGTATTCATTTATTCGGTAATAATAGTGGCATTGCTGGTAGTCGTGGGCGCTATAAATCCGACTCAATTTGGAGCGGTTTCCGGTGCTATAGCAAATTGGGTAAGTAATTATTTCGGATGGTATTATATGATCATCACTTCCGGAATGGTATTCTTCTGTATTTTCTTAGCCTTTAGCCCTATTGGTAAATTAAAATTAGGAAAACCCCACCACGAGCCGGAATTCAGTACCCGTTCATGGCTGACCATGCTGTTCAGTGCCGGTATGGGGATCGGTGTTGTATTCTACAGTACTTCCGAACCTATTTCGCACTTTATCGCTCCGGCAACTGCCGATCCAAGAACAGAGGAAGCAATACTGGAATCAATCCGTGCAACCATATTCCACTGGGGAGTACACGCATGGGGAATGTATGGGGCAGTCGCACTGGCTCTTGCATATTCCCAGTTCAGAAAAGGGGAGAGTGGATTACTCTCTAAAACGCTGCGTCCGATACTAGGCAATAAAGTGGATGGACCTATTGGCGTCCTGGTCGATGTTCTTACTGTTTTCGCTACTGTAATAGGAGTCGCTGTTTCACTTGGTGTCGGTACAACACAGATCAACGGCGGATTAAATTATTTGTTTGGAATTCCAATCAATTTACCGATGCAGGGAGTAATCATCGCTGCAGTCACCATCCTGTTCTTAGCCAGCGCATGGAGTGGCTTAAGCAAGGGGATTAAGTATTTGAGTAATTTAAACATGATTTTAGCAGCCATATTGCTTCTGACTGTCTTAATTCTGGGACCGACAATGCTCATATTGAATATGCTGCCCACTGCTGCAGGAGATTACCTTAATACATTTGTAGCAAGCACACTTGATGCCGCACCACTAAACGATCAAAAAAATGATTGGCTGCAGTCCTGGACAATTTATTACTGGGCATGGTGGTTAAGCTGGAGCCCATTTGTAGGAATTTTCATCGCGCGCGTTTCAAAAGGCCGTACAGTTCGGGAATTCGTCATGGCACTTCTTATCGTACCGACAACGATTGGTATCATCTGGTTTACTGTATTCGGTGTCACCGGTATCGAAGTTGCCGACCGTGTACCTGAAATATTGGACTTTGGACCGGAAACACAGCTGTTCGCCATATTCAATGAAATGCCGCTCAGTATCCCATTATCAATTATAGCCATCATTCTGGTATCTTCATTCTTTATAACGTCAGCAGATTCAGCCACTTTTGTACTGGGTATGCAGACGTCGAATGGATCGTTGCATCCACCCGCAAGAATTAAAATCGTATGGGGTGTCGGTCTTTCATCCATCGCTTATGTACTGCTTCTTTCAGGCGGGGAGACAGGACTCGAAGCCCTTCAGTCCGCTGCCATTATTGCAGCGTTACCATTCAGCATAGTGATTATTCTTATGATGATTTCATTCTATAAAGATGCAAACGAAGAAAGAAAGTACTTGGGGCTTACAATCACTCCAAATAAACACCGCATGAAGGAGTATCTTGATAAAGAAGAGAAAGTCTACAGGGAACAAAAAGAAGCAGGCGTAGATGAAAGAGAATTATAAATGACAATACCGGCATCAGAACTGAATTGTTCTGATGCTTTTATATAACCCTTTTGATTGCACTTTCTGGAGTTATACATAACAATTGGGATAATAATGAAAATCAATGGAGGCTACTTGATATGTTCCATGAATTAGACAAGGACAACTATTTCTATGCGATGTCAAAAGACAATGAGCCAAAACTTAAAGTGAATTTGGGGGATACGGTAAAAATCGAGTCCCATGATTGTTTCACAGGACAGATCACTTCCGAAGAAAATGCATTCAATGGTTTCGCCTGGGACCAGATCAACCCTGCTTCCGGTCCTGTTTATGTAAATGGTGTGAAACCCGGAGATATCCTCAAAGTAACGATTGAAAAAATCGATATCGGCAGTACCGGTGTAATGGTGACCGGTCCTGAAATGGGCGTTATGGGCAACAAGCTCAAAGACATGAACGTCAGGATATTCGATGTGGATAACGATAAGGGATCGGTGGATTTTGATGGGCTCGATATACCCATCAACAAAATGATCGGCGTGATCGGTGTCGCACCGCCCAATGCAGAAATCAATAATGGCACACCGGATACACACGGCGGAAACATGGATTCCATAAAGGTGGCAGAAGGCGCAACTCTTTACCTCCCTGTGTACCAAGAAGGGGCATTATTCGGTCTAGGAGACGTCCATGCCGCGATGGCGGACGGAGAAATCAGCGTATCAGGATTGGAAGTAGAGGCAGAAGTGACAGTGAAACTGGAAAAAGCTGAAACAGTAAAGACATATCACCCAGTGATTACAGATAAAGACGGCGTATATATGATGGTCTCAGACAAAGACCTGAATCTTGCAGTCGATCAGTCAGTGCACAAAATGATTGAACTCATCCAGCCGCATACCGGTTTATCACTATCGGAAATAACGATGCTCATGAGCCTCGTCGGTCACACGCAAATCAACCAGGTCGTCGATCCGAAGAAAACCGCCCGCTTCTTCGTCCCCCAGTATATTCTTGAGCACTACGATATTGAATTGAATTGAAAATCAGCGACATTCCAGCCGGAGTGTCGCTGATTAGTTTATCCAGTCGATGATTTGTCCAGAAGCCTTCCCGGCATCCATATTTGTTACATCCAATCTGAAATAATTCTTCTCATCAATTTCACCCGGTAAAGAATTCAAACGGTGTTTCTCATCCGATTGCAGCAACTCCCGCCTGGAAAATTCAATATTTCGCTTTGAAGGTTTTTTAGAGAGGCGATAAGCCGATTCATTTCTTTTTTAGACGTTCTTTCAGACTTGCCTGGAGCTCGACAAAGTAAATTTCATGATCCTCTGCATCAAACACCGACTTTATCTCTTCTATGTAGTTCCAATCTTCCAGAAGATCAAACCCCCAAACGAAGATAAATACTATACCCGGATGAGATGTATCCTGCGAAATATGCTGAAAAATATCCATTCTGAGCTGGTTCGACAATTCGAATGTCCGTTCATTCCAGCCAATATATGGCCATATCGCATCCAGCGTTACATGGTTATGCAGTAAGGGCAAACCAAGCGACTCGCCCACTTTTTCTCCAATTGTCATTTTACCAACAGCCTGCGGGCCAAAGATGAGTATGATTTTCATTTGATCATCTCCTGATTAAGACTTTTTAAAAGCATATCATTATTAAAATTTATTAAAATTAAATTGAATGAAATATACAGGCAAAATTGAATCGGGCTCCGCTAATGTGAGACAATTAACTTAAATACATACTGTTTCCAGGAGAAAAAATCATATGAAAGTCATCATCGTAATCGCCTTGATGCTAACGGCAGGACTTTTGCCGTCGGCAGTCAAATTTATACCGGCAATACCCGACAGTTATTCCACAGGAGCCTGGCTCGGTACAATCATATTGTTATTCATCGCGGCAATAGTACTGGATAAGCATAAGCGGGAAAAGGAGAAGAATAAAAACTCTTAAAGTTAGGAATGATCCTTATCAATAAAGTAGCTTCACTCATTTTAATAGCTGGAATTCTGCCATTGGCTGCAACCGCTTTGCCGGAAAGTCTGGAAGGACTGACAGTATTCTTTTGGTTGGGTTCTCTTATACTATTCGCATTAACAGGGTTCATGATCGATAAACAAAACAAGCAGAGAAAACATAGTTCATGAGGTAACTATTTTATTAGGAGTGATTAATTATGACCAAATGTACAAACTGCGGACAGGAATGGACGACGAAAGATAAGATAAAAAAATCATTTACGTTTTCTCAGGGGATGTCTTGTCCTTACTGTGGAGCAGATCAATTCTTTTCTGCAAAATACAGAAAGAAAAGTACTTTTATAACTTTTATAATGCCCTTAGCATTCTTTGTTCCAATATTTTTTGATACACCATGGCAGCTTCATATTTTAATAGCGGTACTTGCAATTGTTATAAGTGTAATGTTTCAACTTCGCACCATTGAACTCACCGATAAAGAGGAATACCCGTTTTAAAGGAGAATGACGATGAATAGTTTCGCAAAAAACATTCTTACAGGTATTCCTATGTGTATCGGTCTTTTGATTTTTATTAATTATTTCATAGATATGTCATGGTGGGGTAATGCGTTTATTATTTTGGCAGCAGGATTCGTCATAGGTCAAAACGTTTATGCTCTATGGCATAGTAGAAAGCATAACTATGACATTAGTAAGGGAGGATACACATCGGATTATTTAAAGAATCATTATTGGAAGAAATAACTCTCGTGATATAAAAACGGCATCCTGAAATTTTCAGAATGCCTACTTTTTCATGAATTCGCTTTTACCCTTATGAACATAAGCATCAAAAATGAAATCACAACAATCGCTATGGCCCATGCCCATGCAAGTGTCATATTGCCTGATTGCAATGCGGTATATATGGCTGTAGGCATGGTCTGTGTCCGGCCGGGTATGTTACCTGCAATCATGAGTGTTGCACCGAATTCCCCGATGGCTCTGGCGAAACTGAGTAATCCGCCTGTGAGCAATGCGGTAGCGGACAGGGGAAGGGTTACTTTTATGAAGGCCTGCAGCCTGTTTGCACCATCTACCTTCGCCGCATTTTCAATATCTTCATTCACGTTTAAAAAGCCTGCTTTTGCCGACTGATACATCAATGGGAAAGCGACAACTGTACTTGCGAGGACTGCTGCATGCCAGGTGAACATTAATGAATCACCGAATATCCATTCGTAAAAATTCCCAACAAAGCTATCATTCCCAAATATCACTATGAGTAAAAACCCCACGACTGTCGGAGGCAGCACCAAAGGCAGCATCAATATCGTTTCTATTACGATTTTCCCTTTGAATTTGGCTCTGGCCATAAATCGTGCGGCAATTGTTGCGAGCACAAAAACGAGAATGAGGGCAATGACTGCAACTCTTAATGATAATAGGACCGGAGTTAAAAACTGTTCCACTGTTATATTACTGAATAACAAAACCATAATTTTCAAATACCTCTAATGCTTCCTCAGATTGGATGAAATTGTAGAATGCCTGTGCGGCAGCCGGATTTTCCGGATCATTGATCAGACCGACCGGATAAATGATTGGATCATGAGTATCCCCCGGTGCTGCATCTACAATTTCTATATGTTCACTCGTTTCGGCATCTGTTCTATAAACGAGCCCTGCATCTACATTGCCTGTTTCAACATAAGTCAATACTGCTCTGACATCTTCAGTATATACAAATGAGTCTTCTAATTCTTCCATTAACCCCATGGACTCGAAAGCTTCCACACTATATTCCCCCGCGGGCACGGACTCGGGATTACCGATTGCTATTTGCTCCGCTCTATTTAACTCATCGAAAGAAGCCACCGTATCCTTGTCTCGCGGTGCGATTAATATGAGTTCATTTGCGAGCAGATCCACTGTGTCTTCTTCATCTATGTATCCTTCCTCCACGACTGTCTGGAAATGGCTTTCCGAAGCTGAGAAGAATAGATCGACCGGCGCGCCCTGCATAATCTGCTGCTGCAGCGCACCTGAACCGCCGAAGTTATAATCCAGCTGTACTTCCGGATGTTTTTCCATGAAAATTTTGGCAATATCATTCATCGCATCAGTCAGACTGGCTGCGGCTGAAACTGTAACCGTGCCTTCAATCGCTTCTTCGTTTTCGGACTGTCCCACTGATTCACTATTCCCACAAGCTGAGAGGAAAACCATGAGCACTGTCAACAGACCAAAAATTCTCTTTGCTGCCATTTACCTTCCTTCTTTCCAGACAAGTTCTTTAACTATATTGTATCAGTAAATCCACTCAGCCATCCCTCAACATATTGAACATATTTTAGCCATTGTACAGCTGTATCCCTAAATAAATGGCAACACACCAAATCATGATTGCAGAGATTTTATTGATGGTTTTGAGAAGCTTCCCTTCTGTATCAAAGTTACCCACAATTCTTCCGGCCACCGCAAGCCCGATGAACCATAGACAGGAGACAAGGATACATGATGCTGTAAAGATGATTTTCTCATTGCCTTCATAGCTTAATGAACTTGTACCTATTACACCAATAGTATCCAAAATCGCATGGGGATTGAGAAGAGATACAGACATCGCAAATAATATCTGCTTTTTCGTCGGCATTGCCGCTTCTTTTTGGCTTAAGCTGGCCGGGTCGCTTTTCCAGATCGACCATCCCATATAAAGCAGGAATAGGATACCTGCAGAAAAGATGACAGTCTGTAAAATTGGAACCGTCAGTACAATCACTGAAACACCTAAGACGGCAAGCAGAATAAGTGAAGCATCGCATAGAGATGCAGTAATAATGACCGGAACAGCACCTCTGAACCTTGGCTGTGATGCTCCCTGATTGAATACAAAGACATTTTGGGCTCCCAGGGGGAGGATTAATCCGAACGCCAAAATGATACCGTGAATAAGTGCTGCAGTCATAATTTTTCTCCTTTGATACAATTGTTGTATACAGTATTATTTCATATAATGATTTAAAAGAATAAACTTAAAGTATATTTAGGGTTTCCCTGTTCATCATATACGTCAATTGCTTTACTTGGAATGTTCATATTCAGATAACCCTGCTCGATATTAGTATTCAGCTTCCTCATTTTATTTATATCGCTTATCCTGTTATTCCTTACCTCTCATTAATAGTAAACAGGATCTGTAAGAATCAGCAAACAACTTTCTTTGTTAACATCCGCTTCAGTGATAGCATATTCTTATAGAGTACTAAGGAGGAATTCAATAATGGCAAGAGTTTTAGTTATCGGCGCGAATGGACAGATTGGTAAGCATCTCGTCAGTAAGATTAAGGAGAAAGGCCATGATCCTGTAGCGATGGTCAGAAAAGAGGAACAGGTGTCTCAATTCAAGGAACAGGATATTGAGACTGTTTTAGGTGATCTGGAAAAAGATTTTTCACATGCTTTTGAAAATGTGGATACTGTTGTATTTGCAGCAGGTTCCGGACCGCATACCGGAGCGGATAAAACGATCATCATCGATCAGGAAGGCGCGATTGAGACAATTGATAATACCATCAGCAAAGGGATTAAAAACTTTGTGATGCTCAGCGGCCTGCCGGTGGATGGACCTAAAGGTACAGGCGACGGCATGAAACCTTATTTTTATGCAAAATACAGAGCGGATCAGTACCTGCAGGATACTGATTTGAACTATACAATCCTAAGACCGGGGCTTCTTACCGATAAGGACGAAACCGGCAAAGTTCAAATTGTTGAACATGACGAGGCTTCCTCTGATGCAACAAGTGGTGAAGTACCGCGTGCGGATGTCGCCGAAGTGCTTGCTCACATCGTCGATCAGAATGACCTCAAGAGTCAGATATATTATCTGATTGGCGGAGACACTGACATTAAAGATGCACTGTAATGTATATTGATAGAGTCACTTCTTTTTTGAAGTGGCTCTATTTTTTAATGCAAATAACTTCTGCAATCTATATTATTAGTATTAATCAGTCTCTATTGAACCAATTTTGAAAGGAAGTGATTTCTATAGATATTAAACATATGCGTTATTTCGTCGCAATTGTAAAAGCCGGGAGTATGACCGAAGCTTCAAACCGGCTGTATATTTCCCAGCCGACGATAAGCAAAGCAATCCAGGATATAGAAACCGAACTCGGTATATCGCTGTTTGACCGTAACAAGAAAAAGATCGCCCTGACTGATGCCGGCAGGGTATTCTACGATCAATGTGAAGAAATAATCAGGCTGCATACTGAGCTGCCCAACGATTTAAAGAATATGGTCGGAATACGGCAGGGACACATAAAAATCGGTTTGCCGCCGATTATGGATGTCAGCAGATTAATGATCATTATTAAAGACTTCCATGACCTGTATCCCAAAATCACTTTCCAGCTAATAGAAAGTGGAAGCAGAACAATAGAATCCCGCCTGATACAAAATGAAATTGATATCGGTATTACCGTTTTACCGACTGAAAGCGATCATTTCGATAATTTTAATTTTATCAGTGAATCACTCTGCCTGGTGGTGCATGAGAACCATCCGTTAGCCTCCAGAGAATCTGTTCATCTGAAAGAACTTAAATCTGAGAGTTTCATAATGTTTAATGAAGACTTCTACTTAAATGAAATCATTGCCTCAGCATGCAAAAATGCAGGTTTCATGCCGGATATCATCTCAAAAACATCCCAATGGAATTTTATAGAAGAAATGATTGATGCGGAATTGGGAATTTGTATCATGCCCGAGAGTGTCGCGAAGCTTTTAAAAAGCTCCTCGGTAACCATGCAGATAACAGAACCCGCCCTTAAGTGGCGGCTTGGCGTTATTTGGAATAAGGACCAATATATAAATTTCATAACTAAAGAGTGGCTGAAGTTTTTCCAGCAATATTATATCTAGGCACTTAGTACCGCTTTCATAGATTTTTTCTATGCATACCATGAATTACCGGTATTTTTATTATTGTATTCCCCCCCATATAATGGCTCTATCAGGTAATTAAAGAAAGGTAGAGCATAATGACAGAATTTAAAAATCCAAAAGATAGTAAGGTAATCAGTACAGATCAAGTATTTGCCAATGATTTGAATAACTATAATACACTTTTTGGCGGAGTATTGATGAAGCGTATCGATAATGTGGCATCACTCGCTGCGAGAAGACATGCAAGAGTGAAAGAATGTGTCACTGCATCCATCGACTCAATTGACTTCCTCCATCCCATCACTCAATCCGAATCCGTATGTATTGAAGCATTCGTTTCATCCACCGGCAACAAAAGCATGGAAATCTTCTGCAAAGTCATCACTGAAGACATGATAACCGAGGAACGGAAAATAGCAGCTACAGCATTTCTGACTTTTGTAGCGCTGGACGAATCAAAGAAATCAATACCAGTACCGGGCATTGTACCGGAAACAGGAGAAGAGAAATATTTATTTGAGTCAGGTAAGCAAAGAGCCGCAATGCGCAGGGAAAGACGCGTACACAGCAAAGAGCTCACGACTAAAATTGAAGTCAGCAAACCGTGGGATATGTAAAACAGAGGAGTAAATTATTATGTATGCAAATCAGGAAACAATACACACCATACAAAGAGACCTGAACTATATCAGTGTCGAGTATCCGCAGCTATATGCACGAATTCAGCACGTCACCAGTTTTTCAAGACAGCTGCAGATAAAGTATAGATATTTGGCAGATTTGATCACTGATGAATGCAGGGAACCCGATCCTAAGTTCATCAAAACGTCCGTACTGGACCTTTTGGTGTCGGAAGTGGATAAACTAAAGGCCATGCCGCATTTTGAAGTGTTTTTAAAACTGCTTAATGATAATAAACACAATGATGCCCCGGAAATATTCCTCCTCGTATTAGGTGCAAAACCAGAGGCAGTCATCAACAATGCAATAATCAATTAATGGACCCCAATTACCGGACCCATCTTTTATAAATTGAAAGTTTACAGGACAGACTGTAATACTAAAGCCCCCGAAAATTTTCGGGGGCTTTAGTATTACTATTCTTTTTCTTTGAATAATTGCTTTCGGTCCCATTTCCCAAATTTATAATACATAAAAGCAAATAGACTGCTGCTTATAAAACTCACACCCATGCCGAGACCGATACCGGTCTGGCCGAACATGGATGAAAATAATTCCGTCAGTGGATAACGGAGTATCCAGAATGAAATGATATTAAGTACGAGTACCTGGTACATCGCTCCGGACGCTCTCACGATACCGTTTAAAACGAAATTCAGTCCGAGAAAAGGATAACAGAGTGCAACGATCCTCAAATATTCGGTACCGAACCGGACAGCCGCTTCATCCTGTATGAACAGCCGCATTCCCGCTTCCGCAAAAATAATCACAACGACTGCCACTGCCGACATAATCGCAAAGTTGTACACGGCTGCAAGTTTCGCAATCTTTCTGACACGGTTCCAGTCATTGACGCCGATATTCTGGCCGGCCATGCTGTTGACCGCTGTACCCAGCGCCATAGCCGGCAGCATAATCAGGCTATCCAGTCTCTGGGCGGCACTGAAGCCGGCAACCGTATCTCCGCCAAACTGAGTGACAACACTTAATATAGCTGCAATACCGGCATGAATGACAGCCATCTGGAGCCCGGCCGGAATACCCAGTTTTAAAATCAGCGACACTTCCGTACGTTTTGGCAGGGACGGACGGGTGAACGGAATCAATTTATATCTCATTGAATGATAGACACTGTATAGAAATGCGATACCCTGCGATGCCACTGTAGAAAAAGCTGCCCCTTCAATGCCAAGGTCCAGAACCCCTATAAAAACAGGTGCCAGTACCGCATTCATAATCACTGCAAGCAGCACGATGCGCATCGGGGTCTTACTGTCTCCGAGTGCACGTAAAACCGTGTTCACAAAGTTATATGCAAACAGGAAAAACATCCCTAAGAAGCTGATTTGCAAATATACCTGGGCCCGATCCAGGATGGATTCCGGCGTGCCGATCAGTAAAAGCAGCTTCTCTGCAAATATGTAGCCTAAAACGCCAAAGCCGGCAGCCATCATTGTCATGATGACGATGAAAGCATTCAAATACCGCTTCAGACCTTCATGGTTCTGTTTGCCGTACTGCTGGGAAAGTATCGTCAGTGCAGCGTTGTTCAGCCCCAGTATAAATGAAAGGACCGTCACCAGAATGGTTGTTGCCACAGCTACTGCACCCAGGGCCGGCGCCCCCAGAATGTTCCCCACCCACAGACTGTCCACTATCTGGAATGAAGTCTGCAGCAGATTCGTCAGCATGATCGGACCCGAAAATAAAATCAATGGCTTAAGAATTGATCCTTTAGTAAAATCCCGTTGATTATCAGCCATTTTGTCACCTTCTCTTATAATCTGTAAATCTGATTCCTTATTATTCTGCATAAACCGCATTCAAATAATAGATACAATTTTACCATTTTTCAGAGGTAAGTTTATAAAAAACGCACAGGGGTAAACATCTATTACATGCAAAGGATACATTGACTATCAGGATCAGGCGACAATTACACGGATATAAAAAACTTAAATTTATAAATGGAGGTATTGATTATGAGAAACATTGAATTAGTAAGTAATGAGGAAGAACTTAACGGCAGAATTGAACAATTGAAATCAGAAGGTGTCAATGAAGAAGATATCACAGTCGTATCCAGAGAAGGTCTGGACGGAAGTGCTCTTGGATACACAGCAGTCAACTTCAGAACATCCGAAGGCAGTGCATGGGATAAGATCGTTTCATGGTTTTCCGATGAAGACCCGGAAGAACGTGTCATGACAGACCTTGATGTCAGCGGCGAAGAAGAAGAAAAATATAGAACCGCACTGGAACGTGGAGAGATCCTCCTTCATGTCAACAGAAGAGAAGAACAGGGCACTGGCATGCAGTCGGAAGATGATGAAGGACTGGGTACAACAGGCGTTGCAGGAGGTACAGGTGCTGCAGGTGCTGCAGGTGTTGCAGGAGCCGGCGGAGTCGCTTCAAATGATAAAACTCCTCCACAGGGCGAGCATGGAGAAGATGTAATGGACACGCACAGAGCGGACTCTGACGTTGAAGGAGAAGGCACTTACAGTGTAGATGAAAAAGCACTTAATTCCGATGATACACTCGCTTCAACGGAAAAAGACAGCCGCTATGATTACGGAGAAACTGAAACTGGAGACCGCAAAGATCTTTCCGAAGAAGAGAGACTCCAATTGCGGGAAGAACAGTTGAATGTAGATAAAGAAAATGTGCAGACAGGTGAAGTCAATGTCGATAAACACGTTGAAACAGAACATGAAGAATTTAATGTTCCGGTTGAACGTGAGGAAGTCTCCGTTGAAAGAAGACCTGTGGAAGGCGACGCAAAATCCGGATCGCTTGATAACGGAGTGGAAGATAATGACTCCGTCCATGTCCCTGTAAATGAAGAACGCGTCAATGTTGAAAAAGAAAACGTAGTGAATGAAGAAGTCGTCATCAAAAAAGACAAAGTAAGAGATACAGAGCACGTATCCGAAGATGTCCAGCACGAGGAAGTGGACATCAATGAATCAGACAACAGAGACAGAGAGCTTAGAAACAGAGATGTCGATGGGAACATTGAAAATGAAGAAGATAATAATTTACCGGGAAATGACGGATACAGAAGATAGATAGACGTGATTAACCCAATCAAGGCCCACAACCAAGGTTGTGGGCCTTTTTAATGCGCTTACAGAAACCGGGCCGGTCTTGCAATGAGAACTATTTATTGTTATCCTCATAATGTTTGTGCCTTACTTATTAAAAGTAATCCATCCAAGGGGAGGAATATAATGAATAATAATCCAAAAAAACCAAACAGGAAAATTTCCAAAGTATTTACTTACGCCGCTCTCCTAGTCGGCCTCTTAGTTGTTATCGGTGCGGTTTTCCCCGATCGGTTCGGACAGATTTCCGGTGCGATTTCCGGCTGGGTCACTGAATACTTCGGCTGGTACTATATGATTTTAACAACATTGCTTGTCTTTTTCTGTATATATCTCATGCTAAGCCCTATCGGTAAGCTGAAATTGGGCAAACCGAAAGACAAGCCGGAATTCAGAACCATTTCATGGCTCGCCATGCTTTTCAGTGCGGGTATGGGCATCGGTCTCGTATTCTACGGGGCTTCCGAACCGATGTCCCACTATGTCGCACCGCCGACTGCGGACCCGGAAACGAAAGCTGCTATTCTCGAATCCATGCGCTCCACATTTCTCCATTACGGATTTCATCCATGGGCGATGTACGGGGTGGTAGCACTGGCACTCGCTTATTCCCAGTTCAGAAAAGGGGAAAGCGGGCTGCTTTCTAAAACCCTGCGTCCTATATTCGGGGACAGAGTTGACGGGTGGCTCGGCATACTTGTCGACGTGCTCGCAGTATTTGCCACAGTCATTGGTGTCGCCGTATCACTGGGTGTCGGCGCCCTTCAGATTAACGGGGGTCTGAATTACCTGTTCAACATTCCGAATAATATAGTCGTTCAGGGCATTATCATTGCGGCGGTCACCGGACTGTTCATGATCAGTGCATGGAGTGGCCTGAGCAGAGGAATCCAATACCTGAGTAATACAAACATGGTGCTTGCCGCAATTTTATTCGCAATTATTCTGATTGTCGGCCCGACGATGCTGATTTTGAATATGATGACCGAAGCAACCGGTGCATATTTACAGACTTTCCTGCGAAACAGCTTTGATGTGGCCACCTTGAATGAACAGAAAAATGATTGGCTTGCCTCATGGACCATCTACTATTGGGGCTGGTGGATGAGCTGGAGTCCATTTGTCGGCATCTTTATCGCCAGAGTTTCCAAAGGGCGTACAATACGCGAGTTTGTGGGCGCCGTTATATTCGTACCGACAATCATCGGTATTATCTGGTTCAGTGTATTTGGCATGACTGGCATCAACGCCGGTCAGTCAAACCCTGCAATATTTGATATGCCGCCGGAGATACAGCTCTTTGCGGTTTTCAATGAATTGCCTTTGGGTTCTTTTCTGTCCATCGTCGCAATTCTGTTAGTGTCTGTATTCTTCATCACCTCAGCAGACTCTGCAACATTCGTGTTAGGGATGCAGTCCTCATTCGGTTCCCTGACCCCGTCCGGCAGAATCAAAATTGCCTGGGGCGTTGGATTATCATCCATCGCTTATATCCTGCTGCTCGCAGGCGGGGAGACAGGATTGAATGCACTGCAATCCGCAGCGATCATATCCGCCCTGCCGTTCAGTGTCGTTGTTATTCTGATGGTCATTTCATTCTACAAAGATGCCAACAACGAGAGAAAATATCTGGGTCTTTCCATTACGCCTAATAAAAGACGGATGCAGACTTATTTGGAAAATACACCGGAAGAGCACCAGGAAGAAATTGAATCCTATATAGAATCACAGGATGATACAAAAGGAATATAGTTCAATAGCGAAGACGGACCGGAAGGTTCGTCTTTTTTTAATTTATTTCCATATCGCTGCATTAATTTATGGGGGAATAGATGTTATTCTTATTGTGGAAGCGGTTAATTGGACGAAAATTTAGTATAATGAGAGTTAGCATGCTAACTTGAACCGGCGATAAAGGAAATTTTATCATAAAGGCTGCAGGGCTCGAGCAGACTATTATTTAGAGGAGGATATGCAGATTTGAAGACTAAGTATTTGAATCTATTAGCTGAGAATTATGATCAGGAAGAAAAAGTAGCTACGGAAATTATTAATTTGGAATCCATTCTGGATTTACCGAAAGGGACTGAACACTTCGTCAGTGACCTGCATGGGGAATTCCAGGCATTCCAGCATGTTTTGAGAAATGGTTCCGGAAACGTCAGACAAAAAATCACCGATATCTTTAAAGACACCCTTTCCGAAGAAGAGATCAGTCAGTTTGCAGCCTTGGTGTACTATCCGGAAGAAAAACTGCAATTGATTAAAAATCAATTTGAGTCAAAAAGAGAACTGGATGAATGGTATGTGAAGAAGATTGATCAGATGATTGATCTGATCGCTTATGCTTCTTCCAAATATACCCGTTCCAAACTCCGGAAAGCCTTACCCGGGCAGTTTGTTTTTATTATTGAAGAACTGCTCTATAAAAGTGATGAATACAGTAATAAGAAGATCTATTATGAAAAACTCGTCCAGCAGATCATCGATCTCGGACAGGCGGATAAGCTGATCATTGGGCTGTCCTACACGACACAGCGGCTGGTCGTCAACCACCTGCATGTGGTCGGAGACATATATGACCGGGGACCTGAGCCGGATAAGATCATGGAAACACTGATTGATTACCATTCCCTTGATATTCAGTGGGGAAACCATGATGTATTATGGCTCGGTGCATATGCAGGGTCGAAGGTCTGTCTGGCAAATATACTTAGAATCTGTGCACGGTACGACAATTTGAATATCATCGAGGATGCCTACGGCATCAATCTGCGGCCACTGGTCAACCTTGCCGAAAAGTATTATGATGACAATCCTGCATTCCATCCGAAGAAAACTGCTGATCAGGCGCTTTCAGATCTCGAGAAACTTCAGATCACGAAAATTCACCAGGCGATTGCCATGATCCAATTCAAGCTGGAAAGCCCAATCATCAAACGCCATCCATTTTTCGATATGGAGGAAAGGCTGGTACTGGAAAAAACGGATTATGACAAACAGGAAATCACCGTTTACGGTAATACTTATCCGCTCGAAAACACCTGTTTCTCCACCGTGGACCGGGAGAATCCGGATGCATTGCTTCCGGAAGAAGAGGAAGTCATCAACAAATTGCTGCTTTCTGTACAGCAATCTGAAAAACTCAAGCGTCATATGAACTTCCTGATGAAAAAAGGCAGCCTCTATTTGAAATATAACGGCAACCTGCTCATTCACGGCTGCATTCCTGTGGATGAAAACGGCGAAATGGAAGAAATGGAAATCGACGGACGGATATATAAAGGCCGTCAATTGCTGGACCAGTTTGAAGATTATGTGCGCAAAGCATTTGCGGATAAAGAGACGACTGATGACCTGGCGACCGACCTTGTCTGGTATTTATGGACGGGAAAATATTCTTCACTCTTTGGCAAACGTGCCATGACGACGTTTGAACGCTACTTTATCAAAGATAAGGCGTCCCATAAGGAAGAAAAAAATCCGTACTACCACTTGAGGGAAGATAATGATATGTGCCGGAAGATGCTGGAGGAGTTTGACCTCGACCCGGATCAGGGCCGCATTATTAACGGGCATACGCCGGTAAAGGAAATTGATGGGGAGGATCCGATCAAGGCCAATGGCAAGATGATCGTCATCGATGGCGGGTTTTCCAAAGCCTACCAGTCGACAACGGGCATTGCCGGCTATACGCTGTTATACAACTCATTTGGCATGCAGCTCGTTGCCCATCAGCACTTTAACTCCAAAGAAAATGTATTGCTGGACGGTGCTGATGTGCTTTCTGTACGCCGTGTCGTCGACGAGGAGCTGGAGCGGAAGAAAGTACGGGACACCAATATTGGTGAAAAGCTGCAGGAAGAAATCAAAATGCTTAAAGAATTGATGGCTTACCGCTATATCGAATAAGTGCACTGAAACCTACTGTTTTATCAATTGGAAAGCGGACGTGTGATACTTTTAACAAATAGTAATATTCTTTGGCTGACTGTCAAAGGGGAGCAGCATTGAAAAAGATTCTTTGTTTTTCAAAATGAAGTCGTCATGCTCCATCGGCTTTATTAGCAGAAACTGCTCAGCGAGACCTTTGCCCCCCGGGGGTGAAGGTCTCGCTTTTTATTAATATTTTTTGGATCTACGAAGGAGGAACAAGCAAAACATGCCATTTACCGTAAAGACAGTGACGAAGTCTTAACCGATATGACGCTGCTGAAACTTGAAACCAGGGATTATGTTCCGGATGAGCAGATAATTTAGACCCGAACCGCTATGGATTGTATAATATCATTCAGTAAAATCAGAAATACCAAAGGCAGGAAATTTAATGAAAAAGGCAATCATCACTGCGATTCTATTAATCGCTGCTGTAACAGGTTTAATCATTGCAGATAACAAAACCGAAGACGGGCTCATAAATGAGATAAAATATACCATCATGCCAGATCCGATGGCAAACAACAGATATGACGAAGGACAGTGCACCCATTATATTTTTGAAGAAGTGAAAGCGGATGGAAATATGATTGAATCAGACTGGAGCGATGCAAAATACTGGTCGGAAAAAGCAGAGGAAGACGGCTATACGGTCAACAGCGAGCCGGCCGAAGGTGCCATTTTGCAGACCGAGCAGGGGAAACTCGGACACGTCGCTTATATTGAATCCGTAAACGACGATGGATCAATTGAAATTTCCGAAATGAATCTCGTTGAAGCATACGAAATTACAGAACGGACAATCAAAGCGGAAGATATCGCTCAATATGACTATATCCACCCGCAAGAAAACCCGTATGACAAAAGGGAAGATGAGGCACAATAACCGCTCATGCATGAATCTTCCAGAGCATTCAGGTAAAATACATCACAGAGGTGAACTTTCATGTCAATTATACGCTTAATCGGCGCCAACCAGAATAATTTAAAAAATGTAAGCGTCGATATTCCGAAACATCAACTCACAGTATTTACAGGGAGATCCGGTTCAGGAAAATCTTCCCTCGTATTTAATACACTGGCGGCCGAATCCGAGCGTTTATTAAACGAAACGTATTCGAGCTACATCCAGCATCAGCTGACACAATATGAGAAACCGGCTGTTGACCGGATAGAAAATCTGCCTGTGGCAATGATCATCAATCAGAAAAGACTGGGCGGGAATTCCAGATCAACAGTGGGAACAATTTCAGATATATATGCCTCGGTCCGTGTGCTGTGGTCACGGATCGGTGAGCCGTTCGTCGGCTACTCCAATGTATTTTCATTCAACAACCCGAGCGGCATGTGCGACAGGTGCCAGGGTCTCGGCTATGTTGAAGATATTGATCTGAAAGAGTTATTGGATTTCGATAAATCCTTAAATGAAGATGCAATCAACTTCCCGTCTTTCAAACCGGACAGCTGGAGAGGGAAACGCTATTTATACAGCGGACTCTTTGATAATGACAAGAAACTTAAAGATTATACTGAGGAGGAAATGGATACATTCCTCTACACAAAACCAAAAAAACTGAAGAATCCACCGGACAACTGGCCGAGAACCGCAAAATTCGAAGGACTCATCCATCGTTTCAGACGGTCGTTCCTGCTCAATGATAATTTTGAAAAGAAGCGCTTTTTAGGAGATGTTGAACGTGTAGTCACTTCGCACAGATGTCCGGAGTGCGATGGAAAACGGCTCAATCCCGAAGTGTTGAGCTGTAAAATAAACGGCTTGAGCATTGCCGACTTTGCTGGGTTATCCATAGATGAAGCCATCCCTTTCCTGAAAGAACTGGAAGATGACAAAGCGATGTTTATCGTGAAACCTCTGCTTGAACAGTTAGAAGCGCTTGCGTACGTCGGCTTAAACTATTTGACCCTCGACCGGCAGACGCCTACATTATCAGGCGGGGAATCCCAGCGGATAAAGCTCATCCGTCATCTGAACAGCCCGTTATCCGATCTGGTGTACATCATCGATGAACCGAGCGTCGGCCTTCATCCGGAGGATATAGAAAAGATCAATGACATCATGCGGTCGATACGTGACAAAGGGAACACCGTCCTCGTTGTAGAACACGATCCGGATGTCATCCGGATTGCAGATCATATCATCGACATCGGACCGGGTGCCGGCCAGCACGGGGGAGAGATCATATTCACCGGCACCTATGAGAAGCTGATGCAATCGGACACGCCAACCAGTATTGCACTGAACCGGAAGCACACGTTAAAAAATAATCCGCGACGGCCCGGAGATTTCATACATCTTGAAGACATTACGCAGAATAACTTGAAAGATGTTTCAGTCGATATACCAAAGAACGCCCTATCGGTCATAACAGGCGTCGCGGGTTCGGGTAAAAGTACGTTGCTGAGGGCCGGCCTCGCAAATTCGCCTGATATGATATTTATCGACCAAAAACCGGTACATGCTTCAAACCGTTCCAATTTACTGACATATATGGATATATTCGATGAAATCCGCGCCTTTTTCAGCCAGCAGACCGGCTTGAAGAAAGGGATGTTCAGCTACAATTCAGAAGGCGCCTGCCCGGAATGCAATGGTAAAGGGATCATTAAGACAGAACTTGCATTCATGCCCGATTTTTCCCAGGTCTGCGAAGTATGCCGGGGCACAAGATATAAACCTGAAGTGCTCGAAGCTACAGTCGACGGTTATTCAATCGCAGATGTTTTGGCTCTGACGGTCGAAGAAGCCATTTCAATATTCAGCAGGAACACTAAAGTGATCACACGGCTGAAGCACCTGCAGGCAACGGGCCTTCATTATATGACCCTTGGGCAATCCCTGGATACACTCTCAGGCGGCGAAATCCAGCGCGTGAAGTTAAGCAGGTATCTGGACAGTGAAGCCACAGGGGAAACGTTCATATTCGATGAACCCACCACCGGTCTGCACGAGGATGATATACCGACATTGCTTGCATGTTTCGAACAGTTGATCCATCAGGGCAATACCGTCATAGTGATCGAACACAATCTCACCATGATGGCTCATGCAGACTGGATCGTGGACGTCGGTCCCGGTCCGGGACTACGCGGCGGAAAAATACTCTACAGCGGCGCACCAAAAGGATTGCTCGATATCGAAGCATCCGTGACTGCAGGACATATCCAGAGATATATTGAGTAAAAGGAGGGAGGGGACTAAAATGTCCCTTTCCTTTTTTTATTCACTATGAAAAAATATGAATAATCTGAAAAAATGGTTCAACGCGATAATAAAAGGGAAAACAGGAAATATAATGAATGCGAAAGGAGAATGGAAATGACTGAGTCTTTTGAAATTACTTTAGACGGTAAAAAGCAGGATGTCAAAGAAGAAGACACCCTTCTTAGCTACTTATCAAAAAACAACATTGAACCGCCGAGCCTCTGCTATCATCCAAGCCTTGGTGCGCTTGAAACGTGTGATACGTGTATTGTCAAAGTAAATGGTGAATATGTACGTTCGTGTTCCACAACTATAAACGCGGGTGATGTGGTGGAAACAGTCGGAGACGATGTTCACGAAGCGCAGCTTATTGCAATGGACCGTATTTTAGGCAATCATGAACTTTATTGCACAGTATGTGATTTCAACAATGGAAATTGTGAAATACATAATACGGTAAAGGAAATGAAGATCAGCCACCAGGATACGCCCCATACGGGGAAAGACCATCATGATCAGCGCAATGCATTCTACCGCTATGACCCTGACCAGTGCATATTATGCGGAAGGTGTGTTGAGGCATGCCAGGACCTTCAGGTAAATGAGACACTTTTAATTGACTGGGAGTTGGATAGACCGCGCGTCATCTGGGATAACGATACGACGATTGACGATTCTTCCTGTGTGAACTGCGGACATTGTTCAACTGTCTGTCCATGTAATGCAATGATGGAGGTCGGCATGGAAGGGGAAGCAGGCTTCCTGACAGGCATGGCGGAAGAAACATTCAGACCGATGGTGGACATCACTAAAAACGTTGAAACGGGCTACGGTTCACTTATGACCATATCCGATGTTGAAGCGTCAATGCGTGAAGAACGGATTGAAAAGACAAAAACAGTCTGCACATACTGTGGTGTAGGGTGTACGTTTGACGTATGGACGAAAGACCGTGAAATTTTAAAAATCGAACCACAGATCGAGGCACCGGCCAATGGTGTTTCCACATGTGTCAAAGGAAAATTCGGCTGGGATTTCGTCAACAGTGAAGAGCGTCTTACAAAACCGCTGATCCGGGAAGGAGACGGCTTCAGGGAAGCGGAATGGGAAGAAGCTCTGTATCTCATTGAAAAGAAATTCAAAGAGACAAAGGTGGAGAGTGGACCGGATGCACTTGGATTCATCTCATCCTCAAAATGTACGAATGAAGAAGCTTACCTCATGCAGAAACTCGCACGCGGCGTAATTGGAACAAACAATATCGATAACTGTTCAAGGTACTGCCAGTCTCCTGCAACTATGGGACTGTGGCGTACAGTTGGATACGGCGGCGATTCAGGCGGCATCGAAGACATCGCCCAGGCGGAA
The DNA here is from genome assembly GCF_046736035.1 of Salinicoccus sp. HZC-1. Lineage (GTDB taxonomy): Bacteria > Bacillota > Bacilli > Staphylococcales > Salinicoccaceae > Salinicoccus. The sequence goes on along the minus strand of NZ_CP177130.1, from coordinate 74,044 downwards.
CTCGTCATTTCCGTCGGATCAAACACTGCAGAATCCCATCCGGTGCTTGCAACACGTGTCAAACGTGCACAGAAGCTTCACGGGCAAAAAGTCATCGTCGCGGACCTGCGTGAAAATGAACTTGCCAATCGTGCAGACCTCTTCGTCAGACCGGCACCGGGGAGTGACCTCATATGGCTGTCTGCAGTGACGAAATACATTATTGACCAGGGTTGGGATGATAAAGCATTCCTTCGTGATCATGTGAATGACGTTGATGAATACATGAGAAGCCTGGACAAATTTACACTGGATTATGCTGAGAGCGTTACAGATATGACAAAAGAAGAACTGATTGAAATCGCAACTTCCATCCACGAAGCGAAAACGACTTCAATTCTCTGGGCCATGGGAATAACACAGCACGGTGGAGGCAGTGATACAAGTACGGCAATCTCAAATCTGCTGCTCGTTACGGGCAACTATATGAAACCGGGTGCCGGTGCATATCCGCTCCGCGGCCACAACAACGTACAGGGTGCCAGCGACTTCGGCAGCATGCCCGACCGCTTCCCCGGCTACCAGTTCGTCAGTGACGATGAAGTCCGCAGTCGTTTTGAAGAAAACTGGGGAGTGGAAATACCAACAACATCTGGTTTAAATAACCATGAAATGGTCGAGGCTATCCATGAAGGCAATCTTGAAGTGCTGTATCTGAAAGGGGAAGATATGGGTCTCGTCGACTCGAATATCAATTATGTACATTCCGCATTCGAGAAATTGAAATTCTTCGTAGTACAGGATATTTTCTTCTCGAAAACATGCGAATATGCGGATATCGTACTTCCAGCCAGCCCGAGTCTTGAAAAAGACGGCACATTTGTAAATACAGAAAGAAGATTCCAGCGTCTGTACAAAGCCCTGGAGCCGCTTGGCGAATCCAAACCGGACTGGGAGATCATCAAGGAAGTTGCCAACCGTATGGGTGCAGAATGGGAATACGCACATCCAAGTGAAATCATGGATGAAGCTGCTTTGCTTACACCACTGTTCGCAGGCGTGAGCTACGAACGTCTTGAAGGGTATGACAGCCTGCAGTGGCCGGTCGCAGCAGATGGCACCGATACACCGCTCCTGTTCGAAAAAGAATTCCCGCTTCCTGATGGAAAAGCCAGACTTTGGCCGGTGGAATGGACAAAACCGCTTGAGTTCGAAGACCAGTATGATCTTCATGTCAATAACGGCAGGCTCTTGGAACATTTCCATGAAGGAAATATGACATATAAATCTGAAGCGATTACCGGAAAGACACCGGAAGTATTTCTCGAAGTATCTCCGGACCTTGCAAAAGAACGTAAAATTGAAGATGGAACGAAAGTCCGCCTGACATCCCCTTACGGCAGCGTGAAAGTAAGCTGTGTGGTTACGGACCGTGTCTTCGGCAACCAGCTGTACCTGCCGATGAACACGTCAGGGGAAGGTGCAATCAACTATTTGACAAGCTCCCACGCAGATAAGGACACCGACACACCGGCCTACAAAGAACTTTCTGTGAAAATGGAAGTGCTTGAACCGAAAGGAAAAAACCCGCTGCCTAAAACCAATCATCGTTATGGCAACCCGCAGCCACAGATCGGCGTCAAGGTTGAAGAGAAATGGGCAAGAGATGACTATATATTCCCAGGGGATATTGTAAAAGAAAGAAGGTCGAATAAATAATGGCCAAAGCGACAAAAGTCATTCATAAAATGGAAGTGGATCCGGAAGTAAAGCATAAGCAGGAGCTGCATGAATTAGAACAGCTGCTGCTGGAACACAAAGATGTATTGCAGGATACTCTCGCTATTGCAGATAAGATGAGAGATCATGAAATATTCGATATCATTAACAGTGGACTCGGTCAGAGCGACAAAGTCATCAATCGGGTGGTTACCGCATTCGATGATTCCGAGGTTCCACAGTCAATTAAAAATATGCTGCTCCTTTTCCAGCTTCTTGGAACGGTAGACATGAGCCAGATTGAACCGATTGTACTCAAACTCAATACCGGAATTGCCAAGGCGGCTGAATATGAACATGAAGATAAACCCGGCGGCTATTCGGGGCTCCTGGGTGCACTTAAAGATCCCGAAGTAATAGAAGGCGTGAATGTCCTTGTCAAAATCCTTAAAGGGATGGGGACCCATAAAGATGACGAAGAGAACGTTGAACCGCAAAAAGAACGGATTGAAAACCCAAAAATGGAAATGAATGAAAAACAAAGCGAAGACAGCGCTCCTGTTCAAAGAAGGCCGTCAAAACGTTATGCTTTAGCGGCAGGTGCGGGAGCCGCCGCATTTCTCCTGCCTCTGGTATTTATGAAAAAATAAAAAATAGGACCTCTGTTCAAAAACAGGGGTCCTATTTAATCTCTATGACTTTTGATGGTATACATACTGTAATGCCCGCACTTCTTCCGACAGTACTTCGTCCGGGCCATCTACCTCGACATATTGCAGTACATCCTGAATGGAAAGCCCTCTTAAAAGCCCGGTCTTAACACCCAGTTCCTTCTGCCACTCTTTTAACTGTTCCGTCGAGCTTGCATAAACAATGCGTCCCAGGCCCACCAGACCATGTGCAGAAGCGCACATCGAGCAATGTTCTCCTGATGTGTACACCGTGGCCTTTTTCCGTTCTTCTTCACTCAGATGCCGGGCGGCCCATCTTGCAATCTCAAATTCCGGATGTCGGGTATCATCACCCCCGGAAGTCCTGTTATGGTCTTCAAACAACACTTCGCCTTCATGTGAGACAAGCATTGAACCAAATGGTGCATCCCCTTTGCCCAGTGCATCTCCAGCCAGTTCCACACAGTGTTTTAAATACTTTCTGTCCGTCTCAGTGATCACATTATCATCCTCCCTGAACTATTAGATGAAGTATATAGATATATACTTCGTGTTTCAAATGACATTTATCATTTTTCATTAGTATATAATTAAAGTAAGATTAATAGTATAATTCTCAAATAAATGCGGTTAAGACAAGGATGGTTATATGAAACCCAGAATTATCTTTTTACTTAATTCCATAGATGTCAATAAAGGTGGATTGACCCACGCATCTTTAAGGCAGGCAAGCACTTTTGCGGATGCAGGGTATGACACTCAAGTATTGACATTTAAACATGAATCCAGATTTCCGGTTATCTGCAAAAAACTCGTGCAGATGGGGAAAGTCAGTAAAAAAGTGACCATACGAAACATGTTTGAAGATTTTGCTTCTTATAACAGACGCGATAAAATTAATCCGGGTAAAATAAAAACAGATATCTCTGCGTATTCCGGTCAGTATGCTGTGGCAAAAAGAAAAAACTACAATGCATACCGGCTTTTTAAAAATGGTATGTATGAGAAATATATATCGCTGAGAAATGATAGTACAATGGATTTCATAGACTACTTTAATGAAAATCGATATAGAATAAGAAGAGAGTACTACAACTATTACGGACACGTAAGCAGAGTACAATATTTCAGTTTTGAAGAAAATAAAGTCAGACAGGAATTATTTTATGATAAATCAGGAGCTGCCTTCCTTAATTTCTGGCATGATCCGGGGACGGGGAAAATCAGCCGCGTGATTCATATAGACAGTAATAATAAAGTGCTCAATGAAACCACCGGGGATCAAACCCCTCATAAATTACACTGGCTGGACAGCGTAATTTATGAAGCGGACTCTGAGGCTGTCATTATTTCAGATACCCGGACAACGGATGAATTATTGGTGAAACTGGACAATCCTAAAGCCAAAAGGGCATTACGTCCACACAGCAACCATTTAAGAAATCCGGATGACCCCGAGTCCGAATTGAATAAACGTAACAAGTATGCGATAGAAAATATTCCTAATGTAGATGCCCTTGTTGTTCTGACCGAAAAGCAGAGAAATGATATTGTCAGCCGTTTTGGCAACAAAGACAAAGTGTTTGTCATTCCAAACTATTATGAAGTGAATAAACCAAAAATCAGAGGCATGCGGTCCTTTATTGCCAATATGAAGCATTACAGTGACCGGGATTCGGGCAGGGACTTATCCAAAGTCTCAATTGTTTCCAGGTTCTCCAGTGTTAAAAACATCGATCATACTATTAAAGCTTTTAAAGATGTTGTTAAAGAAGTACCGGATGCCAAACTTGAAATCTGGGGCTCGGGGGATAAGAAGGAAGAATATATTGAATTGATACAGGACCTGGATTTGCAGGGTAATGTAGAAGTGAAGGGGTATACCCAAAACCCCGAAAAAATATATCAATCCGCTGCATTATCCACCGTCACATCCAATGCAGAAGGCTTTTCACTTTCAGTCATGGAAAGCATGGCAAACAACACGCCTGTCATAAGCTATGACATCAGATATGGACCATCTGATATGATAGAAGATGGTGTGAATGGATTCCTTATAGAAAAAGGGGACATAGAAGCATTATCAGAGAAAATCATCTATATGTTGAAAAATCCTGAGAAAACCGTAAAAATGGGTAAAGCGTCAGGGAAGACAATGAATACAAAATTCAGCAAGGAAAATTATCAAAATCTATGGTTTTCCTTTGTAGACAAGTTACTGGAAAATAAAGAAGGGAGAGATAGAAATGAATAACCTGATTTCTGTAATCACTCCGGCAGAAAAAAATGAAAATTATATCAATATAGCTCTGGACTCACTGAGGAGACAAACCTATACAAACTTCGAGGTATTGATCCTCCATTCTGATATAGACTCACTGAAAAAAGTAATTGATGAAATCTATATTAATGATGACAGATATAAGTTTATCCAAACTCCTTCAGAAGTGAATGTGGGGACTGTACGCAACATCGGTATCGATGAAGCAAATGGGGAGTATATATACTTCCTGGACAGTGATGACTACATTTCTGAAAATATGCTACAGCTCCTATCTGACAACATTGGAGAATTCCCGATGATCAGGGGAAGGATGAAGTCTACTGATTTCAGTTCAAGCTCTGTCATCATCTTACCCGGCACTAACAAGATTAAAATGTTTTCCAACAGAAGATATAACCTGATCAGAAATAATTCGGCAATCAACTTCTTGATTTCGAAAAAGACTATTGAGAATATGAATTTAAGATTTTCCGAAGAATTCAAAACATATTCCGATTTGACATTCATGCTCCCATTATTGGAAGAGATTGAAATAGTACCTTACGTCTATGAATCAATCTATTTCAGAAGAAGAAGGAATGATCCGATAAACCACCCTTCACTCAGACAGTCTTCTGTATATCAATTGGCTCATGATCTGTTCGGAATATACAATAAACTGAGGACTGATGAAATCAGCGAAGAAGCCCAAAGATTTCTGGATAATATGCTCTTGAATTTCTACAGGAAACGACTGGTCATTGAATTCAAGGATGAATCGGCAATCGATCAATACTTTGACGGTCTTGTAGAAAGCATAAATAAGATCGATCCAGAAAGACTGGAAAATAAAGACCTCATATTGAAAAACGATGTGAAAGCGATAAGATCCAACAAAAAAGATGCTTTCAGGAAATTGAGCAATTTCCATCATTTACTGAGGGATATCAAACGGGGCTTAGCTTCCAAAAAAGGACGCAAGGAATTCTTATATAAGCGTGTCTTCAAAAACATGGGCTTCAGAGATAATCTGGTCGTTTTTGAGAGTTTCCAGGGCAAATCCTATTCCGACAGTCCCAAATACATTTATCAATATATGCTTGAAAACAGAAAAGATTTTAAATTTGTCTGGGTAATGAATAACGATCAGAAATTACCGGGGAAACCGGAAACTGTAAAGCGTTTCTCACTCAAGTATTACTACTATCTTGCCCGTGCAAAATATATTGTCAGCAATGTCAGAATGCCAAACAGTTTTATTAAAAGAGAGGGCCAGATTTTTCTTCAGACATGGCACGGTACACCGCTGAAACGACTTGCCGGTGATATGGCAGATGTCCATATGCCGGGTACCAATTCCGCCCGTTATAAGAGGAACTTCAACCGCGAAACGGATAAGTGGGATTACCTGATTGCACCCAATCAATACTCTTCAGATATCTTCAGAAGAGCATTCTGGTTTAACAACACGATGCTTCAGACCGGGTATCCCAGAAATGACATCCTGACGAATCATAATGAGGCAGAGACCATTAAAAAACTTAAGAGAAAAGTATACTTACCGACCAATAAAAAAGTAATCCTCTACGCACCAACGTGGCGTGATGATGAATACTACAAAGTCGGAAAGTATAGATTTGATATTACTCTCGATCTGCACCGGCTGAAAGAAAAATTCGGAGATGAATATATCATTCTGCTCAGAATGCATTACGTGGTTGCATCCAATATGGACCTGACCGATCTGGAAGGTTTCGCATATGATGTTTCTGGCTACAGTGATATCAGTGAGCTGTATCTGATGTCCGACATACTCATTACCGATTACTCATCCGTATTCTTTGATTATGCCAATCTGAAAAGACCAATACTTTTCTATACGTATGATATTGAAAAATACCAGGGACAGTTACGCGGCTTCTACATCGATATGGAAAAAGAACTGCCTGGACCATTACTCATGACAAATGATGATGTGGTTGATGCGATTGAAAATATCGATGAAGTAAGTGAAAAATACAAAGACCGCTATGAAACATTCCACGACAGGTTCTGCAGCTGGGATGACGGACGATCATCGGAGAAAGTTGTAGAGGCAGTGTTTGAAAAATAATATATAAACGAAATGAGGCTGGATTTATCCAGCCTCATTTCTATTTCCCAGGAAACCCAAGCATGTTCTCCCATAGCACTTGCCAAAAGAACTTTATAGTGTGAATAAGGAGTCTTTATTAGTTTGGAAGCGGCGAATATCTGAATGGATATGAGCAATCAAATTAAAAAATAGCGTCAGCATCAATAATGGTGGCCTTACTTAAGTCTCACACGAGTAGGTTATATCCTTTTATGTACTCGAAAAACGATACACTACTCAGGGACACTGAGGTAGATATCGCAGTATGGAAAGCAAAAAATTCGTAGAAGTCAGAGAGACAGATGAACCGGAATTAATAAGAATTTAAATCGTCAAATGAAAATCTTGGATCAAATGGATGAAACTCATAAAGTCGGAATATATCATTAACGAAAATGATTTATATAATGCCACGCGTTATCACCATAAAACCGATATCACTGCTTTAACAAAGATTTTATAACGCACATGTAACGCCTATATATTTAACTATCATAAGCTTTGGCATTATAAATAGTTGGAAACTATATAATCATTATTCCTCGTTTTGATTCATAGTAATCACTGCAGGGTAAAAATAAATATAAGTTTAAACGGGGAGGTATTATAATGCCAGATGTAAAAGCTGAAGCAGAGAAACTGGATGGCTGGACACTCGATAGTGAAAAAATCAGCAGGAAGTTTACATTCGATAAGTATTTAGACGGTATTTCTTTCGTAGAAAAAATAAGTGTATATGCAGAAAGCGTTCAGCACCACCCGGGTATTGCGATTAATCATACAAAAGTGACTATATCATGGACGACGTTTTCCAAAAAAGAATTGACTGAAAAAGACATTGCCGGCGCCAAAGCGAGTGAAAATTTGTACCGTTTATTTAAATAGAAATCAGGAGGGTGACCTTAATAACATAAACCAACTGCCGGGACAGAGTACGGACTCTGTCCCGGCAGTTTGATTCGCTGAAACCTATTTAAACCGTCAAACAGTAAAATTGATTAATGGGAATCCTGATTGTTATAGTATTGATTGTTGCATCAATCAGCAAAGCTTAGGAGGCTTTATTTATAATGAACAAGAAATATAAACCACTGTTTGAAGCAGTTCAACTGCCGAACGGTGCTGAATTGAAAAATAAATTTGTACTGGCGCCGCTGACACATGTCTCTTCCAATGAAGACGGCACAGCATCAGATGCGGAAGTTGAATATATTGGGAATATGTCTCAAGGTGTAGGATTGGCGTTGACAGCAGCCACAAATGTCACAGAACTGGGTAAAGCTTTCCCGGGACAACCTTCCATCTCACATGATTCATATATAGAGGGACAAAAGAGAATTGCCCGGTCCATGAAGAAAAACGGTGCAAAAGCCATTCTCCAAATCCACCACGGTGGTGTGCAGGCCCTTCCCAGATTGACACCCAATGGAGATTCAGCCGGTCCCAGTCCGATAACCATTCAGAGTTTCGATGAAACAGAACCTCACCATTCCCGTGAAATCACTGAAAATGAAATCGAGGAAACAATCAAAGCTTTTGGCGAAGCGACACGCAGGGCGATCGAATCCGGCTTTGACGGTGTTGAGATCCATGGTGCAAACCACTATATCATCCATCAGTTTGTTTCCCCACATTTCAACAGACGTACTGATAAATGGGGAGAAGATCGCTATTTGTTTGCAATGAGAATTGTTGATGAAGTGGTGAATACAGCAAGAAAATTCGCGGCTGATGATTTCATAATCGGCTACAGATTTTCCCCGGAAGAGGCGGAAACACCAGGTATCACTATGGAAGTCACTGAAGAATTGATTGGACAACTGGTCGAGAAACCATTAGATTATTTACATGTCTCGCTCGGCAGTCTCCATTCAGACACACGCGCTGGTAAATATCAGGGCATCGAACGTATAGAATTACTGCACAAATGGATAGACGGCCGCATGCCGCTTATCGGCATCGGGTCTATATTTACTCCGGATGAAGCACTGGAAGCCGTCGAAGCAGGAAACGTTGATCTGTTGGGGCTGGGCAGAGCTCTGTTATTGGATTATAATTTCGTTAATAAAATCGAAGATGGAAAAGAAGACGAAATTATTAACGCATTTGATCCGGAAAGAGAAGATAAGCACGGGCTTACCGACGCATTATGGCAGCAGCTGAATAAGGGTTTTTATCCAGTGCCCCGAACGGATAAGTAAGCTGAGAAGCGGATGGTTAACTGCTGCGAAAATCATTATTATTTGGCTAAAAAAAATGGTCAGTATAACTTCTATATTCGTTCAAAATACAATCAAAATAGATTTTCAAAGGACCTATGCTGCTGCATTGGCCCTTTCTCTTTTTCCATTGCGAGTATAAAGATAGAGGTCTCTCACCGCATCGTTGAACGATGCGGTTTTATTTATGATATTACTTTTCAATCCTAAGTTCTTTAATAAGAAATAAATTTTTCAGCCTATATAAACCCTCTAAAAGAGTTAATTTGTGTCTTCCGGATGGCAATATTCAGAAAGAATACAGTCAGATTTCAATATTACACTACATTACATTCAGTGATGCGGATTGTAACTTCATTATTATTAGGCTGTAACCTTCTATAGATACATCCATGTTATATTAGTCATTGTCTTGAAAAATTAAGACCTAAAAAAATATGTTTAGCTTAAAACGATTAAAAAACAACAACCACGATTAATATAAATTATCCGGAGGATGAAAAAAGTTATGAAAAAAACTATCTTAACTACGACATTGGCATTAGGGCTGGGAGTAACTGGCGTTGCAGCAGATCAAAATGCAGAGGCTTCAGAAATCAACAAGGGCGAGCTTGCACAAATGGCTCAATCCAATTCAAGCAAATTGAATAACGCGCCAATCCATGAAGGTGAATACAGCTACAACTTCAACATTGACGGCGTTAACTATAACTTCGAATCAGACGGCACTAATTATTCATGGGAATACGGTGGCTACAATTATGAAGCTCCACAAAACGAAATAGCTGAAACACAGCAAACAGAGGAAGCACCTCAGGTGACTGAAGAGGTACAGCCACAGCAGCAGGCAGAAGAGGCGCCTCAGGTGACTGAAGAAAGCGCAGAGCAAACGCAGGAGCAACCTGCTCAAAACACACAACAATCAGAAGATGTTCAAGCAGCTGCGCCTGAACAAAACACACAAGCATCAGCTGACGGTTCTACTAAAGAACAATTCCTGGCTGCCGGCGGTACAGAAGCAATGTGGCAAAATATTGTTATGCCGGAATCAAGCGGTAACCCGAATGCAGTCAATGAGCTGGGGTATCAAGGCTTAGGCCAAACGAAAGAATCATGGGGCACTGGCTCTGTTGCAACACAGACAGAAGGCATGATCAACTACGCTGAAGAACGGTATGGTTCAGTTGAAGAAGCAATGCAGTTCCGCAATGCTAACAACTGGTGGTAAGATCTTAAGTTAAATAATATCGAAGCCCGTACTACCCGGATATTTCCGGATAGTACGGGCTTTTTTCGTTGGAATGTTTCCTTGGAATAAGATCTTCAATTTTCCAGGCTATTAATTATGGATATAGCTAAATGTTATATCAATACATGAATTTTCAGTATTACACTATAACGATCTTACCATGTTAAGCTTATTTTAATTCGAAAGATTAGGAAAATTAATCGTTCTAATCCTTTTCTTCTAATTAATTTAATTAAAGGAGGAAATTTATATGAAGCGCAGTTTGGAAGAAAGACTGAAAGACGGTCCAGTTATTGTAGGGGAAGGTTATTTGTTTGAACTCGAACGTAGAGGATATCTGCAAGCTGGATCTTTCGTCCCGGAGGTCGCATTAAAAAACCCTGAAGCACTGAAACAAACATACCGTGACTACATGAATGCAGGTTCAGATGTCGTACTCGCATTCACTTATAATGCACATAGAGAAAAAATGAGAATTATTGGTAAAGAGGATTTACTAGAACCTCTGAACAGACGTGCAATTCAGTTAGCCAAAGAAGTTGCAAAGGAACATCCGGAAGAACACGCATTAGTTGCAGGTAATATCTCAAATACTAATATTTTTGATCACGAAGATCCTGAATCAAAAGACAAAGTCAGAGAGATGTTCAGGGAGATGGTCAGTTGGTGTAAAGAAGAAGGTGTGGATTATATTCAAGGTGAAACATTCTATTATCACGAGGAAGCACTGATCGCTTTGGAAGAAATCCGAAAACAAGATTTACCAGCAGTTATCACGCTTGGACTAATGGGTGAAAATATTTTAAGGGATGGATATACGGTAGAGGAATCCTGCAAAATATTATCGGAACAAGGTGCGTTGGTAGTAGGGATGAATTGTTTCCGTGGCCCGGATAGTATGCAGCCATATCTTGAAAAGATACGTAAAGAAGTTGATGGCTATGTTGGTGGCGTTCCACTTCCATACCGTACGACAGAAGAACATCCAACGTTCTTTAATCTGCCGGACGGTGGATGCAGTTGTCACCTGCCGATGGAAACGACCTTCCCAACTGCATTAGATCCACTGTACCATAACCGTTATGAGCTCGCTAAATGGGCTAAAGATGCCCACAACATCGGCATTAACTATATTGGATTATGCTGTGGTGCATCACCGGCAATGTTACGTTCTGTTGCTGAAGCTGTGGGTGCAGAAACGCTCACTTCAGAATATTCACCTAATATGGAAAAACACTTTTTATTTGGTAAAGACGAAACATTAAAAAACCATAACACGAGCTATCGAACAAAAGCATAATTATCAAAACAACATCAAAGTACAGGAGAACAATTCCCCCTCTTTGATGTTGTTTTTAATTTAATGTTACTGTGTTGGATACTAAGTACAGTACCTTGTCATATCCGGATTACTCTGCGCACAAATATACCCAGAGCGCAAAATAAAGTAAGAATTTCAACAGAAATTATAAACTTATCCATAACAGGTATATTAACGATAAAATGTCACTTCTGATCTTATAGGTAAGTGGTCTGAGGCGTTTGATTGAATCACTTCTTGATCATCAAAAGCCACGTCAGGCGAAGCAAAAATATAGTCAATTCTTTTTTCTGGATTATTTATAGGAAACGTTTCTGCATTCTCTATACCAGAAAAAACATCTTTAAACTGGTCTTCTGCTAATAACTCTTTATATTCCGGACTTGTCGGCTCTGTATTTAAATCTCCAAATAACAGTTTTGGTCCGTGTGTTTCAGAAGCTAGATTAAGAATTTCCTCAATTTGTGTCGTTCGACTTTTTTCGTCTAGTCCTAGGTGTGTATTATACACGTTTACGTGAACACCCCGAACATTAATTTTAGTTTGCTGGACTCCCCGTTGTTCCCCATCACTGGTTAACGCTATATTTTCCGATTCTATAATAGGATATTTGCTCAGTATGGCATTGCCATATTGACGATTATTCTCTTGATTTCCTTCCGGCTCCAATTCCAAATTCGCTCCATACATATAATGATACCCCAATAAATCAGCTAATTCTTTAGCTTGATCCTCAAAATCACTGCGTTCTCCATAGTAACGGTCTACTTCCTGCAAACCTATAATCTCAGCATCTGCATCTCTGATAACATCTGCAATCCGTTCTAAATTTAGCTCTTCGTCTTCACCCACACCGTGGTAAATATTATAGGACATCACATCGATACTAATTTGTTTTCCATATCCATTCGCCAAAGTGCCAGGAGAAAACGATAGTAAAATAAACATACTCAAAACGGAAAATACAATTATCTTTTTCATATTTTACACTCCTTTTATTTATCTTTGAAGGCCCGGATAGGACCATATGCCAGAAGCACGGATCAAGTCCCGATAAACGACTATCTCTTCATCTTTACCAAATTCTTGCGCTTCTTCCTGAGTATCATAATCCATATATGCGATATGAGAGATATCACGCTCTCCCGCATTTTCATCAGTATTTTCCATCATGTGATTCACATCATCAAAAACTACCAGAGCTCTTCTCATATGACTCGCGCTTGTAATCAATGTCATATCTTTAACTTCTTGTGCTTTAAGGATATCCATCGAAAATAACCCATTTTCTACGGTATCTGTAGCCAAGTCTTCTTTAAAAATCCTGTCTTCCTCGATACCTTCTTCAATCAGCCACTCATGCATTACATCCGCTTCCGTAATGCCTTCTTTAGGAACTCCTCCTGACACGATGATTTTAGAATTTGGATAAGATTCTGCTGCTTTTTTTGCCACTTTTAGTCTTTCAAGTAAGGTTTCTTCCATTTCTCCTTCATCTGAAAGAGCATAGCCAAGGACGACAAATGCATGATTTTCTTCCGGTATATCTTGCGGCACTTCCGTATTTAAGGAAACAGACTGAATGTCTTCTACCTTGTTTACTCTCTCTTTATATTCTTCGGCTCTTTCATTGTCAATTTCATGTAATTTTTTAAAGCCAGTCTCGTAACTCTCTCCATCTTCTTCTACTTTCGAATAAATAGCATGCATGAGCTGTGCTTCAAAATTATCCGGTTCATGAGCCAGAATCTCTTCATAAGTAGCAAGTGCTTCGGGAATTTTCTGTTGAAGGATTTGAGCAGAAGCGAGAGAATATTTTAAATCCAAATCATACGGGTCGAGTACTGTAGCCTGACGGAAAGCCTGTTCAACCACATCATAATCACCGTGGAGAGAAATGCCGCTAAATATTTCCTCTTCGGCTTCTTTAATGTCTCCACCATGCCAATAATAGTGCATTCCAATATCTTCTAAGGCACTGATTCTTTCGCTTGTCGGTTCGTTATTTTTTACTTGATTAAAAAGTTCTGATGCGCTGGTTGTTTCCTCTTCCCCACTTGCTTCTTCGTTTGTATTTTCATCGGATTCACTGGCCTCTACTATAGAATGTTCTTCTAAACCTGAAAAAGCATTGCTATGTCCTAACGTAGCAAGAATACCGACACTGAGTATGAAGCTTAATCCCAACCCTTTTTTCATTTTAATTTCTCCTCTTATGTATAAAGTAAATTAAACACGGCTTACTTTGTAGTATGTAGATATCTGTGTCAAAAAACAAATTATTCAGATTTTTAATTGAATATTTTCAAATAGTGTATAAGGGAGATAATGATATTTATGTAACAGAATTAAGAATGGCTGTGACCATTTATAAAAAAGGGGGAGTGTCAATAATTATGTGTAAATGAATGCATATCTTTTCTTGCAGTGTGCATTACTCGCTAAACATTTCAGTTAATTCGGCGTGTGCCTGGTCAAAATCGATGTGACACCGTGTCGCAAACTGCTGGTTATAGACTTCGAATTAAGTAACGAGAAACGATCAAGCGACGCTCCGTTCGGAAACTGCTCTTTGCCCTTACTGTACCGTTTGATTCCCTTGTTGAACGATTCAAACAGATTCGTGGCGTAAATACTTCTCCTGATGGCCGGTGGAAAGTCATAACCGGTGGAAAGTCATAAAAGGTGAACAGATCGGGATTGTCTTTCAATGATTGCGTGACTTTGGCGCAGAAATTTTTTCCACTTCTCTATAAATCATCCAAAGCCTGCTCAGCTCTTGCTTTATCAGTGGCGAGATACAAGAACTTCAGATCTTCACAGATTGCCTTCCAATCCGACACACGAACTTTATGAGAAATATTACGTGCGAAATGAATAAAGCAGGTTTGGTATCTTGTTTTTGGAAAACCGAGTGAATAACGTCTTGGGTGCCTGTCACTTTCCCTAATCTTATTCCACGAGAGGTTTCTATAGATGAATTAATTCTCATATAATGATTACTTCTTTCATATCAAAATATTTTTTTCAATCCTGCACACGATAACCCTGCATCGATTCTCTAACAGGGCAATGAATAATTCTTTGAAGCAACATTCTATATGTGTTCGAGCTTCTGCAGCTTCGTCGGGAAATATGGAGATATGCGTGTCTTTTCGCTTTGGCGTATTCATACACAAATTATCACACTGGATTACTAAAAGATTTTTGGGGAAAATATTAGGTAAATGAAAGGATAGAAGGTGACACGATGAGTCATAAAAAATGGTGGGAAGAAGCGATTATTTATCAAATTTATCCAAGAAGCTTTAAGGATACAGATGGAGATGGGATTGGTGACATCAATGGCATAGTGGAAAAATTGGATTACATTGAATCCTTAGGTGTAAACACAGTTTGGATTAATCCAATGATTTTATCCAATCAGAAGGATAATGGATATGATGCGATCAATTATACAAAAGTCGATCCTCTTTTCGGCACGGAAGAAGACGGAGATCGATTGATTAAGGAATTGAAGGATAGGGGAATAAAAATCATCTTTGATTTCCCGTTGAATCATACTTCTACACAGCATTCCTGGTTCCAGGAAGCATTGAAAGGCCTAGACAATCCTTACCGTGATTATTATATATGGACGGAGGCCGAAGAGAACCGCCCGTACCCCAACAATTGGACAGCAGCTTTTGGCGGTTCTGCTTGGAGCAAGGAACTCAATGGAGACCAGTATTACCTGCATCTGTTTAAACAGTCAATGCCGGATCTCAACTGGGACCATCCTCCATTGAGAAAAGAAATGGCAGAAGTATTGAATTACTGGATTGAAAAAGGAATCGATGGCTTTCGATTGGATGCGTTTATTTATATCGATATCAACAAAGATTTCCCGGAGCATCCTGAAGAAAAGGGGCCGGGACAGGATCTCAATAGAAATGGAGAAAGGATTAAAGATTATTTGAATGAGATGAACCGCTCAATCAAATACCAGGAAAAAGAAGTATTTCTTGTAGGCGAGGCTACCAGCGCAGATGCTGATTTGACACAATGGTACACAGACCCAGAAAATAATATGGTGGACAAAATCATTACAATGCAATACTTTCCGGAGAAAAAAGATAAAATGGATGACTCCGTTCCGAAAGGGAAGCAGCATGCACCTTTGGATTTGAAAGCTTTCAAAGAAGTGCAGAAGGAATTCCAAGAGAAAGAAGGACAGAACGGTGGTCCGATACTTTTCTGGTCGAATCACGATCTGCCCCGTTCGCTGCATAAATATGGCAACGTAGATATTCGGCACCGGGAAAATACAGCTAAAATGATGGCTGCTCTTCTTTATCTGCAAAAAGGGATTCCCATCATCTATAACGGAGAAGAGATCGGTATGAAAAATATTGCTTTTGATGACCCGGGAAATATCCCGAGTTCAGGAGTGATGGATTTTTATCAGGAAGCGCATAAAGCTGGCTGGGATCACAAGAAAATAATGAATCATTTAAACCTTACCGCCCGAGATGTCAGCCGCGGTATTATGCAGTGGGATGACAGTGAAAAAGTCGGCTTCTCAGATGGGGTTCCCTGGATTTTATATAATCGTGAATCAATATATAATGTAAAAGACCAGGAGAAAGATGAAAATAGTATTCTCCATTTTTACAGAAAATTGATCGACTTGAAGAAAACAGAGTTATTCCAAGAGGGTTCTTATAAAATGATAGAGACAAAAGATACATTGTACGTCTATAAACGAACTTTAGACGAGAAAAAAGCATTGGTCTGCTGCAACTTTTCTGTAGACACCGATACGATTCAAATCGGTAAGCAATGGCAGCCTGAACAAATCGTTCTGCAAAATGATGGCAATAAATTAGAAGATGACAAACTGCATCTCTCTTCATATGGAGTCGTCGTATTTTTAAAAAAATAAATAAATTATTTTGATACAGTTCTTCCTTTCATGGATAGAACTGTTTTTTTAATAAACAATTCCCTTTCCGCTCACTGGACAACAGGTGGTTCTTATACTACGCTTGTTTCAACCGTTGAATATAAAAATTGAAAATTCATAAACATAGTTATTTAGTCACTTCGTTGTTGGAAACCTTTTATCTTTCGGCTTTAAATTGTCGTTTCAGGTTAAATACTGTATAGAAAGAGTTGGATATTGAAACAAATTAATAGTTATGGAAGATAATCTTATAATGAGGAAGAAACAAAATAAATTTTATTACATATTCGAATCAAAAACCAAAAGGAGCGGATAAATTATGATCTAATATTGATCTCTGCCATTTAGTCCCTTAGTATTTTCGTAAAATTAAAATAGAAGGAGTTCGCATATGTTTGAAATCACAGGTACTTTATTAACAATACTCGTAATTATTGCAGCAATTATTGCAGGAATCATCGGTTGGTACTTATTCATGAAAGCCAGATACCGTACTGTTCCTTCCAACGAAGCACTTATCGTTACAGGCCCCAATCTGGGGGACGAAGCTAAAGAGACCAATATCTATAAAGACGATCAAGGCCGTTATATGAAAGTTATTCGTGGCGGCGGCCACAGACTTAGGATGTTCCAAACCGGTACAAAAGTATCATTAAAATCATTCCAATTACAAATTTCAACACCGAAAGTGTACACTCTTGAAGGTGTAGGAATTTACGGACAGGCAGTGGCTACAGTAAAAGTTGCTGATGATCTTGATGGTATCGTCAAATACGCGGAACAGTTCCTTGGTAAAGATCAGAAAGATGTTGAACATGAAATCTCTGAAGTCCTAAACTCAAATCTTCGTGCGATTCTATCCAAAATGACGGTCGAGCAGATCAATAAAGACCGTGAGAGTTTCAACGAACAAGTACGCGAAATAGCACAAGACCAACTTAACAGAATGGGCTTTAAAATCACTTCATTAGGTTTATCTGATCTGAGAGATGATGAAAACTATCTTGAAAACCTGGGCCGTCCCCAGATTGCCAGAGTAAAGAAGGAAGCAGAAATTGCTGAATCCGAAAGTAGACGTGAAACAGAGATTCAGCAAGCTAAAGATAATGAAGATATCTCCAATGAGCAATATAAAAGAGAGATGAATATTGCTGACAGTCGTAAAGAGAAAGACTTGAAAGAAGCAAGAAACCTTGCTGAAACTGAGAAAGAAAATGCGTCTGCCAGAGCGGCTGGTCAACTTGAAGAGGAAGAACGTCGTTTAGAAGTAGAACGACAGCGTCTGGAAATTCGTGAGCAGGAGAAACAGAACGAATTGAAGCTGCGTCAGATGGAACGTGAAAATGATGTTGCACTTGAGAAGCAACAGGTTGAAGTCCGCAGACAGCAAGCTGAAGCCGATTACTATGCACGGACTAAAGAAGCTGAAGCCAGTGCTGAGGCGCGTAAAGCTGAAGGTAAGGCTGAAGCTGAAGTCATCAGAGAAAAGAGCCTCGCTGAAGCTGAAGCGATTGAGCGTCGTGCCAAGGCAATGTCAGAACACAAAGACGTCATTATCTTGGAACAACTCATCGAAATCATGCCTGATTTTGCAAGAGCAGTCAGTGAATCCATGAGTAATGTCGAATCCATCCGTATTTTAGACGGAGGCAATGGAGATCAGTTAAAATCACTGCCAAACACTGTTACAGGGACAATGGCAAATCTTCAAGAGAGCATGGGGCAGATGACAGGCTTTGATCTGGAAAGTTTCCTGGGGAATTTATCCAACAGTGATAAAGGTGATTTCAGTGAAAAGGAAGAAGTTAAAGAAGAAAAAGATCAGGACTCTCCTGATGAGGCACACACCACAGAAACTGAGGACAACGATGATTTAAAATAACTTTTTAAAATGACTCAAAGTTATACAGGGACGGACTGGTTATTCCTAAGTTTCCGCCCCTGTTCTTTATCTGATTTTTTACTGTGATAAGCTTTAATTGCTGTGTATTTCATTTTTATATAGTGTCTTTCAAATAATCCTGATTATTGAAATTTCAAATACATCGCCGGGGGTGAAATAATTGAAGCAATTTTACAGTGATGTCGTTCAATTCAGAGGTACTCATTATGATTTTGGATATTACCAGGGGAGACTCCTTAAAGATTCCCCGATTTTGCCTAACCGTGAAAAACAATGGGGACCGAAAAGAGACAGGCATTTTATGATTGATCCGGAAAGATATTTAGAAATTATAAAAAAAATCGCACCGGCCATTCTAGATGAAATTCACGGGCTAGCTGATGCACTTGATATGGATATGAATAAGGCATTCCGGTCATTTGGCGGATATTATTTGGAATTCAAGAGAAGCGGCTGTTCCATTTTTACCGATACGGAGTATATGGTGCGTAATTACGACAGTCATCCGCGGGGATATGAAGGCCGTTTTATATTTTACGCACCAAGTGATGAGGGCTACGCCTTTATCGCTCCTTCCATGCAGATTACAGGGCGTATAGATGGCATGAATGAAAAAGGACTGGTGACCGGCTACAACTTCACCCACAGTAAGATGGCAGGTGATGGATTCATGTGCAGCATGATTGCGCGCCTTATATTGGAAACATGCGCAAATGTGAAAGAGGCCATTTCTTTACTGGAGACCATTCCACACAGGCATTCATTCAGCTATGTCCTTTTGGATCCGGATGGTGAGTCCTACGTCGTGGAAGCATCACCCAGAAGAGTGGCCGTGCGACAGTCCAATGTATGTACAAACCATTTTCATCTGCTGAATGAAGAAAACCGTTACCGCCAGGAAGAAACACGACGGAGGGAAGAAACAATACAAACCCGGCAAAAGAGTTCCACAAATCCCTACCAGGCTTTTAAAGTGATGAACAGTCCCGAGCACGGTGTTTTCTCAGAAAAATATGATGCCTCGGCCGGAACAATACACACATCCGCATATTTCCCTAAAGAATTAAAAGCGTGGTTTGTCATCGGACCCGACAGGGCACCTGTCATTTTTGACTTTGCCAAGTGGCTCAGCGGAAATAATGTCAACGTCACACGGATAAAAGGTGAACTTAAGTATCACCGCCCGTTTGTGAATATGGAAATGCCAGACTAAAATAAGAAGCCCTCATCTTCAATCCAAAAATTAATTTTCATATTATCATCTTCAATAAAAGGTATTATTCATATAAAATAAACCGCATCGTTTTCCCAAGCGGTTTATTTTTTATTGATATTAAATCCTGAATTTTCTTACTAAAAGAGATGAAAATGTCTGTTCAGCCTCTATAAACCCTCTAAAAGAATAAATTTGTGTCTTCCGGATGGCAATATTCAGAGATAATACAGGCAGATTTCAATATTACACTACATTACATTCAGTGATGCGGATTGTAACTTCATTATTATTAGGCTGTAACCTTCTATAGATACATCCATGTTATATTAGTCATTGTCTTGAAAAATTAAGACCTAAAAAAATATGTTTAGCTTAAAACGATTAAAAAACAACAACCACGATTAATATAAATTATCCGGAGGATGAAAAAAGTTATGAAAAAAACTATCTTAACTACGACATTGGCATTAGGGCTGGGAGTAACTGGCGTTGCAGCAGATCAAAATGCAGAGGCTTCAGAAATCAACAAGGGCGAGCTTGCACAAATGGCTCAATCCAATTCAAGCAAATTGAATAACGCGCCAATCCATGAAGGTGAATACAGCTACAACTTCAACATTGACGGCGTTAACTATAACTTCGAATCAGACGGCACTAATTATTCATGGGAATACGGTGGCTACAATTATGAAGCTCCACAAAACGAAATAGCTGAAACACAGCAAACTGAAGAAGCACCTCAGGTAACTGAAGAGACACAGCCACAGCAGCAGGCAGAAGAGGCGCCTCAGGTGACTGAAGAAAGCGCAGAGCAAACGCAGGAGCAACCTGCTCAAAACACACAACAATCAGAAGATGTTCAAGCAGCTGCGCCTGAACAAAACACACAAGCATCAGCTGACGGTTCTACTAAAGAACAATTCCTGGCTGCCGGCGGTACAGAAGCAATGTGGCAAAATATTGTTATGCCGGAATCAAGCGGTAACCCGAATGCAGTCAATGAGCTGGGGTATCAAGGCTTAGGCCAAACGAAAGAATCATGGGGCACTGGCTCTGTTGCAACACAGACAGAAGGCATGATCAACTACGCTGAAGAACGGTATGGTTCAGTTGAAGAAGCAATGCAGTTCCGCAATGCTAACAACTGGTGGTAAGATCTTAATCACCTATGATCTAAACCCGTATTATCTGGCCTTTATTCCAGACAATACGGGTTTTTTCATTTGCATATATTTAAAATCATTGGATAGATGATGGCAAAACCTTCATTTTTACGCGCTTATTTATGATAACTTTCATTCTTTATAATCTAATTCACTCTGAATATCTGCTCCATCAGTATGACTTTCACCACCTCAATCTCTTATCACCGGCATTATTCGGTTCTCTCGTCCTGTACTTCAATCAGTTCAACCTTCATTTTCGCGTACTTGCTGATTCTTTTTTATATGCATCCACTGCCTGCACCCAGTATTTCTCTTTTAATCTGTCAAGAAGTTACCAAAGTGATTTTCATAAATCATCATCCTGCCGCTTATCGACCGTGTCAATGATTTATGGTTTTTTTATTCGATTCTTATTTTACCCTGTCTCTTTCAAGTTAAAATGAACGCTCCCTGGAATGATAAGACAAATCCGGGGAGCGTTCTCTGGTCATGAATATATTTTCATTTTAAAGTAACTATTCGAGTTTCCTTTTACCGAAATAAAACAGCCCGACAACTATACCGACTATCAGCATAACGGTTGAGAAAATGAGGAATGGTATCGGTCCCCACATAAAGACGAGTGGTGCAGATAATGCTGTAACCAGACCGCCGCCAAGGAATGGTTCAAAAACCAGCTGCTTATAGCCGAAACCTTCAGTTGCCGGCGATTTCATTTCCGGGTCGGCGACACGCATCAGCATAAGCCCTGTAGCGGTCACCCCTGTTGATTGTCCAAAATCACCTACAGCTCTTTCAAGCCAGTAATCCGGCATCATCCTTGGTCCAAAGACGAAGAATCCAAACAGGTTCCAGGCAATTCCAAATAGAGCCAACAGTAAGAATGGGACAAGATAATCCCCAATGACTAAGATTGATACAGTCGCTATTGCACTTGCGATAAGTATATCAAGTGAGAATCCCTGTATACTGGTCACTGTATTTCTGTCCACCAGTTCTGATATATCGAACTTACTGACGAAAATCTGTACAATCAGACCACCAATCATCGCCAGCGGGAATAACGGTACATATGTCATAAAATTAGAGCCGAAGATCGAAGCTTCCAACCAGGTGATGCCCTGCAATATGATATAACCGACGAGAATGGCCAGTCCGACTATAGTAAAATGAAAAGTGAATGTATCGATCGATTCAGGCCTGACAGTCTTTTTTCCGCCTTCTCCGCGATCTTCAAATTCAACGATACCTGCTTTTTGAGTCGGTGACATGCCTTTAGCATCAGTGATCACCTGTGTATGGTTTCTTCGTACGCCCCAGTTGATCAGCGCAATACCGGCAACAACACCTGTTAATATGCCGACTGTCGCCAATCCGACAGCAATGTCATAGGCTTCCGGGAATCCGAGTTCATCAAACGTGTCCTGAAGACCGGCCGCCGTACCATGTCCACCTTCGAATCCAATCTCAATGAGGGCACCGATAAATGGTGGCATATCGTAAAATGGAACTAATACCAGCATTGCAAGCAGCAAACCGATGACATACTGACCCCAGCCGAGTGTCCAGCCGAAAGCGAGCTGCGGCCCACCAACATCCCATATTCTCTTTAGATTTGGAAGGACTGTCCCTATAAATAAAGTGGCAAATACTATATTTATCATCAGGCCGGGGAGCGCCGACCATACTTCCATAATTTCTGAAGTTAAGATTCCGGTCGCCCAAAATGAATCCTCCCCGGTAAAATTCCTGAGTATCCGGCCGAGTACCTCAGGTCCTAAAAGCAATGCGAGGAACCCGCCGATGACCGAGGCGGGCAGAAAGAGATTCTGCATAAATGATGAATGCATTCTGATCCATTTTCCAATCAGCAGAAACAATCCTAAGTAAAGCAGCGCAAACCCTATTTGTTCCGGACTCATAATTTCCATATCTCCTTTTAATTTTCAGTTTCCAGTTTATCTTCCCTGGAACATAGAAAGTTAATCAACAGTCTTTAAAGAGACATTTTATCAGAGGTCAGGAAATTTTTCTCCATCTGGCATCTGAATAGTTTTTATTTTTATCGATAAAAATCTTCGACAGCTGGTCTGCAATCAGTATGACTTCCAGCATTATGTTCAGTGATTCATTATATTCGAATTGAACGAGCAGGTTGGTGACTGGTTCTTTAAGCATTCTCGCCATCAGGTGGCACATGGCGTCATCAATCATCACTCTGCCATTGCTGGTACGACTGAAGAATTAGCTGATTGTATCTATATTTGTTATGAATCTTAGGAAAAGTGAGGTATTATAATTCAATATAGACTACACGTAAGATTTTACTCGTGAATTAGAATCAACAAGGGAGAATAATATGGAGTTAATAGTTGCAGCTTTTATTTTTTATTTTGTTATAAAATACGCAGTTAGAAATGCAATAATAGAAGCAAAAGTTAAAGAATTGGATTTGAGTTTTGAACTTCGAGTAAATGATTTACTTGAAAAGATTACAAGTATAGGAAATGAAATTATTATTAATACAAAATCTAAAAAATTTAGAGATAGAGCAAAAGAAATTAATGATAATAGTTTGAAAATATCAATCTCTGATAAAACTGATGAAGAAAAATTTTCATTACTCAAACATGAAGAAAATGAAATTATGACTTTAAAAAATGAAAGCTCTTCCTTTTTATAAGCTGGGAAGAGCTCTTTCATTAATGAGTTACTGAATTATACATGCATGTCATATAAGAAAATTGGATTAAATAACAGTAGTTAAGAAGTTGATCTATTCATACGACTTTATTATTTCTTTACTTTTCTTTTCAAACATTCCAGAAGTTACAAAGGATTTCACAATGGATATGATATTCTGCTTTTTAAAAATCGGATTAATTTTCAAAGCTTTTTGTTCCAACGCAAAATTATTGCCTTCATAACTTTGAATAAGTTTTGTTAACTCTCTTAAATCATCTTTGGATAAATCAAACATAACTACGGTTTCTTGAATTGTAGGCTCCTGCATCTTCTCATCATTCAATAAACCAACAAGAGTTAACAAACTGGTATTGTGAAACTTTAATTTCTCTATTTCAGCCAATAGCTGTTTATATTCATTACTTTCCAAACATATTTCCCCTCTCTTTTATAGAAAAAATAGATCTACAGCCCATGCGATATTCCGAACATGGAACGTTGGAATATCTGCAAAAAGGAGAGATTGACAGATTTCACCTACATGTCCTGCATCATTTATTTTACCAGAATTTTTCCAACATATTTAGCGGGACTATCGCTAACAACATCTAAAACAGTGCGTAGAGCTTCTCCTCCATAATGATACTGTTTATTTATGGCAACTCCAACCATATCAGTCTTCGTTGCGGTTTAATCCTCCAATTTATTGTGCTCAATAAATTTTTCAAAGTCGTCTTTTTGATGATCATTCTTTATTCTTAGAGAATTAAACTTTTCATATTCACCTCTTGCTATTTCTTTCGCTACTTCATTAGATACTTTACCGGGATTGTCTAAAATATCTCACCTGTTGAATTGTAAAAAAGCATCCAGCCGTTCGGCCCAATCTGCCATGTACGTTGGCTGCTGCATCTTAGCTTGGTCTTCAGCGTAATCTAAGTACATAGTAGTTATCCTGTTAAGAGTCTTCAGTTCTTTTTCAGTTAAATAGTTTTTGCAACTGAGATATCGCGCTTCCTTACCTTGTCTCCATTCCAACTGGTTAACCCCATATTATCTTTTTCAGAATCTGCTCGATCAACAATTAATTCTGCAGCTATTTTACCATGTATCGCATATGTAATTTATTTTGGACGGTTGCAAAGAAATTTTGTGTGATTTCGGTTTTAGAATCATAGTCAATTGCAGTTGAATAAATGTCTGTAATCTTTTGATAAAACCGTTTTTCTGAGGCTCTGGTATCTCTGATACGTTCCAGTAACTCATCAAAGTAATCAGAACCAATATTTCGCATATCTTTTAATCGTTCGTTGTCCATGGTGAATCCTTTAACTAAATACTCATTCAAACGTTGAGTTGCCCATTGCCTGAATTGTGTTCCTCGATGAGATCTTATTCTGTAACCAACAGCAATAATCATCTCTAAATTATAAAAATTTACTTCTCTTTATAATAAAACCGCATTATTTATGGTAGCTCTCGGCGTACCAGTCTATGCTGCGGTTTTTCCCCAGTCAGACCATCAAAATAATTAAAAGTCGATAATATTTATTTTTATTTAAAACCTTACTTAATGCTATCTCCTAACTCGATTCGAATATTATGTAGGCTAATTATTATCTCCATATACTTTTCTTTTACAAGATCAATTAGTTCCAAGTCTGTTTTACCCCAAATGTCAGAAGTGCAGAAATAGTGTATCACATTGCCAACTTTCTTATAGTCATCATTTACTATCTGGGTTAGCTTGTTTGTCAGTTCATTGTGCCATACTCGCGCACCTTTCTCACCTCGTATAAAAATCTTGAGTATAAGGCCACTCCTGCCCACGACTTTGTCATAACCAAATTCAAAGTCGATTGCTAAAGACAAGTTCGGATACTGAGTTATCTTTGTATCTATTACCAACGCAGCTAGTGGTTCAGTACTTGGGGTGAATTTATAAATTTTGTTCAAATATGCTTTTTCTTCAGCCGCTATCAATGTTTCCCCTAAAGTGTTATTTATCTCATGCTTTATTTCGCTATTCTCAAATAAATTGAGTATGCCATTCACTAATTGACCACATTCTTTTTTGTAAATTTTTAAATCTGTATCCATATCGATAATAGATTGATAGTGGTCTTCAATAAAGTGTTCGAAGTCCATTAGTTGTTTAGGGTTACTCATGTTTAAACGGTTCCCTTCTTTTAAAATTTTTAAGTTCTCAATAAAATCATGGAGAAACATTAAACCTTTTGTATTGCTGCCAATAAAATAACTACCTAAAATTTTATTAACACACTCGAAAAATTGCTGATAGGTTATATTCTTCCAACCCCGTTCGTTAAATGTAGTGGTGTGTAAACTCAGAACTACGCCATAATTATTTTTGATGTTGAATTCTCTTTTGATGTGGTTAAGGTAATCGTTTAAATCATTATATTCTGTGGCATAAATTTTATTCTCAATAGCAACCACATAATCATCTGATTTCAATAGGACATCAATCCGATTTTTATTACCGGTAATTACTTCTCTCTCAACTTTCCAATCAATGTTAATAAAAGATTGCACATCATTTTCTGAAACCAGGAAAGTAGATAATGCCTCTAGTAAGAGGGTGCCAAGCCCATGTGATTCATTTGGATCAAAGAAAAATTCTAAAACACGGCTTGAAACGACCTCGTAATGTGGAAAGCCAGTAACCTGAAATATATTAAAGTCCTTTTTTAAATCTCTGCCCTGCAGAAAGGGTTTATAATTTATAAAAATATCGTTATTAAGATAATTTAATCTCAAGGCGGAATTACCTCCTTTTATATTTCCTCAGAAAAATGAATTCGAATTTCGCTCTCACTTGATACTTTTGAGCCATCTGCACCTTCTCATGTATAAAAAGTATACCTTTTAAATTAATAAGGAGCCAGATATTCATCCCCTGTCTTTTGTCCTAGTAACACTTATATATATTTTTGGTATAATGCTATAGGAGTAAGACATTGAAAGTAGGTACATCATGCCAATCATAAAGTATGGATCCACAGAGATTTATTATAGTATGTACAGTGAGGTACGTAATGACCTCAAAATCACAGTCAATCTGATTAATGGAGTAGAAGTCCATGCACCGGCAGATATAGATGAGAAAATACTGAGCCAGTTGCTGTATAAGAAAGCACCCTGGATTGTGCAAAAAATTGAAGAATTAAATGAAGTTAAACACACAATACAACCAATTGAATTTGTCAGCGGAGAAAAACTACCGTACTTAGGCCGCAATTATCGGTTAAAAGTTTACCGAGAAAATATCAAAGACGCTTCCATACAGTTCCACCAAGGCCGATTCATCGCCAAAGTACCGAATGATTGGTCTCAAAAAGAAGTACAGTATCACCTGGAACAAGAAATGATCTCCTGGTACAAAGTACATGGCACAAAAAAAGTGATTGAACGTGCAAATATTTATCAAGAGATGATAAATGTGGTGCCACGTTCACTTACATTGAAATCACAACTCAAACGGTGGGGGACATGTACACAGAATGGAGATATCTATTTAAACTGGCGTCTTGTAATGGCGCCTGTCGGGGTCATTGATTATGTTCTTGTTCATGAACTCGCACATTTAATTGAACTGGAGCACAACGAAAAATTTTGGCGAATCGTGCGTCATACACTCCCACACTATAAAGCGTCCAAAGAGTGGTTACGTGTACATGGCATGGAATTACACAGCTTACAAAACAGACAACTACATGACACTCAAAAATAAAGATATAACCAAGACGGTTATATCTTTATTTATCTAATATTATAGTGTATTTCACCTAATTGGACTAATTCTCTCGCCACAGACTCCACTTGCTTATTTGGAATGGTACTGGCTCTTAATTGCCTTTTCAGCTGACTACGCATATTGCGCTTTACATCGTCTTTCTCGGTCCAATCAATCACTGCATTATCTTGGATAATATCAGTAATTAATTCAGTTAAATCTTTGATTTTCTCTTGCTCTATATCTTCTGGCGCATGTGCTTCCAACAGTTGATAAAACGGTAAATGCTTTGTATCTTTTAAACCGTAAGACTGACTCTCCTGATTCAGATTCGTCAATTCTTCTCTCATCTCTTGATACATTTCAAATAGGTCTTCAAATTCTAAATGTCTTTCCTTACGCTGCTCAATGAGTAACTCCAAACGTTCTCTTAAAGAAGTATATTTAACTGGGTTTTCGTCAAACTTAACTCGAATCTCGTGTTTAATGGCATGTTCCATTTCAGCTGCTTTGGCTTCCGGTCCCTTAATGGCATCCAACTTTTCATCAAATTGATTAGAGAGAATACTCACCGGTTCAAATAATATTCTAGGAGACGTCGCATAAACGTATTCTTCAATCAATTCCCGGACTTTGCCACCAGTATCAGAAATGTCCATTGTGCCATCATCGATATAATAACGGGATTTCGCATGCTTTCTGACTTTCCCCAGCCACTTTAAATCATCGATGAAAGGCTTGGCTTGTGGACTGGGCATAATCGTGTCCATGCTCTCTGAAAACTTCTTGAATGCTGTATCAAAGGTGTTTCTTCTGTCTTCAGGTTCCAGTACTCTGATATGCCCTTCCAAATCATTACGGGAAATACCGTCAAAGAACTGCATCACCCGACGGTGCCGGGACTGTAATCGTGGAATTTCCTCATCGACATGGAACATTGCGCCTTTGACATCATCATCATGAAAAATACCGAGTGCCTTTTCTAAAAACCGTGAAACACCATAGTAGTCCACGATTAAACCGTGGGTCTTATGTTCATAAGTACGGTTCGTTCTCGCAATCGCCTGCAGCAGGTTGTGTTCCTTCAACGGTTTATCCAAGTACATGACTTGTTCGATCGGTGCATCAAAACCGGTAATCAATTTATCACACACAATGATGAAAGCCAGCGGATCATCCTCTAATGGTTTCTTGAATCGCTCAATCATTTCCTTTTCCTCAGCAGAAGACAAAGCATACTGCTGCATTTCTGGTTCATCATTATGCTTCGGGGAAATAATCACCGCGGATTCATAGTCACTGAGTTCATCCAGAAACTTTTTATAAGTGACTGCTGCTTTCCGGGACACAGTCACCACCTGTGCTTTAAATCCATTCGGTTCGATATGTTTCTCGTAATGCTCAATCATATCCAAGACGATGGACCGAATTCGTTTATGAGATTCTGTCAGCGCTTGTTCGGTGACATATTTTTGCTTGATCCGTTCCTTGTTTTCGTCAGAATATTCTCTGAAGAAACGATCAAACAGGGTGTCGATCGACTCTCCCTGCACATGTAAATCAACCAGGCGCGCCTCATAAAATATCGGCACGGTCGCACCATCTTCGACAGCTTTTTCGATTGAATACTTATCAATATAACTCCCGAATGTTCGGATAGTACTCTTATCTTCCTTATCAATCGGTGTCCCTGTAAATCCTATATATGTCGCATTTGGCAAACCGGTACGCATATTTAAAGCCAGAGAGCTGTACTGGGTTCGGTGGGACTCATCGACCAGTACAATCACATTTTCAGCCTCTGTCAGTAATGGATACTCCTCATCCTCGTTTGTCTGGAACTTTTGGACGAGTGTCATGACTGTTGTACCAGGTCCTTGTTGTAACAGAGACTTCAGCTGTTCTACCGATTCTGCCTGTTGTGGATTTGGAAATCCACTACGCTTAAAGGTTGCGGTAATCTGACGGTCGAGATCTTGCCTGTCTGTAACCACAACAATGACTGGATTTTTCAGAGCTTCGATTCGACGTAACTTCATGGATAAAAAGACCATTGCCAATGATTTGCCGGAGCCTTGAGTCGCCCATACGATACCGCCACGAGACTGTGGGTGTTCTCCAGTTTGAATCCGGTCCACTGCTTTATTAACCGCACGATATTGTTGGTAGCGAGCCATTTTCTTAATCACACGACCATCTTCCGGTTCGTAGACGATAAAGTTTTGAATAATATCAAACAAGCGCTCTTTATCTAATATACCGGTAGTGAGTATGTCCTGTGCTGAAGCATTATCACCGACCTCTTCGACAGATAAGGGATAAGGTTCTTTCCATGTACTATAGTGCCTAGCCTGTGCAGCAATTGTACCGATTTTAGCCCGATCATTGCTGGTGGAGATTAAGAACTGATTGTAATGAAAGAGCTTTTCGTTTATGTCTTGGTACCTTAATAACTGTCGTATCCCTTCGCCCAACTGCATATCTGGTGGCAACTCTGGACTTTTACACTCGATGACAACCAAGGGAAGACCATTGACGTACACCATAATATCAGGATAGATTGTCCCACTCGCGTGTAATAACCCCAATTGGTTTGTGATGACAAAGTCATTGTTATCAATATTATCGAAGTCAATCAATGTCACTGTTTGATTTTTACGGCCACCGCCTAGGTCTTGTTGTATGGATAATTTATTTACCAGTAATTCATGAAAATGTTGGTTTGCCTCCATTAAGCTGGCTGCGTCCATATGAGTGATATTACGGACGACTTTATTTAAGTTGTTCTCACTGATCCAAGGATTCAGGCGCTTAACAGACTCTGTTAAGCGATTCTTTAAAACAACTTCAGTATTTGAAGTTCGTTCGCGATTCAGTCCCGTGCCATGAATATAGTCGTAGCCAAGCTTCTGAAGTTGGTTAATCATTCGATTTTCTACTAACGTTTCTTCATTGTAAGCTTGTGCTTCACTCATTGTGGAACCTCCTCATTCTCAGTAATAGGTACACGTACTTTGCCTGTTAAGAGTTGTTTCATGAGACCTCTTTTAAGAGACTTTAAGTATAGAAGATTATCATTTTCATTCCTAATTTTATTATCAATCTCATTTAAAATATTAGCAATTTCTTGCTGTTCTTTACTGGAACTAGGAATACTAACTTTTAATTGCTGAAAACTTTTTTTTGTAATATGTGGTTGAGCACTTCCCACTTTAAATTTTCGTATATATTTTTCTATTACCCTACCTCTTAATAAATGCATCCAGAAATCAAAGTTTAATTCTTTATCGTACGCCCGTAAGATTAGCATGGCTGAGTTTATTCTAATATTTTCATATGGTATGTTTTCACCATAAAATGCAATATTGCCTATAGAACCACGAGAAGTCATTACAAAGTCGTTTCTAGAAAGTTTTCCATTTCTAAGCACTTTGTCTTTTTCTTTTGATATAAATTTCTTAGTATCAAAAATAAATCCAGATTTTGTAACATTTTTTGTGTCTAAAAATAAACAGTAACCTTCATCTATAAAGTCGTTTGTATTTGGGTAATTTTTACCTCGATCTCCATCAATTGTATCGAATACAGTATCCATATCGACTACTTTCCATGATTTAGGAATTCTACCAACATCGGAATCTTTATATTCTGTATTCCCGATTCCTCTACTAAAGAGTTCATGCGTTATACCTCTTTTTACTATCTTAATTTGTTTAACGATACCTTCTGTTTTTTCGATGGCTTCATCTACAGAGGAGAGGATACATGCGATTTTTTGCTGTTCTTTTATAGATGGATACGAAACAGGTAAAGGTCGCAAATTTTTCTGACTTATTCCTTTAGCAGTTGTTCCCGTCGAGAATCTATCAAGCAAATTTTGAAATTTACTAGAAGAGAGATAATACTTAAAATAATCATCGTCTATATCTTCTATTGTTTTAAAGGCCGCAACTCTTTGACTTAATATATATTTTTTAGTGTCAGGGATTTGAGTGACATTGCCCAGAGGTGCTTCCATAGTCATAATGACATCGCCTTTATTGACTTTTCCGTTAGTCATCCATTTGTCATAAAGTTCATCAGATCCATAATATGCTTCTATTGAGGTGTCAATTTTCCCTTTTTTTACATTGTTAGCTGACAGAGCCAGTATATTACCATTCCCCCATTCTAAACCTAACTTTTTAGGGGTCTTTCCACGATGATCAATAATTTTATCTACACATTCTGAAAAAGATTTTGTTGTCCAACTAGAATGATTACTCATCATATCCAAGCTCCTTTAAATACCCAAACATCTTTTCCTCTATTTCATTTCTATCCTGCTCTAATTTCTTCAAATCATTTAGTGCGGTCTGTACATCAATCTCTTCTTCTTCTTCAGTGGTATCAATATAACGGGCAATATTTAAGTTGTAATCATTCTCTTGTGTTTCTTCTATATTGACTACTCGACAATATTTTTCTTTACCTTCCCATTTATCATATGCACTTATTACTTTTTTTATATCTTTATCACGAAGAATATTTTGGTTTTTACCTTCTTGGTAATCTTTTGAACCATCTAATATGAAAACTTTTCCTTTTTGCTTTTCTTCTTTATTTCGGTTCAGAATTAAGATGCTCGCTGGAATTCCAGTACCATAGAATAAAGAAGAGGGTAGACCAATAATTGCTTCTATTACATCTTCTTTTAGTAGACCTTCTCTGATCTTACCTTCAGCACCACCACGGAATAGTACTCCATGAGGCATAACCACACCAGCTTTACCGTCATGATTAAGTGTAGCTATCATATGTTGAACGAATGCAAAGTCACCTGCATTTTTAGGAGGAATACCAAACCTGAAACGACCATATTCATCGCTCTCTGCTTCTTCTCTCCCCCAGTTTTTAAGCGAGAAAGGTGGATTGGCGATAACTCTGTCATATAATAATAGTTCTTTATCATCACCTAATAGCTTTGGTTCACGTATGGTGTCACCACGCTCAATGCGATGATCACTCAAACCATGGAGAAGTAAATTCATCTTACATATGGACCATGTACTCAGGTTTCTCTCCTGTCCATGCAGTGATAAATTACGCGGATTACCACCTTGTGATTTGATATAGTCTACAGACTGAATGAGCATACCGCCTGAACCAACCGTAGGGTCACATACTCGCATGCCTTCTTCTGGTTTAATTAAGTTAACAATCAATTCAACTACTTTGGAAGGGGTGTAGAATTCCCCACCTTTTTTACCAGCATCATCTGCGAACTGTTTAATTAAATACTCATATGCACGGCCTAACATATCCGGTTCTGATAAACTATCATTACTGAGATCAATCTTTGAGAAATGTTGAATGAGTTGCAGCAATAATTTATCGGGCAGTTTTTCTTTGTCATTAAAGTCAATATTGGCAAGTACACCCACTAGAGAAGGGTTTTCTTCCTCTAGAGCCTCAAAAGCTTTATTGATTGTATTACCGATGTCATGAGTTTGTATTTGGATTTCTGTCCATCGGGCTCTTTCAGGTACAAAGAACTGGTGTTCATCACGATCATACCATGCATAATCGTCACCTTCTTTTCGCTCGACCTTCTTAGCTGTCTCTATAAATACGTCACTCAAACGCTTCAAAAATAATAATCCAAATATATAGTTTTTATAATCAGAGGAATCAATCGAACCTCTTAGTATATTTGCTGACTCCCATAAATGGGCTTCTAATTGTGGTAATGTTAGTTTAGACATAGTCTCACTCTCCGATTTTTCTTATATGCTATAAATATACCAAAGTACAATAAGTGATTTAATTGATTACCATTACAAATCATATATAGTTTTAACAAAATTAATAATGTAATCTTTCTGTTCCTATTGAAATTCTATTTGTTCAACATCAACTACATGTCTGTTCTTCAAGTCGTAAACTAGAATACAGTCAATATCTGCATTACGACTCTCCTCTCCAATAATTATATTTTGTTCAAAATCAGTATCTCCTTTTTCATAAACCGGATTACGTGTTTCAATATTAAATTCAAATTCTACACTCATAGTGGCCGGCAAGTATATATGAGACGTACTTCTATAACCATCTGCATAATGTAGTTCTGAAAGCTCTATATTATAAACATAAAGATCGGTCCCCCAGCCTTCATCAGCATATTCTGAAATAAAGTTATTATTAAGTATATAGTCTTCTAAAAAATCTAAAATGTTTTCCTCTATAATATAAAAATCTCTAACTTTATTATTCATATCGTTTTGGAAATCTTCAGTTATCTCTTCAATATTTTCAAACAATAAATCATCTATCAAGACATCTTTCTCTTCTAAAAGATCATTTAGGTTTCGATAGAAAAAGATATTCCCATCATGTTCAAAATCGCTATCCAGTCCATTTTCAATACTATTGTAAAATGCTTTTTTGTCAGAAGATACAAACCAAATAGCATCTTGGTTCTCCAAACACTGACTATGTTCGAAAATAGTTTCCCAAATCAAAGCATCTTGGAATTCTTTTTTTTCATTTTTGAAAGGTGAAAGATCATCATAATATCTTTCAAAAACATTTTTATTAGCATCAGCACTAGGAGTTATTATTTCAAATTTTTCTCTTAGTCTATTTTCATATTCTTCTTTCAGTGAAACATGATGCTCTTTCAGTTCTTCAATATTATAATGTAGACGACGAAGGGCTTTATGATCTTTATTTACTTTTTTAAATTCAGCTATCATACTTTTAACATTATTATCAAATTTCTTTAGCAATTCATGATAGGTCATTTCAGCTATACACAAGCTATATTCAATTTTTTCTTTCTCAAACCATTCAACTAAATCACTTAATCTGTGGTTAATTATCTCATAATCATTAAACAAAATATTGGAATCTAAAAAAACATCCACTTTCATAATTAAATAATCCTTTCTGACAAAATTATAAAAACCGCATCAACGATGATATGCTTCATTCTTTATAATCTTATTCACCCTGAATATCTGCTCAAGCAGCATAACTTTCATCATCTGGTGAGGGTAGGTGAGGGAACCGAAGCTGATTTCCTGGTTGGATCTTTTCTTTACGCTCTCCCCGATACCGTTGCTGCCGCCAATGATGAATACGACATCGCTTTTTCCTGTGTTCATCCATTTTTGATATTCTTCAGCCAAGCTTTCACTCGAATACGCTTTGCCTTTGATTTCCAAAGTGACGACATACTGCGTATCTTTGATTTTCCCAAGTATCTTTTGTGCTTCTTTTTCTTTTATAATGTCTATATCTTTTTTGCTCGCATTATTTGGTTCTTTTTCATCCGGTATTTCAACCAGCTCGAGCTTTGCATACCCGCTGATGCGCTTCTTATATTCTTCCACAGCTTGTTTCCAATGCTTCTCTTTTAGCTTTCCTACTGTTATTAGAGTAATTTTCATTTTTTTCATCCTTTTGCCTTATTACGAATACCTTGACTGTTTGTTTAAACTGTTAAATAATTAAGATAATACCCAATATTATGTAAAGGAGTGTTTCTATGCCAAGTCTTGCATATAGTATACTTAAATTTCATGAACTGGACGACCTCGAAAAGATGATAGATTTTGCCATTAATGAAGATAAAGAGATTGATTTCAATGTGATCGAACCTATACCCGAGGGGTTAGAAATTCACGCCGCACCTTATCAGGATGCTTCAATTGCTTCTTACTATAATACTTTGGACGAAGATGAGCAAAAGAAACTCATTAAAGATTTGAAGGAAAACGCTTTTGTTGATATTGATGAAATTTTAAGTGAAGCTACTGCTCAAGAACAGGAACAGATTCTTACCGCTGAAGAAAGAATAGATCTTGGCCAGGAATACTACGAAAATCTTATTAAATATGAAGTGCCGGACGCGTATGAATGGACTAAAGTTCATTGGGGCATGAAAGGCTTCGCCATGGATACAAATGTGAATGAGGACGACCTGAAAATCAGTTTTACGACTGCCGGCAGAGGTGTCCGTGCGCTGATGTATAAATTATACGAAAAGTCCCATATTCCTTTTGTATATCAATACACCAATGACAAATTTACTGCGTACGGTGAAATTGTATTCAGCGACAATGGCATTACTGAAAATGATGTCGATGAGGAATGGGTGGACAAAGTATTCGATGCGAAATAAAAATAAATAAGGGATACATCTTGTGTATAAAAGATGTATCCCTTATTTTTTATATGCATATTTATGACTTTTCCACATTTTTCACAAAGTTATCCACCATATCTCCACGTTATCCACATATATTCTTCCACAACCTGTGGATAACTATATTGTGTATATCTGTGTTGGCGCCGCTTTATCTGTATCGCATAGCATTATTTCATTTTTCGTATCGATGTCATATTGGTTTAAAACCTGTTCTACACTCATCTTAGCGAGTTCTTTAATATTATTATCCATGCTCAGGTGACCAAGATAAATGCGTTTTGTACGGTCAGTTATAACGTCTCTCATTGCATGTGCTGCATCTTCATTTGAAACATGACCGACATCAGACAGTATTCTTTGCTTCGTTACCCATGGATATCTGCCCATACGCAGCATATCTACATCGTGGTTGCTCTCAAACACAAAAATGTCACTGTCTTTGATGATACCTTTCATCTGATCGGAAACATATCCTGTATCTGTGATGACCGAAATCTTTTTATTGTCTCTGGCAAAGGTATAGAACTGTGGATCTATCGCATCATGGGATACATTAAACGAATTTACGTTTATTCCTATAATCTCTTTTTCTTCCAGTGGATTGAAATGGAACTTCTGCTCCGGATTTATTTCAATCCCTTTTTTATCTATTTGTTTCCATGTATTTTCATTCGCAAAAATAGGTATACCATATCGTTTGGCAATGACTTTAAGTCCTTTGATATGATCAGAATGCTCATGTGTGATAAGTATTGCATTTATATTACTCAATGATGTGTTGAGTGAATTAAGCGATTCTTCTATCCTTTTACATGAAAGTCCGACATCTATGAGCAAGCTGCCTTTTTCAGTTTCAATATATGTGCTGTTCCCAGTGGAACCGCTGGCTAACACGCTCATTTTCATTACTTTCACTCACTTTCAATTATATCTTCTGTCGCGCTGATTGCATCCATATAGATTGTTTTCTCAACGCCCTGATCGGAAATCCTGAATTCCCATTTCGGCCTCAGCATAACTTGCTCTCCATCGTTTAAGATGATGTAGTAGCCGAGCCGTGCATTTTCTATAACTGCTTCTTCTGAAATTCTATCACGCTGATATAAATCTATGATGCCTTCTTTGGGGTCTCTCACTGCAGTAGGGGTGGAGTATGAATTTTCCCTGAGGTTCGTTAAGTGGGCCTGTTCATATGCTTCCGCTTCTGTGCCTTCTCCTCTGAAGACAAGCCTCGCGGATTCATGATTGAATATCGGATAATCTTCGAATTGCTGGTTGAATATCATCCGGTTTTCTGTGCTCATCACTTCATCATACTCGTAATTTTCACCTCTGTAAATACTCTCTGCCTTATATTGCTCCAGCGATTGACGATTCATTTTCGGTGCCTGATCCCCTTCACTGTACTCTACAATGATGCTGTGGGCGTCATCCATTTTTTCTATATCTTCCTCATCAATTTCTTCTACATCTTCGAAATCTTCTATCTCGCCTGACAGGACAGAAAGTTCCATAGGTTCATGTTCCGGAATTCCGGAGATGTCTATATCCGTTTCTTCAAGCACATCCGGTTTATTTTCAATTTTTTGCACACTTTCCTGCTGTTTATTATAAAGCATAAAGATGAGTGCCAGGTTGATGATGAGAAATACCAGGATATAAAGGGATTTAGTTAATTTCCAATCCATCAGTATAAGCCTCCTTCATCAAAACGCATCCATTCGCCGTCATACTTTACATACCATTCCGGCGTAAATTCCAGGAGGTTCAGTTCTGTCTGACTTTCTGCGAACCCCATATCATATCCGATGGTTATTTTAGATACTTTCTGGAGGTCCAATTCTTCATTCAAGGCAATCTGGTATCTGACGTTTTCCAATGTCGTCAGCTCTTTGGACTGATCGCCCGGCACATGTGCATCAATATGCAGCTGGGGTCTTTCGTATTCATATACTGCATCGCTGCCATATTTTACAGAGATGGTATTCATCACTTGATCACTGAAAACGACATACCCGTTCATGGTAAATCGGTATATCGATTCGTTGTCCTCTTCTTCATAGTCAAATAATATATGATCTTTGGCAAGCCCTGTATGTGAGTTAAGAAAATCAAAGCTCTTTTGTATCGTCTGATGCGGGTTTCTGTCTGAAGATAGTGTTTCATCCAGATTTGTGTACGAATAACTGTAAGTACTGCTGCTGTAAGTCGCAATATTACTATTCCCCTCGTACACATACACATCGTCATTGCGGGTGGTCGTAATTTCATCATCCATGAATAAAATATCATTCACCACATCTACGCTATGCTGGGTTGAAAGGAAGTTTTCCACGCTGATTGATCCCGGCTCACTCGGTCCGTAAATCGCTGTTTTATTGTTCGACGTTTTCTGGTTGGTGATTATTCCGGTATAACTCTCAAATGAATCCTCATATTCTTCAACGATGGACAGCAGGTACGAGCTGTCTATATTTGTATTCGCCACAGCAACCCTGTCCAGTGCCTCATTGAGCAGGAAAAATGTGACATGGTCCGAGGCGAGGTCTACGACAATACGGTCAAAACTGTAGTCGGGGAGGGAACCATCATATTCAAATCCTAAAACCTGGAACAGGGATTTGGACGGCATTTCCGAAGGATAGTCCACAATCAGGAATTCTTCCGTGCCATCCTCCCGAACCTCCGGGTTTAATCTGTTCATATTGTTATAAACATTGATATCCTCTATCTCCGTGCCATCCAGGAACTCTCTGACACCGACGACGGCATCTTCCTTAATTGTTCCCTGTACATCGTTCCCATCCGCCCATATGAGCTGGTAGGCACGCATCACATTCTTAAATGGCACCGTTTCGCCGCGTCCGATATTCGGTGTTGACTCTATCGATGTATCCACCTGGGAGAATTCAGGCTGGTAACTCCATACCATATAGGTGAGGACTGCACTGGTGATAACCAATATGAAGAGGATAATTGATTTCGCAGTTTCTTTAAACATCCCAGTCATCCTCCTCAAGCGTTTCACAAGGCAGGTTGATAAAGATTGTCGTCCCCTTATTTTCCACACTGTTTGCCCAGATTTTACCGTCATGGGCTTCGATGATTTCTTTTGATATGGCAAGTCCCAGTCCGGTACCGCCCATCTTGCGGGCACGCCCTTTATCCACGCGGTAGAAACGTTCAAATATACGATCCACTTTGCTTACCGGAATACCGAGGCCGTTATCTTTAATCTGGACGGTCATGCGGTTATAGAGCCTGTTTTGCTTAACGTGGAATTCAACCCGCTTATTCTCATTGCTGGAATATTTAATCGCATTGGATATCACATTATCCAGTACCTGTCCGACTTTATCCATCGCAATTTCAGTGAATATCGCAGTTTCAGGTATGTTTCGCACAAACTCCACTTCGTCCTTATGCGTCATTTCAAAACGGTCGATGATACGGTTCAGGAACATGTTGAAATCAACGATTTCTTTCGTTAATTCCTCTGCTTCATTATCCATTCGAGACAGCTGGAGCAAGTCTTCAACGAGACGGATCATACGGTCTGTCTCTTCCCGTGTAACGCCTAAGAACTTCGGTGCAAGTTCTTCATTTTTCCATGCACCTTCCTGTAAGGCCTCGATATAGCTGCGCATTGATGTCAATGGTGTACGAAGTTCGTGGGATACATTCGCAACGAATTCCCTGCGTTCGTTATCGACCCGTTCCTGATCGGTAACGTCATGCAGTACAGCGATATACCCATTGATGAACCCCGTGTCCTTTACAATCGTTGAAAAGTTGATGCGGAGTGTGGTCTCTTCCTCATCTTCTTCCAGGAACAGAAGCTGGCTGTCATTCATCTCCTGGATGTCTTCCAGCACCATATCCTCATCAAGCTCGAGAAGCTCAAGCATATCTTTTCCATATACGTCTTCTTCCCGTATATGAATCATGTCGAGTGCCATATCATTCACGATGCGTATACGGCCTTTTCTATCTGTCGCTATAATTCCATCCGACATGTGTGTAATTACAGAATCGAGCCGTTTCTTCTCACTCTCTGTATTCGCCTGTGCCTCCTGGACGCGTTTTGACAGTATATTAAATGAACCGGCAAGCTCACCGATTTCGTCACTGCTGTATATTTTAACGCGTGATGTATAATCCCCTTCCGACATAAGGAGTGCCTGGTTTCTCATATCCGTAATCGGTCTGGTGATTGTACGGGCAATAAATATACCTAAAATACTCGTAATGATGAGTGAGATCAAGGTTGCGATGATGAATGTATTATTAATCGCCTCAAGCTGCTGGTATACCGTTTCGATATTTGAGGCAACATAAATAGCACCGAGGATCTGGCCATCTTGAATAACGGGCTGGTTAAGCAGCCAGACACGCTGATCGTTCTGATCTACATTGACGTATATTTCATCATTGCGTGTCCCCGTCGAAATAGCCTCCTCAGTGAGTGGGGTGTTTATTCTGGAACCTACATTGGATTCGTTGGATATTTTACTCGTTGCCACGAGCAGATTATCCGAATTCACAAAACGCACTTCTTCGATCTCCGGCCGGTTTCCATAATCAGAGAGCAGTTTTTGTATCTCCTCGCGCATTGCATCACGGTCATCCCCGTATTCCGTATACAGTTCATTGATGCGCGTATCAATCAGACTGACCTGTGTTTCAATATTATCCTGGAAGTTGCCTGTTAATTCTTTCTCAAGCGTGTTCGTAAAATAAAGACCAATGATCTGCATCCCGATAACGATGAGAAGAACATATATAATAACAAGTTTTATATGGAGAGATTGAAGGTTTCTGAAAAACTGCTTCATTTACATGTTAACTCCTTTATTCGTCGCCTTGGATATAATAACCCACGCCTCTCCTTGTCATAAGATACTCTGGATGGGATGGATCAGCTTCAATTTTTTCCCGCAAACGTCTAACCGTCACATCTACTGTACGGACATCCCCAAAGTAGTCATATCCCCAGACCGTTTCAAGTAAATGTTCCCGGGTCATCACCTGTGACAGATGCCTTGCCAGATAGTGGAACAGTTCGAATTCACGGTGAGTGAGATCTATATCCTTATCATGTTTTTTAATCGCATAGGAATCCGGCAATATTGTAATATTTTTAATTTGTATATTGTTGCTTTCGACTTCCTTTTCCTGTGAACCTGTACCCTGGTTCCTTCTCAAATTCGCTTTCACACGCGCAATCAATTCACGTGTGGAAAAGGGTTTTGTAACGTAATCATCCGCCCCGAGTTCAAGGCCCAAAACTTTATCGATTTCGGAATCTTTGGCAGTCAGCATAATGATTGGCATTTCATGCTTTTTACGCACTTCCCGGCATACTTCCATGCCATCCATCCCCGGCAGCATGATATCGAGCAATACAATATCCGGCACAACCTCAAGTATCAGCTTTAAAGCATCATTGCCGTCGTATGCGCAATGCACTTCGTAACCTTCTTTTTCAAGATTAAATTCCAATATGTCTGCAATCGGTCTTTCATCATCCACTACAACAATTTTTTTAGGCATATCTTTCCCTCGCTTTGCTTCGAAGTCACGTTTTTCATAACTATCCATTATAAATGTATCATTTTTTACTATTTTTATCCATGTTGACACAACAAAAAAGCCCCAGCTGTATTTATGCTGAAGGCTTTGCTCTACGGTCCCGACGGGAATCGAACCCGCGATCTCCTGCGTGACAGGCAGGCATGTTAACCGCTACACCACGGGACCATGGTGATTAATTTATATAAATATGGAAAGTGACCCGTACGGGACTCGAACCCGTGTTACCGCCGTGAAAGGGCGGTGTCTTAACCGCTTGACCAACGGGCCATGTTGATTATTGTCTTTGGCACAAAAGTTATTATACCATGATATAAATTTCAATTTCAACTGAATTTTTACTTTTAGACATGAACTACGCCGTCATTAAAGTAACGGGTTTCTAGGAACACTCCTAACTTAATCGGTTCATTCCAGAACCAATCAGCGGTTTAAGCTATTTTACTAAGGCCTGTCCCAGGCCAAGATTCAATATATTTTTAGCCGCATTAATATCCCGGTCATGGTGGATGCTGCACGCCGGACACGTCCACTGTCTGATATTTAATGCTTTTTTACCGCTGTCAAACTGACAGCTGGAACACAGTTGAGACGTCTTATGCGGATTGACCACAATCAATTGTTTGGCGTAGATATCACATTTATATTTTAAAACGTCCCTGAATTGGCGCCAGGATTGGGACGCAATGCTGCGTGCCAGAGTATGATTTTTCATCAGGTTCCTTGTTTTCAGATCCTCGATGGATAGGATGTCATATTCAGACACCAATGTTGTTGTGATTTTATGGATGTAGTCCTTTCGCGTATTTGAGATTTTTTCATGCAATCGTGCAACATGGCGTTTCGCTGTTTGATAGTTTTTCGCCTCGCGTAGGGCAATCCCTTTCACCTCTGCAGCCAGACGGCGGCGGGCCATCCGTTTTTCCCAATACCGCATCTGTTTTTGATATTTTAAATGTAAGCGTTGGGACGCGTATTTCTGTCCGTCCGATGTAATCGCTAAATCGGACACACCCAAATCAATACCGACACTTTGCTCCGTTTTCGGTAACGCTTGGTTTTCGCTGGTTACCAATACTGAAATATAGAAGTGACCGGTTGGTTTGCGCTTGACGGTAACGGATTTAATACGTTCATTTTCGATATGTTTAAAACTATTCTTACACTTGACCCACCCCAATTTAGGCAGTTTGATATACCGCTGAGTGTGATTGAATCGAATATTATTGCCGCGGATCGTGCTCAAATACGACTGCCTCACAAATTTCCCGGATTTGAACTTTGGGTATTTGCACAATCCTTTGAAGAACCGGTCGAACGTCTCAGAGAGTCGTTTCACCGCACATTGAATAGCCACACTGTCCACATCTTTTAACCACTCAAACTCGCGTTTCATTTGGGGAATCATCGATGACAATGCGGTATAGCTTAACAGTTTTAAATCAGGATTGTTTTCATAACGGGCGTTCAACATCCCCAGCATTTCGTTCCATATGAAGCGGGTATGACCGAATGTCATATGAATCAGATTTTCTTGTTCCTGATTAGGATAAATCTTGCATTCAATGCCTTTATACACAGTATTTCACCGCCCCTTCAATGCCCATTATATCACCATAAGGCACACGCTATATAATATAAGCCGCGGATAGAGAAAGGACGCATTGAACCCGTATGATTAAGAAAACAAGAACCAATAACAGAATACAATGCAAGTCGTCCGAGACGCTCATTCATCACGCCATTAAAATAGCGTGTTTTCTCAGCTGACGACCTCTGATAAATAATTCAATGACTGGTTTTTCATTAAAAATTGCCGGTATAAAGCAGATAATGTTAAGAAAATGTAAATCCTACTAAAAAACTATAATTTAGCATTGACATGAAATTATCTATCAGATATGCTAGTCAACATAATTTAATATTTTCAAAAAATTCTAATTTTATAGAGTCTCTCTATAAGTTAAATAGACGGTTTCTATAAGGGGAGAAAATATTACCAATGAAATTTTCAACAGATTTATGAACAAAAAACTCTAATGTAAAAAAGGAGGAATGATGAAGATATGACAGAAACAGCCCTGACCTATGAGAATTTCACGACTGATCCTTTTCGAAATCTGACACCTGCAGATGAAACAAATGGTGCGCTCCGGATTTTGAAATGGGCTTATGGAAACTTTGGAGATTCCATCATTTATTCCTGCAGCTTCGGAGCTGAGAGCATGATACTCATCGACTTGATATCCAAAGTGAAAACAGATGCCCAAATCGTATTTTTGGATACGGATCTTCATTTTCAGGAAACTTATGACTTAATCGACAGAGTAAAGGAGAGATACCCCGGACTCCGCATTAAATTGAAAAAACCGGAGCTTACACTTGAAGAACAGGCAGATAAACATG
This sequence comes from Salinicoccus sp. HZC-1, assembly GCF_046736035.1. Taxonomy (GTDB): domain Bacteria; phylum Bacillota; class Bacilli; order Staphylococcales; family Salinicoccaceae; genus Salinicoccus. Next base: position 30,628 of record NZ_CP177130.1, on the reverse strand, counting down.
GCGCCGCCCTGTGGAAAAGCGATCCCAACCAATGTTGCTACATCCGTAAGATAAAACCGCTCGAAGATGTTTTATACGGTGCATCAGCATGGATTTCCGGTCTGAGGAGAGAACAGTCTCCAAGCCGCCAGAATACCGATTTCGTCAATAAGGATGAACGGTTTAAGTCCATCAAAGTATGCCCGCTGATTCATTGGACATGGGATGATGTCTGGGATTATATCGAGAAATATGAACTGCCGTACAATGAACTTCATGATTTCCAATATCCGAGTATCGGATGCATACCATGCACTTCCCGGGTGAAATCAGGGGAAGACTCACGCGAAGGGAGATGGGCCGGTTCCGATAAAACCGAATGCGGACTGCATACTCTGGGTGACAATTCTAAATAAGCAGCGTTCTGCCACACATTAATGGCAAATTTTTTTACAGGTAAAACCGAGTTATAAAGTAGGAATAATAAGTATATAATCCGCGTCACGCCAATAATAGAGAAAGATAGGATGAGGTGATACTCCTTGCAGCTAACCGTAACAAACAGTCCATTTAATGAAGAGCAGACCGAAAAGATCAATCAAATACTGCCGACACTGACACCGGAACAAAAAATCTGGTTCAGTGGATATCTCACTGCGAATCAGCAGTCTGAGACCAAGGCCGGTATTGATGCACCGTCACGAGAAGTAGCAGAATATCTGCTGAATACAGAGAATCCATCTAAAACCCGGGAAATAACCATATTATATGGTTCTGAAACGGGTAATGCGCAAAGTCTTGCTGAAACATTGGAAGGTAAACTCAAAGAGAATGACTTTACTGTAAAGCTGTCCTGTATGGAAAACTTCAAACCGAAGGATTTAAAGAAGGTACAGGATCTGTTCATCATTTCAGCAACACACGGTGAAGGCGAGCCGCCGGATAATGCCGTTACTTTCCATGAGTTCATTTACGGCCGAAAAGCCCCCAAGCTGAGTGACTTGCGCTATTCAGTGCTTGCGCTCGGAGATCAGTCATATGAGTTTTTCTGCCAGACAGGTAAAGACTTCGATGAACGGCTTGAAGCACTCGGCGGGGAAAGGTTATCTCCAAGAGTAGACTGTGATCTCGATTTTGATGAACCCGCTGAAAAATGGATGGAAGGTATCTTAAACTCTTTAGCCGGTCCTGCGGAAAGTGTTTCAGCGCCGTCAGCCGATACTGGATCGGCACAATCATCCAATACACAGAAATATAGCAGAACCAACCCTTATAAAGCTGAAGTACTCGAGAACATCAATCTCAACGGCCGCGGTTCCAACAAGGAAGTCAGACATATCGAGCTCTCCCTGGAAGACTTCGGCGAGTCATTCGAGCCTGGCGACTGCCTGGGCGTATTCCCTGAGAACGATGCACGCATCGTCGATCAGCTGTTGGAAACGCTCGGCTGGAATCCTGAAACGGATGTCGGAATCAATGCGGATGGCGAAACACTGCCGCTTGCAGAAGCACTGACTTCGCGCTTTGAGATTACAAAGCTCACAAAACCGCTGCTTATAAAAGCGGCTGAAATATTCGGGAACGATGCGTTAAAGGAGAAAGTGAATGAAGAGGGATGGATCCAAAGCTACATAGAAGGACGGGACCTGATAGATCTCGTCGGCGACTTCCCTGCAGCTGATCTTCAGCCCGAAATACTGCTTCAGACACTCAGAAAACTGCCAGCAAGAGAATATTCCATTGCCAGCAGTTATAAAGCCAATCCTGATGAAGTCCATCTGACAGTTGGTGCAGTGCGCTATAACGCACACGACCGCGATCGGTCCGGTGTATGTTCCGTACAGTTTGCCGAACGCATCAAACCGGGTGACACTGTACCGGTGTATGTGAAGAAAAACCCTAACTTTAAGTTTCCTTTCAATGAAGATACACCAGTCATCATGATAGGTCCGGGCACAGGTGTTGCCCCATTCAGATCTTATATTGAGGAAAGGGAAGAACTTGAACTTGAAGGAAAAACATGGCTGTTTTTCGGAGAACAGCATTTCACTACAGACTTCCTGTATCAGACTGAATGGCAAAGCTGGCTCAAGGACGGAGTATTAAGCCGGCTGGATCTCGCATTTTCACGCGATACCGACGAAAAGATTTATGTACAGCACCGCATTGAACAAAACAGCAAAGAATTTTACCAGTGGTTGAACGATGGGGCTGCACTTTATGTATGCGGCGATGAAAAAAACATGGCCAAAGATGTACATTACGCAATCCGCACAGTGCTTGAAAAAGAAGGGGGACTGAGCGAGGAAGATGCCGAGTCCTACTTGAAACAAATGAAAAAAGATAAGAGATACCAGCGTGATGTTTACTAGAAAGGAAGGATAACATGGCTGAACAAAATAATACCCTGCTGTCAGAGAAATTGGATGAAATGGAGCGCATTAAAGCAGACAGCAACTATCTCCGCGGTACAATCGCTGAAGGCCTGGAAGATGGCATAACCGGCGCAATATCAGCTGAAGATACAAAACTTCTGAAATTCCACGGCAGTTACCAGCAGGATGACAGAGATCTGCGCGATGAACGCCGCAGGCAAAAACTTGAAGCTGCATACAGTTTTATGATCAGAGTGCGGGTGCCGGGCGGTACTTCGACACCAGAGCAGTGGCTGGCGATGGATGATATCGCCGATGAATATGCCAACGGCACACTCAAACTAACCACGAGACAGGCATTTCAATTCCACGGCATATTAAAAAGGAACTTAAAGAGCTCCATGCAGAATATAAACAGTGCACTGATGGATTCGCTTGCAGCCTGCGGGGACGTGAACAGAAATGTCATGTGCAACCCGAACCCTTATCAATCAGAGGTCCATCAGGAAGTGAATGATCTGGCCGGTGAAATCAGTGATTACCTGTCACCGAAAACCGGTGCATACCATGAAATATGGCTGGATGAAGAAAAGATTCTCGATACCCGGGATGACACGGAGGAAGTGGAGCCTATATACGGAAAAACTTACCTTCCGCGTAAGTTTAAAATCGGGATTGCTGTTCCACCGTCAAACGACATCGACGTCTACTCCCAGGACTTGGGCTTTATCGCCATTATCGAAGCGGGTGAACTAACCGGTTTTAACATATCAATCGGCGGCGGTATGGGGATGACCCACGGCAATACTGACACATATCCGCAGGTTGGACGGGTGATCGGCTATTGTCCTAAAGACAGAGTAAAAGAAGTCGCAGAAAAAATCGTTACGATACAGCGTGATTACGGCAATCGCACTGACCGTAAGCAAGCGCGGTTCAAATATACAGTGGATGCCAAAGGTGTGGACTGGATCCGGACTGAACTGAATAACCGGCTCGGCTGGGAACTGCCCGGCACGAAAGATTTTCATTTCGACCACAATGGCGATCGCTACGGATGGACGAAAGGCAAGGGCAGATGGCACTTTACGCTGTTTATCCAAAACGGCCGTGTGAAAGACACTCAAGACTATCCGTTAAAAACGGCTTTAAGGGAAATTGCCGGTGTCCATACCGGAGACTTCAGACTGACACCGAACCAGAACCTGGTCATAGCGAACGTTACCGCTCAGAAGAAAAAACAGATTCAGGCAATCATAGACGAATACGGCGTCACTGACGGTGAAAACTACTCCGGACTCAGAAGAAATTCAATGGCCTGTGTAGCCTTCCCGACATGCGGTCTTGCAATGGCGGAGTCAGAACGCTATCTGCCGTCACTGATCGACAAAATCGAAGAAATATTGGATGACGCCGCCCTTAAAGAAGAAGAAATCACAATACGCATGTCCGGCTGCCCGAATGGATGCTCAAGACCTGCACTGGCAGAAATTGCATTCATCGGTAAAGCACCTGATAAATACAATATGTATCTGGGCGGAGGATTTACAGGCAACCGTCTTAATAAGTTATATAAGGAGAACATCGGGGAGAAAGAAATTCTGGAAAGTCTGCGTCCGATCATTATCAAGTACGGTAAGGAAAGGCATGAGGGAGAACATTTTGGCGACTTTGTCATCCGTGCAGGCATTATAGAAGAAGTACACTCCGGCCAGGATTTTCACAGTTAACATAAATTAAAAGAGGTGACAGTATGGGAAAAGTATATTTGGTCGGAGCCGGACCCGGCGATCCGGACTTGATTACGGTTAAAGGGCTGAAAGCGATAGAACAGTCGGATATCATTCTGTACGACCGGCTGGTCAACAAAGCACTGCTCGATCATGCGCCGAAATACGCACGGTTTATATATTGCGGTAAAAGCCCAAACCGTCATTCGCTGCCGCAGGAGGAAATCAACGCACTCCTTGTGAGTCTGGCAAAAGAAGGCAGCACCATAACAAGGCTTAAAGGCGGAGATCCCTTCATCTTTGGCAGAGGGGGAGAAGAAGCTGAAGTATTGTCCGCACATGATATTCAGTTTGAAGTTGTGCCCGGAATCACCTCGGGAGCGGCTGCACCGGCCTATGCAGGCATCCCTGTTACACACCGGGACTACAGTTCTTCTGTCGCCTTTGTTTCAGGCGTCGTTAAAAAGAGCGTAGATGTCGAAGAGTATTGGAAGCATCTGGCTCTTGGGCCTGAAACATTGTGCATATACATGGGCGTGAAAAAACTTCCTGAAATATGCAGATTGCTGATCAAACACGGACGGAATATTGATACGCCGGCCGCTTTGATTCACTGCGGCACTTCAAATACACAAAAAACAGTCACAGGCACGCTTGAAAACATTGTTGAATTATCAGAGGAGATCAGGAATCCCGCAATGATTGTCATTGGAGAAGTGGTTCGTCTCAGAGATAAAATAAACTGGTATGAGGAGGCGGCATTCCAGGAAAATATTCCTGAAGCAATCTACCAGTGATGGAGGAGTTTCATGAGAGGGATTTTATATGTCAGCCACGGCAGCAGAATCAAGGAAGCCAGACAGGAGGCTTTATCATTTATAGAATCTGTCAAAAGTCAGGTGGATGTCGCACTTCAGGAAACATGCTTTTTAGAATTGGCTGAACCAGATTTGAAACAGGGTGTGAATACTCTGGTTGAAAAAGGTGCCACAGAGATCTCAGTCGTACCCGTTCTCCTGTTGAGCGCCGGTCACTACTTCAATGATATCCCGGAAGAAATGCAGCGGATTAAAGCAAAGCTTCCCAACATAAAGTTTTTATACGGGAAACCACTCGGAGTACAGTCACGGTTAACCAATATTCTGAAAGAGAGAATCGAAGAGACAGAGATACGCCCCAAAAGAGATGCCAAAGTATTGGTCGTCGGCAGAGGGAGCTATAACCCGCAGACCCAGATCGATATTACAACCATTGCACAGTCACTTTATAAATCGACCGGGTTTCAGGATGTGGATGTATGCTATCTCGCAGCATGCAGCCCTTCATTTGAAGATGCGCTTGGCTCAGCTGTTGATTCAGGGCATTCACAAATATTTATCGTTCCTTATCTGTGGTTCACGGGTGTCCTGGAACGACATATAGAAAGTGCAGTAAAAAGCCGTCAGACGGATGCCAGAATCGTGCTCTGCCATCATCTTGGCGATCATCCTGCGATGAAGCAGGCATTAAAAGAACGGGTGTATGAAACATTTGAACCATTGACTCTTTAAACCAGAGGATGAATAGAGATGGCTTATATTCCATTAATGATCGATATCTCCGGTAAAACTGTCATTGTGGTCGGCGGCGGTAAAGTCGCTGAACGCAGGGTGGACACTATGATCAAATACGGGGCAGACATTCATGTCATCAGTCCCGAAGTGACTGACGGCCTTTACTCTCTCTATGAACAGGGAGAAATCTCCTGGAATAAAAGGATCTACGACACGAAAGATGCACAAGAGGCATCTCTCATTATCGCAGCAACGAACAACCCGGAAGTTAACAGTTCCGTAAAACAAAACGCACCGGCAAATGCACTGCTCAATATGGCAGGGGAGGCAGAAGCGGGAGATGTGATATTCCCCGGCACACTGCACCGTGGCAGAATGACTATCAGCGTTTCCACGGGGGGCGCCAGTCCCGGCCTCGTCTCCTCAATATTAAAAGACTTAGACCACGAATATGATAATAATTATGAAGCATACGTCGACTTTTTATATGAGTGCAGAAAATGGGTTAAACACAGCACAGTCATGGTTGAAGAAAAGAATCGATTACTGAAAGATTTATTATCCGATGAATATTTGAATGCCGGCAGGCAGCAGGAAGTATTAGACTGGCTTAAATCACATGACTGAACATGAGGGGAGGGAGCAGGCATGCAAAAACTGATTATATTTGCACTCGTTGGTTTTTTTGCCCAATTAATAGACGGGTCGCTTGGGATGGGATTCGGCGCAACATCCTCCTCTTTGTTACTGACATTCGGTATCGCGCCAGCGATTGCATCAGCGACTATTCATTTTTCGCAAATTGCAACCACAGCCGCTTCCGGCGTATCCCACTGGAAATTCAACAACATCGATAAGTCATTAGTGCTCGGGCTGGCTGTGCCCGGTTCCATAACGGCATTTATAGGGGCAGCACTTCTGAGCAATATACAAAGCGAACTTATAAAACCATTTATCGCTGTATTTCTGCTCTCTATGGGCGTTTATATACTATATCAATTCATATTTAAGGGACAGCATAAACCACGGGACGGTACAAAAAAGATTTCCAGTCTGTCTCTGATTCCACAGGGCGCCGTTGCAGGGTTTCTCGATGCAATCGGCGGCGGAGGATGGGGGCCGGTAAATACACCCCTCATGTTATCCCGCAATAAGCTTGAGCCGAGATACGTCATCGGCACTGTGTCAACGGGTGAGTTTTTTGTAACCATTTCCGCATCTCTCGGATTCATTATATTCCTCGGCTGGAGCCAGATCAGCTGGGCATTGGTGATCGTACTCGGTTTAGGCGGCGTTGTGGCTGCACCATTTGCAGCATGGCTTGTTAAAGTGATGCCTGTTCATATTTTGGCAGTATGTGTCGGCGGATTAATCATTTTTACTAACAGCAGCATTTTGCTTAGTGCTTTCGTGGAGAACCCGGTTGTTTCAACAAGTGCAAGACTTGCTATTATTCTGAGCTGGATTGCATTGATTGTTTACACATTGTATCAAAACAAGAAGCTTCCGTTCAGTTTTCAGAGCCGGGAGGCTGACGAAGTAAAACAAATACAATAAATTAAAGGAGCGTGTCAGTATGACAGTAACAAAAGAAATTCTTGAACAGACGGTACAGCCACACGGCGGAGACCTCATTAATAGAGAGGCTGAAGGCGACTTCAAAAAGCAACTTATAGAAGATGCAAAATCATTCCCCGCACTCACATTGAATCCGTGGAGTCTGTCTGATCTAGAATTGATTGCAATTGGCGGTTTCAGCCCGCTGACCGGATTTATGGGTGAAGCTGACTATAAAAATGTAGTTGAAAATTTACGGCTTGAGAACGGTCTGATCTGGAGCATCCCGATTACACTGCCTGTGACTGAAGACGTTGCGGAAGACCTTGAAATAGGATCCAGCGTCGCACTTTACGGGGAGGATAAAAAACTATACGGCGTGCTGGAACTCGCAGAGAAATATACTTATGACAAAGCAAGGGAAGCGAAGCTAGTATACGGAACTACAGATGTTGATCATCCGGGCGTTGAAAGAGTATATGAAAAAGGCAGCGTTTATCTTGCCGGTCCGATTCATCTTATAAATCGTCCTGCTCATGATGAGTTTGAAGATTTTCACCTGGATCCTTCAGAAACAAGAAAACTGTTCTATGATCTCGGATGGAAAACAGTTGTCGGTTTCCAAACGAGAAATCCTGTCCACCGTGCCCATGAATACATCCAAAAAGCAGCGCTTGAATCAGTCGATGGTCTGCTTTTAAACCCTCTTGTCGGTGAGACCAAATCAGATGATATTCCTGCTGACGTCCGCATGGAAAGTTATCAGACCATACTCAAATACTACTATCCGGAAGACAGGTCCAGACTTGTCATCTACCCTGCAGCGATGCGGTACGCAGGGCCGAGGGAATCAATACTGCATGCTACCGTACGCAAAAACTACGGCTGCACTCATTTCATAGTCGGACGGGACCATGCAGGAGTCGGAGATTATTACGGTACTTATGAAGCACAGGAATTAATTTCCCAATATGAAGATGAGCTTGGCATTCAAATATTCAAGTTTGAACATGCATTTTACTGCGTCACTTGTGAAAACATGGGAACGGCTAAAACTTGCCCGCATGATAAATCGTCTCATGTCCACTTAAGCGGTACAAAAGTACGGGAAAAACTGCGCAATGGGGAACAACTTCCAAAAGAGTTCTCAAGACCGGAAGTTGCAGACGTACTCATCAAGGGACTTCAAAAAAATTTATCTCATCAGGAGTGAAAAAATGAATACATCAACTAATATTATATGGCACGATTCAGAAGTGACGAAGGAAGAAAGACAAGACCGGAACAGCCATAAAAGTGTCGTCATCTGGTTCACAGGATTTTCTGGTTCAGGAAAATCAACCATCTCCGTTGCTCTCGAGAAGGCACTTTATGAACAGCATATCCATTCTTACCGTCTGGATGGTGATAATGTCCGCCACGGCCTAAACAGCAACCTTGGCTTCAGTCCAGAAGACCGCAAGGAAAATATCCGGCGTATTGGTGAGGTGGGCAAGCTGATGGTTGATGCAGGCATCGTGACAATGACAGCTTTCATTTCTCCTTACAAGGAAGACCGTAATTATGTAAGAAGTATCCTTGAAGAAAAAGAATTCATCGAAGTATACACAAAATGCAGCCTGAATGAATGTGAAGCACGCGATCCAAAAGGACTCTATAAAAAAGCTCGGGCAGGAGAAATCAAGGAATTTACCGGTATCAACGCGCCATATGAAGCACCTACAAACCCTGAAATTGTCATCGATACAGAAAAACAGACAGTGGATGAAGCTGTTGGTGCCATCATTTCCTATCTGAAGGATAATCGCTATATATAAATCATTTATAAAAAAGCTCCACAGGACATGAGTTTGTCCTGTGGAGCTCTTTATATTATGCCCAGAAATCTTTAAGAAGATTCGTCTGGTTGCGATCTGGACCTACAGAGAAAATTGAAATTGTAACCCCGGATAACCTTTCGATTTCGTGAAGGTAGTTTCTCGCATTTTCCGGCAGATCTTCAAGATGTTTTACGCCTGTAATATCTTCATGCCAGCCGGACATTTCTTTGAATATCGGCTTTGCACGTTTAAGTGCATCAAGTGTTGCAGGGTATTCTGTTATTTCTTTGCCGTCGATTTCATAGGCAGTACAGATTTTAACTGTATCCAGGCCGCTCAATACATCAATTGAATTAAGGGAAAGATCTGTAATTCCGCTGACACGTCTCGAGTGACGTAAAACAACACTGTCAAACCAGCCAACACGTCTCGCACGGCCTGTCGTTGTCCCGTATTCGCGTCCAACTTCACGGATATGATCTCCGCTCTCATCGAATAATTCTGTCGGGAATGGGCCGTCTCCAACTCTTGAAGTATACGCCTTACATACACCGACAATATTTTTAACAGACGTTGGGCCTACACCGCAGCCTACAGTGACATTGCCGGCAACAGGGTTGCTCGATGTAACGAACGGGTAAGTACCGTGGTCGATATCCAGCATTACTCCCTGTGCACCTTCAAATAGCACTTTCCCGTTATCAGTGAAAGCATCATCCAGAACTTTAGCTGTATCTGTAACGTATGGTGCCAGGCGTTCTGCTGCTTTTTTATATGGTTCGTAGATTTCATCAAATGTGAATCCTTCACGATTGTAAAGGGCTTCAAACGTATGGTTCTTTAACTTGAGGTTCTCCTCAAGCCGTTTCCTGAATGTTTCGTCGTCTATAAGGTCTGCCATACGGATACCAATGCGCTGAACTTTATCTACATAGCTCGGTCCGATGCCGCGCTTCGTTGTTCCGATTTTGTTTTCGCCGCGTGCTTCCTCTTCCAATTCATCCTGAAGCAGGTGATAAGGGAGGATGACCTGTGCACGGTTTGAAATTCTCAGATTATCAACGGAAATGCCGCGTTCGATCAATCCATCAAGCTCTTTGATAAGAGAGAGTGGGTCGATGACGACACCGTTTCCGACCAGTGATATTTTATCATCGTAGAAAATCCCTGATGGTACAAGGTGAAGTTTGTATGTTTCGCCACCGAATTGTATTGTGTGACCTGCGTTATTGCCTCCAGAGAAACGTGCAATGATGTCGGCGTCCTCAGATAAAAAGTCAGTGATTTTACCTTTACCTTCGTCGCCCCATTGTGTTCCGACTACTACTGTTCCAGACATTTGATTGCCCCCAATTTCTTCTTTGAAATACCGTAACCATTCTATCAATAGCGGGGAAAAATTGCAATAAAAATACGAACGTTTTTATATGTAATATATAAAAACATTCGTAAATTAATTTGGCGGAATGTATCCGTCATCGTAGCCTCTGTTATCCTGGTCAAAGAAGCTGCTGTAGGATTTGTTAAATATCAATTTAACTGTGCCGGTCGGTCCGTTACGGTGTTTGGCAAGGATAATCTCTATCTCATCCTGTTCTTTCTGTGCGCCTTCGGCATCATCTTCACCGTCTCCGCGGACGTAATAGTCCTCACGGTACAGGAAGGCGACAATATCCGCATCCTGCTCAATGGAGCCTGATTCACGAAGGTCACTCATCATCGGCCGTTTATCCTGCCTGGTCTCCACACTTCTCGACAACTGGCTCAGTGCGATTACCGGACATTCCATCTCACGGGCAAGCGCCTTGAGCATCCTGGATATTTCTGATACTTCCTGCTGCCGGTTATCGCTGCCTTTATTACTCGAACCCTGAATCAGCTGAAGATAATCGATGATGACCATATCAAGTCCATGTTCCTGTTTGAGGCGCATGCATTTTGAACGGATATCGTTAACACGGATACCCGGTGTATCATCGATGAAGATTTTGGAATCTGCAAGGCTTCCGATGGCGGTGGTGAAGTTATCCCAGTCATCATGGCCTAAATTCCCCTGGCGCAGTTTTGTCGCATCGATCATTCCCTGGCTTGAAATCATCCTTGATACAAGCTGGTCTGCACCCATCTCCAGAGAGAATATGGCAACAGTATAGTCGTCTGCGGACGTTCCGACGTGACCTGCGATATTCAATGCAAATGCCGTCTTACCCATGGAAGGGCGGGCAGCAAGTATGATCAGGTCGTTACGGTTGAATCCGGATGTCATGAAATCCAGGTCCCGGTAGCCGGTAGGAATTCCTGTTGTAGTTGTTGTCTGGCCTGCACGCGCCTCGACTTGCTCATAGACTTCGTGCACTACGGATTTCATCGACTTAAAGCCTTCATTTCTGCGGCTTTCTGAAATGGACATGATTTTTGCTTCTGCTTCTGTAAGCAGATCCTCAACATCTATTTCCTCGGAAAATCCTTCATTCGCGATATCTTCAGCGGTTTTTATCAATGTTCTCTTAAGGGAGTACTTCGCAACGATGTTCACATAGAATCCGATGTTTCGGCTTGTCGGCACCACGTTGGAAAGCTCCACGAGATAGCGCGGACCACCGATTGAATTGAGCTGTTCCATGCTTTTCAGCTGATCGATAAGCGTGACTACGTCAATATTTTCATGATTTTCACTTAAAATGCCCATTGCACGGTAAATATTCTGATGTTCTCTTCGGTAGAAATCTTCAGGGTCCAATGTTTCTGCAGTGGAAATAAAGATTTCGGGATTGATCAGTATGGCACCGAGAACAGACTGTTCCGCTTCCATATTGTGCGGCATCTGCTGATGTATCTCCAAAATCAATCCCTCCTTATTACTCTATTGTTCAATAACATGAACTTTGACTGTCGCTGTTACGTCCTGATGGAGTTTAACTTCCATTTTGTGATAACCAAGACTTTTCAGCGGCTGGGACATATCGATTTTTCTTTTATCCAGCTTAATGCCGTGTTGTTTCTCATAAGCCTCTGCGACTTGTTTAGAACTGATGGAACCAAATAATCTTCCGTCATCACCGGATTTTGTTTTGATTTCAACTTCTTTTCCTTCTATTTCTTCTTTAAGCACTTTTGCATCTTCCAGTTTCTGTTCGGCTGCAGCGGCAACGGCATCCTGCTGTTCTTTTAGCTTTTTAAGGTTGCTCGGTGTCGCTTCTTCAGCAAGACCGTTTTTAAGCAAGTAGTTTTGTGCATAGCCGTTGGCCACTTCCTTAACGTCGCCTTTATTACCTTTGTTCTTAACGTCACTTAGAAAAATTACTTTCATTCCTCTTCACTCCTATTATCAAGTACTTCATCGATTGCATCGATTAGATCATCATACAATTCGTCCATAGTTTTGTCTGTAACACGTGTAGCGGCATTGGACAGATGGCCGCCGCCGCCCAATGATTCCATCACTATCTGCACGTTGATTTCACCAAGTGAGCGCGCTGAAATACCGATGGATTCATCTTCCCTTATTGCCATGACAAACGACGCTTTGACGCCTTCAATTTGAAGCAGCTGATCGGCTGCCTGGGCAACAGTCACGGGATGATACGTCATGGAAGGATCCGCCTTGACGATTGCCATTCCATTGTCCATGATTTCTGCAGATTTAATCAAATCACTGCGGGCGATATACGTATCGATATCATCTTTCAGGAACTTTTGTGCAAGCACCGGATCGGCGCCGTTGCTTCTCAGGAAGCTTGCTGCATCAAATGTTCTTGACCCCGTACGCAATGTATAGTTGCGCGTATCGACGATGATCCCCGTAAGCATGATTGTCGCTTCAAGACGGGACAGCTTCTGCTCTTTATTCTGGTATTCAAGCAATTCAGCTACAAGCTCACTTGCACTGGAAGCATAAGGCTCCATATAGACGAGCAGGGGACTCGAGATGAAGTCATCAGCACGCCTGTGGTGATCGATAATCACTTTGCGCGTCGCTTTGTTTAATAGGACTTCATCAAGCACCATACTTGGTCTGTGTGTATCTACAACGACTACTGTCGTCTTAGTGGACATCAGTTCCCATGCCTCTTCGGAAGTAACGAAGAGATTCATAAGCTCCTCACGTTCCTGAACTTCCTTGAACATGCGCTGCAGGGTGTCATCGACATCCTCATCGTTTAACACGATATTCGCTTTGATGCCGTTCATCGTTGCGATTCTGGCAACACCAATCGCAGAGCCGAGCGCATCCATATCCGGGTGTTTATGCCCCATGATCAGAACATTGTCGCCTTCAAGCAAAATATCCCGTAATGCATGGGAGATAACACGGGCTTTGACGCGTGTCCGTTTTTCCATCGGATCCGTTTTCCCGCCGTAGAAACGGGCATTGCCGTTTACAGCTTTGATGGAAACCTGGTCTCCGCCGCGTCCAAGAGCCAGATCTAGACTGGACTGTGCAAGGTCTCCGACTTCGATATAGTCATCAGAGCCCTCACCAATCCCGATGCTCAGTGTAATCTGTGCCCCGATTGCCTGGGAGCGGTCCCTGATCTCGTCCAGAAGGTTAAAGCGCGTCGCTTCGATTTCTTTCAGGCTTTTACTGTTCAGTACAATGATGAATCTGTCCTGGGAAAATCTGCGGATATAGATATGATGGCGGTTCGCCCAATCATTGATTGTATTTGTAATCGAATTATTGAGCTCACTTTTCACTGCTTCACTCATATTCTGGGTGACATCATCATAGTTATCCAGGAACAGAATTCCTATAACCGGCTGTTTAGCTTCCAATTCATCTTCACGATTGCGCTGGTTTGTAATATCAAGCAGATGCAGCGCCTGATGCTTTTCATCCCAGTAAATTTTATAATGATGATCATTATAAGACGATTCCGTCATTTGAATATTGTTCGCTTTGAGCGTTGTCATGATATTCGGGAACAGTCTGTTGATCGGTTCGTTTATATTATCAACAGAAATTACATTGGTGATATGATCGTTCATCCATTCAATTTCATCGTCATTGTTGAGTAAAATGAGCCCCATCGGCAGATTGTCTATGGCATATTGTTTACTCCCTGCCACATCAAGAACCATCTGTCTGAACCTGATCTCACTCACAGTGAGTGAGCGGTAAAGGTACAAAAACAACAATGTTAAAAGGATGATGCTGACAACCAGGAATAACAGGCCGGTATTAAAATGATTAACCGTTATGAATATATTCATTACAAGAATATGAAACGCTGCAATACCAAAGGGTATAAATATCATTTTTTTATCCAGCACGTTGTACATCATCATCACTTCCTTTTAAGTTCTAATATTGTCCTTATTCTGAAGATCATTTCAAATACACCGATTAATAATGTTAATGGTTTCAGGATGATTAAAGGAATAAGCAGCAGAATGGAGACCGCCTTATGCAGATTCTTTTCCCTGAAGAAATAGTAGGCGAAACTTAGACCATGTATATATAATATCCATTCCAAAACAATAATCATGTTACTCACCGTTGAGAAGAACGTCGTTCCTTCGGTTGTAAAGAATGATACTATAAATAAAAGTAAATATAAATATAGTAAGAACCGCGGGAAAATCCAATATTTAAACGAACGATACTCCCACAGCTTAACAGGTGAGGACTTAAGGACGAGGCGCAGCATCAGTACGATATACAATGCCAGAACGAATGAAATCAGCGTGATATACGCAGGCAGATTAATGAACATCTGATCGAGCGCCTGTCTGATGAGATCAATATCCATTGGCGTTGCTGCAAAATTGCCATATAACTCAATCTGTTCCATGTACCAGTTACGGAAATTCATGTAAACGTTGGACAGCGGCTGAATCATGCCTGTCGACTGCATGATATTCAATCCGCCGAGAGTGCCGAGCATCAATGCGGCTGTCACGTAAAAGATTGTAACTTCCTGTGACAGGTTTTGCTTAAGTGTATGGTGCAGCACAACTGCGAGTATATAGAGCAGTAAATACCACATCCAGACAGTGACCGATAAAAGGATCACCGCGGGTATAAGAAAGCTGACAAAGGTCAGCCAAAAATGATAGTTCGACTCATGCTTCAATTTTACCAGGAAATACAAGGTAAAGGGTAAAATTACTGCGCCCAGGAATAAGCTGATGTCGGTTAAAGTGATAAACACAAACACCATCAAAAGAGCGAGCAACATTTGAAGCAACGAAACTTTATTATTCAACATTTCATTCCTCCAACCATTAAATAAAGCTCCTAAATGAATAGGAGCATCCAATACTACTATTATAACGCTTCAAGCTTTTCCTGACCACTCATATACGGTCTTAAAACTTCCGGAATTGTGACCGTGCCATCTTCATTTTGATAATTTTCCAAAAGAGCTGCCATTGTCCGGCCGACTGCAAGGCCGCTGCCATTTAAAGTATGGAGCAGTTCAGGTTTGGCATTTTTATCCCGTTTGAATTTAATATTACCGCGGCGTGCCTGGAAATCAGTCGTATTGGAGACAGAACTGATTTCTTTGTAGTCATCATAGCTCGGCAGCCATACTTCAACATCATATGTTTTTGAAGCACCGAAGCCGATATCTCCTGTGCAGAGTATTACTGTACGATGCGGGATTTCCAGCAGGTTCAGTATATTTTCAGCATGCCGGGTCATCTCTTCCAGCGCGTTCCAGGAATCTTCCGGGCGCTCCAAACGGACCATTTCCACTTTGTTGAACTGGTGCAGGCGGATCAGGCCGCGGGTATCCCGGCCTGCAGAACCGGCTTCACTTCTGAAGCAGGCCGTCTGGGCGGTGAACTTCACCGGGAGTTCTTCATCGGACAGCGTTTCATCCTTATGGAAGTTCGTGAGCGTCACTTCAGAGGTCGGAATCGTATACATATCCATGTCCTCCACTTTGAAGAGGTCTTCTTCGAACTTGGGAAGCTGGCCTGTGGAGAACAGCGCATCTCCGCGTACGATCTGAGGCGTCATCATCTCTTTATACCCATTGCCGTTATGCACCTCCAGCATGAAGTTCATCAGTGCACGTTCAAGCCTCGCACCGTCTCCCGTGTGGTAGACAAAACGGGCACCGGATACTTTCGCTGCACGTTCGAAGTCGGCAAGGCCCAGGGAATCAAGCAGGTCCCAGTGCGCTTTGGGTTCAAAATTGAATTCTCTCGGAGTCCCTTCACGTCTGATTTCAACATTTTCAGTGTCATCCGCACCTTCGGGCACATCATCGTGGATGAGATTTGGAATGCGGTGCATACGGTATTCATAAGCTTCTTTGACTTCTGCCAGCCTGCTGTCGATTCCCTTGATTTCATCACCGACCTGGCGCATTTCCTGAATCACGTCATCTGCGTCTTCTCTGTTTCTTTTCTTGATTGCAATCTGTTCAGACACTTTGTTGCGTTTGCTCTTAAGTGTTTCCGTCTGTTGGATCAGCTGCCTGCGTTCCTCGTCCAGTTCCAGGATCTCGTCGATAATGACAGGATCCATCCCCCGTTTTTCCGTCTTTTCTTTAACAATATCTTTTTCATTTCTTATTTTTTTGATATCCAGCATTGCTTCCGCCTCCATCATCATTATTTTTATAAATAAAAAGATACCACGCCCCCAAAGGGACGTGGTATACGCGTTGCCACCCTAATTCGATGTTAAAAACATCATCTCTTCTTTGTTAACGGTAGATTTTCATACCGGCCCGCTATTGTAAGAAGGACGGAAATTCGTGTTTTTCTCCAGCCATTCCCACCAGCCATGGCCTCTCTGTCGTCAAATAAACACTACTGCTTCCTTCTAACGGTTCCTATTAAGTTATTAATCATTTTAATATGAATAACCTAAAAAGGCAAGGGCCCGGGCTTATACCAGAAGGCCCGGACGTACATAAACCACTTCTCCATCCGCAATAACCGTATGGGCATGATTTACGCCATAGTGATACGGAATATATTCATGATTCGGTGCATCCCAGATCACGAGGTTCGCCGCATCGCCTTCAGCGAGCGTGCCGCGTTCAGAACCGATTGCATGTGCAGCATTGACTGTCACTGCGTTCCAGATTTCATTCGGCGTCATCTTAAGCTTCAATCCTGCAATGGCCATGATCATCTGCAGATTATCCGTTACACAGCTGCCCGGGTTATAGTCTGTGGCCAGGCTGACGGCGCCATCGTTATCAAGTATCCCGCGGGCGTCGGCAAACTGGTCTTTTCCAAGATAGAATGTCGTTCCGGGGAGAAGCACTGCCACTGTGGCCGAATCTTTGAGCATTGATTTGCCTGTGTGGCTGGCAGCAACCAGATGATCGGCACTGATTGCATTTTGTTCAATCGCCAGTTCCAGACCGCCCAGCGGATCGATTTCGTCTGCATGGATTTTCACACGCATGCCTTTTTCATTCGCCGCTTCCATATATCTTCTGGATTGCTCGATAGTAAATACACCTGTTTCACAGAAGATATCCGCAAAATCCGAAATATCCTTTACTTCGTCCAGCAAATCAATCATTTCATTCAAAAATGTTTCACTGTCTGTACCTTTTGGAATCGCATGCGGTCCAAGGAATGTATGTTTCATTTCAATCGGGAAATTCTCTGCTATTTCCCGGGAAACATTGAGCTGTTTCAATTCATTTTCACGGTTCAGACCATAGCCGCTTTTACTTTCAACGGTAAGCACACCGTGCTGGACCATACGCACTATATTTTTGGATGCTTTTTCAAACAGCTCTTCATGCGTCGCTTTTCTTGTCTGTTCGACAGTATTCAGGATACCGCCGCCTTTTTCAAGTATCGTCAGGTAATCCACACCCTGGCGCTTTAACGCCATCTCATGTTCACGGGAACCGCCGTGGACCACATGTGTATGTGGATCGACAAGAGCAGGGGAGACGATCATACCTTTGGCATCGATTGTCTCTTTTGCATCGTATTCGTCCGTCTCTGCACCCGCATATACGACTCTGCCGCCGTCGATTACAACCATTGCATCATCTACAACTTCAAGATCATCCATCTCTTTCCCTTTTAAAGGTTTATCCGTCTTTTTCGGAAGGATGAGTGATTTGATATTTTTAATCATTGTATCGTTCATTATTGATTCTCCTTTAACATTGGCATATTGACGCCTTTCTCTTTCGCCGTTTCAATCGCGGTATCATAACCTGCATCCGCATGTCTCACGATACCCATACCCGGATCACTTGTAAGTACTCGCTCCAGACGGCGCTTTGCGTTATCTGTGCCGTCCGCTACAACGACCATACCGGCGTGCAGTGAGTATCCCATGCCGACACCGCCGCCATGGTGTACGCTGATCCATGAACCGCCTGCAGCAGTATTCACGAGTGCGTTCAGGATCGCCCAGTCACCGACTGCGTCACTGCCGTCTTTCATGCTTTCCGTTTCACGGTTCGGACTCGCAACAGAACCGCTGTCCAGGTGATCCCGTCCGATGACAACCGGCGCTGAAATTTCACCGTTTGCTACAAGCTCATTCAATGCCAGTCCCATCTTTGCACGTTCACCGTAGCCGAGCCATGCGATTCTTGAAGGCAGTCCCTGGAAAGCTATTTTCTCCTGGGCCATATCGAGCCATCTCAAAAGCTTTTCATTTTCCGGGAAGAGTTCGCGCATCTTCCCATCCGCCACTTCGATATCTTTCGGGTCACCGCTCAATGCCGCAAAGCGGAAAGGGCCTTTGCCTTCACAGAACAGCGGCCGGATATATGCCGGTACGAATCCGGGGAAATCGAATGCATTTTCGACGCCATCATCGAATGCCACCTGACGGATATTGTTGCCGTAATCAAATACGACAGAACCGTTCTTTTGGAATTCAAGCATCGCGTCCACATGTTTAGCCATGGACCTTGAAGACAATTTAACATATTCAACAGAATCCGCTTCCCGGAGTTGCGCCGCTTCCTCCAGGCTGTAACCTTCGGGCACATAACCGTTGAGCGGGTCATGCGCGGACGTCTGATCGGTAACAACGTCAATTTTGAATCCGCGTCTTAAAATCTCATGATGGATTTCAGCCGCATTTCCCAAAAGACCGATGGATAGAGCTTCGCCTCTATCGCGTGCTTCTTCAGCCATCTTCAACGCTTCATCGAGTGATTCTGTTTTCGTATCCAGGTATTTTGTATCCAGACGCTTTTGAATGCTTTTCGGGTCGACATCCACACATATTGCGACCCCTTCATTCATTGTCACGGCCAGCGGCTGTGCACCGCCCATGCCGCCGAGTCCGGCAGTCAGGGTAATCGTTCCTTTAAGGGAACCATCGTAATTTTGATTCGCAAGTTCGGCAAACGTTTCATAAGTTCCCTGGACGATTCCCTGGGAACCGATGTAGATCCAGCTTCCTGCAGTCATCTGCCCGTACATCATCAGACCTTTTTTATCGAGCTCGTTGAAATGTTCCCAGGTCGCCCACTTGGGTACCAGCACCGAGTTTGATAATAAGACACGCGGCGCCTCTTCATGCGTTTTGAATACCGCAACCGGTTTGCCTGACTGGATAAGCATCGTTTCATCCTTTTCCAGATTGCGCAAAGTATTTTCGATTGCTTCGAAAGATTCCCAGTTCCGTGCAGCCTTGCCGATTCCCCCATAAACGACAAGATCTTCAGGCCGTTCAGCCACTTCAGGATCCAGGTTATTATAAAGCATTCTCAGAGCCGCTTCCTGCTCCCATCCCTTACATTCGATTTCCAAACCTTTTTTAGCAGTAATTTTTCTCGACATGTTCTGCCACCCCTTTAAAATTTTTAAGTACGTCCGATAACTTTTCTATATCTTTACTGAAATTACGATCGTGATCGATGAAATCCACGATTTCCCTGTAAGTGTTAAATTTCTCCCGGGTTTTTGGTGACAGCTTGTCGACCCCTTTAATTTCGACAGCTGTCAAAGCGATGAATAATTCAATCGCCAGTACGTTACGCATATTGTTGATGATATCCCTTGCATGGCGTGATCCTATGGTCCCCATGGAAACATGGTCTTCCTGGTTTGCAGAGGATGGAATGGAATCCACACTTGCAGGATGGGCGAGTGTCTTATTCTCAGAGACCAGGCTCGCTGCTGCGTACTGCAGAATCATCGCTCCGGACTGCAGTCCTTCTTCCGGGCTCAGGAATGCCGGCAGATCACCGTTCAAATTTGGATTGACCAGGCGTTCTATGCGCCGTTCTGATATGTTCGCGATTTCACTCGCTCCGATTTTGAGCAGGTCCATTGCGATGGCGATCGGCTGGCCGTGGAAGTTTCCGCCTGAAATGACTTCATCTTCGCCAAAAATAAGCGGATTATCATTTGCTGCGTTCATTTCAATTTCCAGCTTCTCCTTCACATAGGCGAGCGTCTGCAATGATGCGCCGTGCACTTGAGGGATGCATCTGAGTGAATACCCGTCCTGCACCCTGATTTCCCCCTGCCTTGTTGTGAGTCCGGATCCTTCCAGATAGTCACGGAGCTGTCTCGCGACTTCCACCTGTTCCGGATATCCTCTTGATGTATGCACTTTTTCGTTAAACGCATCAGTAATGCCATTTAATGCCTGATGCGTCAGTGAAGCGATCCACACGCTGTCTTCCATCAGTTTTTCCGCTTCGATATAGTTGATCAGTCCCTGGGCTGTCATTGGCTGTGTACCGTTGATCAATGCAAGTCCTTCTTTTGCCTCCAGTGTAACCGGCTCAATACCGAGAGCATCCAGTACATCCTTGGAATTGCGAAGTTCCCCTTTATAATAAACTTCGCCTTCGCCGATGAGTGTAATCGCCAGATGAGAGAGTGGGGCAAGATCGCCGGAAGCCCCGAGTGATCCCTGTTCCGGCACTTTGGGGATGATGCGTTCGTTGATGAATGTTTTCAGCTGGTCGACAAGCCCGACGGTTACACCCGAGTGGCCCTTTAATAATGTATTGAGTCTCAACACCATCATCGTCAGCACGGTCCTCTCTGCGAATGGTGCACCGACACCGCATGAGTGGGAACGGATCAGGTTGACCTGAAGGTCCTGTGTCTTATCTTTTGATATCCGCACATCACTGAACAGCCCGAAACCTGTCGTAATGCCGTAAATCGTCTTTTCATGCTCTATGATATCTTCGACAATCTTTCTTGATTTACGCACATTTTCATACGCTTCTTCTGATATTTCCACCGTACTGTTTCCTTCCGCTAAAAATGATTTCATTTTAGCGATGGTTAAATCATGTCCCTCTAACGTTAAAACCGCCATTCTGACTCCTCCTTTTTCAATAAAAAAAGACACAATAATCCCGTCTGGAATTTCAGTGTCTCTAATAGCTAATGTCTATGACATGCAATATTTTATTGTTTGTTAAATATGATTGATTCCGAGGCCCAACGTTTCATGCTCTTTGCCTTTGATCGGCGCTCCAATGGTGCCGTAAAAACAGACTGCAATCCATTCTCCCTCATTTGGATCTTCATAGGGAAATCCCCTGACCACTGCAAATGAAAGACCGACAGTCCGCATGACTTCACCGACGCTTAATTTACCGCGCGTCACACCTTCAGCCGCTTCGATGATGGTGTGATAGAGTGCATGGGTTTCCCGGTAGATATCCGCATTGATCACTTCATTGCGCTTTGCTGCGGTTTCAACAGATGATATGACCTTTTTAAGATCCATTGAGCCGACTTTGCCTGTAACCACTTTAAACGCTTCGTGTTCAGGCATCAGCCCAAGTGCTGTTTCCTGTCCCATTAACGCCACTAATGTCGCATATTTACCAAATGCTTTCTGGTGTATTTCGCTGCTCATCCGTATACCTCTTTTTTAAGCTCAGGCTGTTTTCTATATTCATTCACTAATTTTTCTACTAAATTCTCTAATGACTAATTCTATTATAGCGCTTACATATGTAATTGGCAATGCAGTAAAAAAATACCCGCGGCTCACCAGCCGCGGGTATAAGAACTATTCTTCAATTTCGTCTTCATCTTCAGAAGGCTCTAATGATTCTTCAGCGGTCAGCGTCTCTTCTGCCTTTTCTTCCGCTTCCTCGTCCACTTCATCCTCATTATCGAGCGTCAGCTCTTCCTCTTCTATTTCTTCTTTCACTTTAGCAACTGTCGCCACTTTCTGGTCGCCTGAGAGTTTGATCAGTCTTACCCCCTGGGTGTTACGTCCAAGAGTGGAGACTTCTTCCATCACAAGACGGATGATGACACCATGATTGGTCACAATCATCAGATCTTCATCACCGTTCACCGATGCGATGTAGATCAGTTCACCGACGCGGTCCGTAAGGTTTGCCGTTTTGACACCGACACCGCCGCGGTTTGTGATGCGATATTCCGCCTCGTGCGTCAATTTACCATAACCATTGTCCGTCACTACGAGGATGGTCTGGTCTTCAATCAGCACATCAAGTCCAATGACTTCATCGCCTTCACGCAATCTGATTCCTTTGACACCCGCTGCAGTCCGTCCCATCGTACGAATCTGAGTTTCCGGGAAACGGATGAGGGCGCCGTCTTTCGTACCCAGAATGACTTCCTTGGAGCCGTCTGTCAGACGCACAGCAAGAAGTTCATCTTCATCTCTGAAGGAGATTGCAATCTTGCCGTTTTTGTTGATGCGTTCAAAGTTATCGAGCCTGGACCGTTTGACGAGTCCATTCTTCGTCGCAAATACAAGGAACATATCTTCAATATCTTCAGAGCTTTTATCCTTCACGGAAATGATTGTACTGATCTTTTCATCCTTGTCGATTTCCAGCATATTGACGATCGGAATGCCCTTGGATTGTCTGGACAGTTCCGGAAGTTCATATCCTTTCAAACGATAAACGCGTCCTTTATTCGTAAAGAACATGATGTAATCATGCGTGCTCATCGTAACGATCTGTCTTACGAAGTCATCTTCGATCGTATTCATTCCCTGCACACCGCGGCCGCCGCGGTGCTGCGCACGGTATGTCGATGATGGAAGACGCTTGATATAGTTATTGTGGCTGAGTGTCACAACTATCTGTTCTTCAGGGATGAGGTCTTCATCTTCAATATCGGACAGGCTGCCGAGAGTGATCTCAGTACGGCGTCCGTCTCCATATTTATCCCTGATTTCAGTTAATTCTTCGCGGATGATATCAAGAAGTTTCTCTTCATCGGCTAAAATCGCCTTGAGCTCTTCGATTGTTTTGAGTATTTCGTTATACTCTTCCTCAACCTTGCCTCTTTCCAGTCCCGTCAGGCGACGAAGACGCATATCGAGAATGGCCTGGGCCTGGCGTTCAGACAGACTGAATTTTTCCATCAGGCCGGTTCTGGCCGCCTCATCATTTTGAGAGCCGCGGATCAGGGCAATGATCTCATCGATATTATCGAGTGCGATTTTCAGGCCTTCCAAAATGTGCGCTCTGTCTTCTGCGCGTCTCAAGTCAAACTTCGTACGTCTGACAACGACCACTTTCTGGTGTTCAAGATAGTGGTGGAGCACTTCTTTGAGACCAAGAATTTTAGGCTGCCCTTTAACAAGCGCCAGCGTGTTGATACCGAATGATGTCTGAAGGGGTGTCTGTTTATAAAGATTATTTAAAATGACATTCGCATTTTTGTCTTTTCTGATTTCGATGATGATTTTAACGCCTTCTTTAAGGCTCGTTTCATCCCGCAGATCAGTGATTCCTTCAATTTTCTTATCCCGCGCCAGTTCAGCAATCTTTTCGACCAATCTTGCTTTGTTGACCTGATACGGAATTTCGGAAACGACAATGCGTTCCTTGCCGTTTTTCATCATTTCGATTTCACATCGCGCACGCATGAGTACAGACCCTCTGCCTGTTTCATATGCTTTGCGGATGCCGCTCTTGCCGACGATGAGTCCACGGGTAGGGAAGTCCGGCCCCTTTACATATTCCATCAGTTCCGGCAGTGTGATTTCGTCATCTCTTGATAATGCGAGTACCGCATCGATTACTTCCGTGAGATTGTGCGGCGGGATGTTTGTTGCCATCCCGACAGCAATACCGCTCGATCCGTTCACAAGCAGATTCGGGAACCTGGCTGGAAGCACCACCGGTTCACGCTCGTTGCCATCATAGTTATCCTGGAAATCGATGGTATCCTTATTGATATCCCTCATGAGTTCCATGGAAATCCTGCTCATTCTGGCTTCTGTATAACGCATCGCTGCTGCACCGTCGCCGTCCATGGAACCAAAGTTACCCTGGCCGTCGACGAGAGGGTAGCGGTAACTGAAATCCTGTGCCATGCGGACCATGGCATCATAGATGGAAGAGTCGCCGTGCGGGTGATATTTACCCATTACATCCCCGACGATACGTGCTGATTTTTTATATGGCTTCTCAGAGGTCATGCCGTTGTCATGCATACCGTGAAGTATTCTGCGGTGTACCGGCTTCATACCGTCACGGACATCAGGCAGTGCTCTTGAGACGATAACACTCATTGCATAATCCAGGAATGACGTTCGCATTTCCTTGCTTATGTTGACCTGCTGCATTCTGTCTTTTTCGTCACTCATTCAAATTTACCTCCATAATTAAACGTCCAGGTTCTGAACATACATTGCATTTTCTTCGATAAAGTTCTTCCTGTATTCCACAACATCACCCATCAGCATTTCAAACGTCTGATCCGCTTCGACCGCATCTGTAAGGGACACTTGCATCAATGATCTGAAGCCCGGATCCATTGTCGTTTCCCATAGTTGATCGGCATTCATCTCACCCAGACCTTTATATCTGGAAAGTGAAATCTTCGGTGTGTCTTTAAGTTCGCTTCTCAGTCGTTCAAGCTCTTTGTCATCGAACACATAATATTTGTTCTTGCCCTGTTCGACTTTGTAGAGCGGCGGCTGTGCAATATATACATATCCCGCTTCAATCAGCGGCTGCATGAAGCGATAGAAGAATGTGAGCAGCAATGTACGGATATGGGCACCATCCACATCGGCATCGGTCATGATTACAATTTTGTGGTATCTCGCTTTGGAAAGATCGAATTCCTCACCAATGCCCGTACCGAGTGCTGTAATCATTGAACGGATTTCATTGTTGTTCAAAATACGGTCGAGACGTGCCTTTTCAACATTGAGGATCTTACCGCGCAGCGGCAGGATCGCCTGGGTTGTCGAGTTACGTCCGGATTTCGCCGAACCGCCCGCCGAATCACCCTCAACGATAAAGAGTTCACTTTCAGACGGATCTTTGCTTGAACAGTCGGCAAGTTTACCGGGCAGGCTTGAAATCTCAAGTGCGGATTTTCTGCGCGTCATTTCACGCGCCTTTTTCGCAGCAAGCCTTGCATGCTGTGCTGTAACCCCTTTTTCGACAATGATTCTTGCGACCGGCGGGTTTTCCATCAGGAAACGCTCAAACCCTTCGGTAAAGAGCTGGTCGGTGATCAGTCTTGCTTCCGAGTTGCCGAATTTTGTTTTCGTCTGTCCTTCAAACTGTGGATCCGTATGTTTGATGGAAACGACTGCCGTCATGCCTTCACGCACGTCTTCACCGCTCAGACGGTCTTCGCCTTCTCTGATGATTCTATTGTTAAAACCATAATTGTTAATGACTTTTGTCAGCGCACGCTTGAATCCATCTTCATGCGTTCCGCCTTCGTAAGTGTTGATGTTGTTTGCATAAGACAGCAGTGTCGTCGTAAAGCCCTTGTTATACTGCAGGGCGATTTCCACTTCGATCTCATCTTTTTCACTATGCATGTAGATCACTTCATCATGAAGCACTTCACGCGTTTCATTCATCTGTTCCACGTAGGATTTAATGCCGCCCTCATAGTGATATGTGAACGTCTCATCTTCTTCACCGCGTTCGTCAATCAGATTGATTTCGAGCCCTTTATTCAGAAACGCAAGTTCTTTGATACGATGCTGCAGTATGTCCAGTTCATATTCTGTCGTTTCCGTGAATATTTGCGGATCTGCTTTAAAACGGATCATCGTTCCGGTCTTATCCGTATCGCCAATCACTTTCAAATCGAACTGCGGCACACCGCGGCTGTAACTCTGATGGTGGATTTTACCGTCTATGTGTACATACACTTCAAGCGTTTCACTCAGTGCGTTGACTACAGATGAGCCCACGCCGTGGAGGCCGCCGGAAACTTTATATCCGCCGCCGCCGAATTTACCTCCGGCGTGGAGTACAGTCAGGATGACCTCAACTGCCGGACGGCCCATTTTTTCCTGTATACCCACTGGAATACCGCGGCCATTATCCGTCACTTTCACCCAGTTATCCTTTTCAATCGTCACGTTCACAAGCGTGGCGTGTCCCGCCATCGCCTCATCGATACTGTTATCGACGATTTCCCATACTAAGTGATGGAGCCCTTTTGAAGCTGTCGATCCGATATACATACCCGGACGCTTTCTGACCGCTTCCAAACCTTCTAATACTTGTATCTGACCGGCACCATATTGATCTTCATTAATTTCAGCCATGTTATCACCTTCCGCTATACTTTGACTTTTCCGTCGTCGATACTAAAGGACTGCATCTCATCCATGATCGTATGATTGATATCGCTGATCGAAGTGGTTGTCACGAATGTCTGAACTCTGTTGCGGATCGATGTAAGCAGATGGGATTGACGTGTTTCATCAAGCTCACTCAGCACATCGTCGAGCAGCAGTACAGGATACTCTCCAATTTCTTCCTTGATCAGTTCAAGTTCAGCCAATTTCACCGATAGGGCAGTCGTCCTCTGCTGCCCCTGGGATCCGTATGTCTGAACATCAAAATCATTGATATAAAATGATATGTCATCCCTGTGGGGACCGATCAAAGATTGTCCGCGATCTATTTCTTTTTCCATCGTGTCGTCGAACAGATTTTTGATTTCGGTCTCCAGAGATTTTTCATCTGTTGATTCAAACTTGATATTTGGTTTATAGCGTACAGCGAGGGTTTCTTTACCGTTCGAGATATCCCCGTGGATACGCTGCGCATATTTTTCTATCGTATTGATGAATTGCTGCCTTTTTAAAATAATTAAACTTGCATATTCTGCAAGTTGCGAATTTAAGACATCAATCATTATATGGTCGACATTTCTCTGTTTTAGATAGTTGTTTTTCTGAGCCAGAACCTTCTGATATCCACTCAGCATGCTGAGGTATACTTTGGAAATCTGACCGCATTCCATATTGATGAATTTTCGCCTGATCTGAGGCGATCCTTTGACGATATTCAAATCTTCCGGCGCAAAAAGCACGACATTCAAATGTCCAATGTACTGACTCAGCTTGGAAACTTCCATATGGTTTGCTTTCGCACGTTTCCCTTTTGAACTCACGCTGATGGACAACGGAAGGTCACTGTAGGAAGTAGTGATGTTTCCGTTGACGAACGCTTCCTCCTGATGGAAACGGATGAGCTCTTTATCCTTTGAAGTACGGTGGCTTTTAGCCAGCGCCAGAAAGTAGATGGATTCCAGTAAATTCGTCTTCCCCTGGGCATTCCGGCCAATGAAAACATTGAGTTTCGGATGAAATTCAAGGTCCAATGATTCATAGTTTCTGAAGTTTCCCAGATGAATATTCTTTAGGATCATTTCGGATATTCTATCCTGTAATGTCCGAAATCCCCGAGGTTCAACTCATCACCGTCATGGAGCTTTTTGCCTCTGCGGTTTTCCAGTTCCCCATTTAGGAATACTTCATTTTCCCGAAGAAACCATTTCGCTTCTCCGCCTGAACCGATTATTCCCTCATGTTTGAGGAATTGACCCAATGTAATGATTTCGTCTAACTGGATACTTTCCATGCACTCATCCTCCTAACTCTTACTTCTATATTATACTACATTTTTATATAAATTTCACTCCAGAAGGGCAAATAAAGCCTCCAGAGCGTTTTAGGGGTTTTTTAGGGTTTCCCCCCTTTAAAAACAAAAAACGACTGAGAACCCCCTGTTTTTAAATTTCTGGGTTTCAGCCGAAAGTTTTTATACGTTTTCTCATTTTTATATTAGTAAGTACGGATTGGCAGAATAAGCTGAATGACTTCATCGGATTTTGCAGCGCTCAAAGTAAACGGACGCATAGTTCCGAAGAAATCGATCGTCACTTCTTCGTCTTTGATTGCTTTCAGGGCATCCATCATGTATTTGGAGTTGAAGGAAATCTTAAGTCCCTCGCCTTCCACTTCACCGGTGTTCACATCTTCATTTACTGTACCCACCTCAGGTGAATTGGAGGAAAGCTCAACAGTGCCATTTTCCACCGTCATACGGATCACGTTATTTCCGCCTTCTCTTGCAAGCAGGGAAACACGGTCGATCGCATGATAGAAGTCAGAGTTATCCACAGTGACTTTGGTTTCATAGTTTTCCGGGAATAATCTCGAAGTATCCGGATAGTTGCCTTCCAGCAGTCTTGAAATGAATCTCATATTTCCATAGCTGAACAGCACCTGGTTTTGTGAGAAGTGGATTTCCACTTCATCATCCGAATCATTGATGATTTTATTCAATTCCGTCAGTGATTTGCCGGGAATGATTGCATTCATGCTGTCCATGGCAAACTGGTCGCCGTTCAATCTGCGAAGGGCGAGTCTGTGGGAGTCCGTCGCAGTGAACTTGATGCCTTCGTTATTGAATTGCCAGTTTACACCGGTAAGGACCGGACGCGTTTCCGACAGGGAAACCGCAAAATTCGTCTGGTTGATGATTGTTTTGAGCACTGTCGATTTAAGTACAATACTTTCATCGTCATTCACTTCCGGCAGAAGAGGGTACTGATCCGGATCGTTGCCGCTTAGATTGAATTCTGATTTGGAAGCTGCAATTTTAGTCTGGTATGAATCATTCGTTTCCAGCTGTACAAAATCCCCGGAAAGTTTCTTGATGATATCCACGAAGAACCTGCCTGAGAGTACAACTGCACCTGGTTCATTAATTTCCAGTATTTCTTCATTATCAATTTCTGTCGGGATTGTAATTTCGATGGATATCTCGGAATCACTACCAGTAAGAAGCAGCTGATTATCTTTTACTTCTAGTTTTATGCCGTTAAGGATAGGCAGTGTTGTTCTGGGTGATATAGCTTTAAGACAATGATTTAACTGTTCAATGAAATACTGGCGGTTAATGCTGATTTTCATATGCTAATGACTCCTTATATATATAGATTAATAATAATTTTAGTAATAATAGTAATAGGCCCTGTGGATGTGTGGATAAGTCCGGTAATCCTTTATCACACAAGTTATCCACATGTGCATAATCTGTTGGTTACAGTGTAACATTTATCCACACTATTCACATCTGTTAACTGATCTTGTTTTCAATCTGTTCCAGCTCTTGTTTGAAGATCTCATCCTGATTCAGCATTTTAGAGATTTTTTCATGGGCATGGATGACAGTCGAGTGGTCACGTCCCCCGAATACCTCACCGATCTTAGGCAGGGAGTAGTCTGTCAGCTCTCTGGCCAGGTACATTGCGATCTGTCTCGGAAAAGCGATGGATTTCGTTCTTTTTTTCGAAGAGAATTCTTCAATTTGAATATCATAAAAACTGGATACCGCTTCCTGGATATCAGTGATCGTTATTTTCTTGGAGCTTGACTGGGTCACCAGGTCTTTCAGTGCCTCGGATACCATTTCCGGTGTGAGCGGCTGGTTTACAAGTTTCGAATATGCAGCGACACGCGTCAATGCGCCTTCGAGTTCGCGGATATTCGTCTGGATATGGTTGGCAATGTAAATCATCGCTTCGTTGGGGATCTCCACTTCTTCATCTTCACATTTTTTACGGAGTATCGCGATGCGTGTTTCGAGATCCGGCGGCGTGATATCCGTAATGAGGCCCCATTCGAAGCGGGATCTCAGCCTGTCTTCCAGTGTCGGAATCTCTTTTGGCGTGCGGTCGCTGGAGATGACAATCTGCTTATTATCTTCGTGAAGTGCATTGAATGTATGGAAAAATTCTTCCTGTGTCGACTCCTTGCCGGCAAGGAATTGGATGTCATCGATCAGCAGTACATCCACATTCCTATATCTGTTTCTGAAGGCTTCGGTTTTGTTGTCCCTGATGGAGTTGATGAATTCATTCGTGAATTTTTCACTTGAAAGATAGGCCACTTTCGCATTTGGACGGTGTTCCAAAACATAGTGTCCGATCGCATGCATCAAATGGGTTTTGCCTAAGCCGACCCCTCCATATATGAACAGCGGGTTGTAGGCTTTAGCCGGTGCCTCGGCCACGGCGAGAGATGCGGCATGGCTGAAACGGTTGCCGTTACCGATGACAAATGTCTCGAACGTATTGTTGACATTGAGCTGGTTGTAGACAGGAAACTCATGTGTCTCTTCCGTGCGTCTGGGTTCGGCTGGTGCCTTTTCTGCCGCCTGCTCTTCTTCAGTTACTATTTGAATGTCGGGTTTTTCCCCCATGACGTCGTAGAGCTGATCTTGTACTAACTGGCTGTAGTTCTTTTCCAGCCAGTCTCTCTGGAACTGGGATTCAGCCTTTACAACAGCTTTTTCATTATCCAGGTGGATCAGAGTCGTCTCTTTGAACCATGTCGAATAACTTGCTGTCGCAATTTTATCTTCTATCGCATTTAATGTATTTTCCCATATTTCTTTTAAACTGCTCAT